>CAZYPC010000026.1:0-52559 GCA_964649165.1 uncultured Chryseobacterium sp.
CACTTGGACCGCCGAGGAGATCGACCCGAGCGTGCCCGCTGAACTGCGCAACGACGAATACTATGTGAAGGCGCGCGGTGTGATCACCGACGCCGACAAGTTCGACCACGGCTTCTTCGGTGTGAACCCGAAAGTGGCCGCGCTGATGGATCCGCAACAACGCGTGTTCCTTGAGACGGCCTGGGGTGCATTGGAGGATGCAGCGTACGATCCAGCACAGTTCGCAGGGCTCATCGGTGTGTACGCCGGCATGGGCAACAACACCTACTTCACACGCAACGTCATCGGTCATCCCGAGCTCATCGAGCAGGTCGGCGACTTCGCGGTGATGACGGCGAACGAGAAGGACTACATCGCCACGCGGCTCGCGTTCGAGTTCGACCTGCGTGGTCCTGCCTTGAGCATCCACACGGCGTGCAGCACCTCGCTCGTGGCGATCGCGCAAGCGTTCAAGGCGCTGCGAGATGGCGAGTGCGACATGGCGCTGGCCGGTGGTATCGCGATCACCACGCCGATCAACAGCGGCATCGTATACAACGAAGGCGGTATGTACAGCCCCGATGGCAGTACGCGCACCTTCGACGCACAAGGCAAAGGCACCTCGTTCAGCGATGGTGTCGGTATCATCGTGTTGAAACGCCTGGACGATGCGATCCGCGACAGGGATCACATATACGCCACCATCAAAGGCGCCGCGCTCAACAACGACGGCAGCGACAAGGCCAGTTTCACCGCACCCAGTGTACGTGGGCAGGCCGAAGTGATCGCCATGGCGCAGGCCGATGCCGGGGTGACCCCCGCGCAGATCACCTACGTGGAGGCGCACGGTACGGCTACCCCGCTCGGCGATCCCATCGAGGTGGAAGCACTGACGCTCGCCTTCGGTGGACAGAAGAACGGACAGCATTGCGGTATCGGCTCCATCAAGTCGAACATCGGCCACCTGACCGCCGCTGCGGGTGCGGCGGGCGTGATCAAGACCGCGCTCGCGTTGCAGCAGGAGAAGATCCCGGCGAGTATCGGTTTCGAGAAGCCGAATCCCGCGATCGACTTCGCGAACTCGCCGTTCCGAGTGGCGCAAGACACGACCGCCTGGCCACGCACCGGGACGCCGCGCATCGCGGGTGTCTCCAGCTTCGGTGTGGGTGGCACGAACGCGCACGTGATCCTCGCGGAACCACCGGTGATCGAAGCCTCCAGTGCATCGCGCAGCAAACAGTTGTTCCTACTGAGCGCGAAAAGCAAGTCGAGCCTGGATGCCATGACGGACAACCTCCGCACCTGGCTGGAAACGCACCCGAACGCAACGCTCGCCGACGCCGCCTACACGCTGCAAGCGGGTCGCCGTCACTTCAAGCACCGTCGACTGATCGTCGGTGGAAGCCATGGCGAGTTGATGGAAGCGATCGCCAACAAGGACACCAACCTGATCGGCACGCGCGAACTGCACGAAGCCGCGCCCGGCGTGGTCTTCATGTTCCCGGGTCAGGGTTCGCAGTACGTGAACATGGGCCGTGACCTCTGTGAAAGCGAGCCCATCTTCAAGCAGCACTTCGATCAGTGCTGCGACCTGTTCAGCAAGGAGTTCGGCACCTCGCTCCGCGACATCATCTTCCCGAGAGCCGGTGAGGAGGACAAGGCCGCCGAACAGCTCAAGCAGACCATCTATACCCAGGCCTCGCTCTTCACCATGCATTACAGCCTCGCGAAGCTGTGGATGCACTGGGGCATCACGCCTGATGCGATGATGGGCCACAGCATCGGTGAGTTCGCCGCTGGCTGCCTCGCTGGTGTGTTCTCGCTGGAGGATGCCGTGAAGCTCGTCGCGAACCGCGGCCGCATGATGCAAGAACTGCCCGGTGGCAGCATGCTGAGCGTGCGCGCAGCGGAAGAGGATATCGCGAAGCGGCTGCCCGAAGGATGCAGCATCGCCGCCAACAATGGCCCGCAACTCTGCGTGGTCAGTGGCCCGCATGAGCCCATCGCGAAGTTCAGTGCAGAACTGGAGAAGGACGGCATCACCTGCAAACTGCTCGTGACCAGCCACGCCTTCCACAGCCCGATGATGGACGCCATCGTCGCACCGTACAAGAAGGTGGTCGAGAGCGTCAAGCTGAACGCTCCTCGCATACCGATCGTGAGCACGGTGACAGCTGAGTGGCTGAAGGATGAAGAGGCTACTTCCTCGAAGTACTGGAGCGACCACCTGCGCGCCACAGTGCGCTTCGCACAGGCTGTGAAGTTCGCCTGGAGCGATGCGAACAGGGTGATGCTCGAAGTCGGCCCACGCACGACGGCCACCACGCTCGCTCGTCAACAGAGCAGCGACAACAAGAAGCAGGCGGCCGTTCCCTCGCTGGGTGACTCCGCAGGCAACGGCAACGAGCTGGCACAACTGCTGAAGGCCATCGGTGGCTTATGGCAGAGCGGTGTGCTCATCGATTGGGGCAAATTCTACGAGCGTGAGGAGCGTCGGCGCATCAGCTTGCCCACGTATGCTTTTGAGAGGATCAGACACTGGGTGGATCCAGTTGCGCTACAGGTTTCTCCGGGTGGACAGAGTGGACACGATAGTGCCACACTGTCCACCGAAGCCGTGGACGCGAACCTGAGCCCCAAGGACCAGCTGATCGCGCAGGTCAAGCACCTGCTGGAAGAGAGCTCGGGTTTGGAACTCGCCGAAGCCAGCAACGAGGAGACCTTCCTCGAAATGGGTCTCGATTCGCTCTTCCTCACGCAGGTCGCGACCTCGCTGAGCAAGAAGTTCGGTGTGAAGATCTCGTTCCGTCAGTTGAACGAGGAGCTTCCGAACCTGGACAAGCTGGCGGATCATATCCTGCCGCATTGGAAAGGAGCGGGGGCAGGGGCAACGAGCACGATCTCCACCGGCAAGGATGCCGGTGTCCCGGTGAGCGCTCTTGAGGATGCGCCGGAACTGAAGAAGGTCTTCGGTGCCCAGGCCCGCATCAGCAAGGAGAAGGTGGACGACATGACGCCGCCGCAACGTGCGTGGTTCGATGCCTTCGTGAAGCGATACGTGGCGAAGACCGCCAAGAGCAAGGCCTTCACGCAGGAGAACCGCAAACCCATGGCGGATCCGCGCGTGGTGACCGGATTCAAGCCGCAGACGAAGGAGCTCGTTTACCAGGTGGTGGTGTACAAGAGCAAGGGCTGCCATCTGTGGGACATCGACGGCAACGAGTACATCGATATCTTGAGCGGATTCGGCTCCTCGATGTTCGGCTACATGCCGGACTTCATCAAAGAAGCCTGCCACAAGCAACTCGATACCGGTATAGAGATAGGCCCGATGCATCCGCTGGCCGCAGAGGTCTCGAAGCTGCTGTGCGACCTCACCGGCGCCGAGCGCGCTGCGGTGTGCAATACCGGATCCGAGGCCGTACTCGGTGCCATGCGCATGGCCCGCACGGTGACCGGTCGCAGCCTGATCATCGCGTTCAGCGGCAGCTACCACGGCATCAACGATGAGGTGATCATCCGTGGCAGCAAGAGCAAGAAGAGCTATCCCGGCGCGCCCGGCATCATGCCACAGGCCGTGGAGAACATGCTGATCCTGGACTACGGTACGCCCGAAAGCCTCGAGATCATCAAACAACGCTGCCATGAAGCCGCAGCGGTATTGGTCGAGCCGGTGCAGAGCCGCCGCATGGAATTCCGTCCGGTGGACTTCCTGCGCGAGGTACGCCGCATCACACAAGAGAACGGCGCGGCGCTGATCTTCGATGAGGTGATCACCGGCTTCCGCATGCATCCGAACGGCGCGCAAGGCCTGTTCGGGATCCAGGCTGACATCGGCACGTACGGCAAGGTGATCGGCGGTGGCATGCCCATCGGCGCGATGATCGGCAAGAGCGAATGGATGGACGCCCTGGATGGTGGCCACTGGCAGTTCGGCGACGACAGTGTTCCTCCTGCCGGGGTGACCTACTTCGCCGGCACGTTCGTTCGGCACCCGCTCACGCTCGCCGCGATGAAGGCCGTACTCGTTCACATGAAAGAGCAGGGACCCGCCCTGCAGGAGCGCCTCAATGACCTTACCGAAGGCATGGTGGACCGCGTCAACGGGCTCTTCGACAAGTACGTGCTCCCCTACCGATGGGTCACCTTCGGTAGCGCTTTCAAGACGAAGTACGACGAAAGCGTCAACTACACCGAGCTCTTCTTCCTGCTCATGCGCTATCACGGCGTGCATGTGCTCGACTTCCCGCACTTCCTCACCACCGCGCACACGAAGGAGGATGTCGAGAAGATCATCGCGACGGTGGAGAAGACCTGCATCGAACTCCGTGCTTCCGGCTTCATGCCCGAGCGCACCTATCCGGTCGAACGCGTGAACCGCGTGCTGAACGGACAGACACGCAAGCTGCGCGAACGCGTGATCAAGGCGAGCGAACCGCCCGTTCCGAACGCCCGGTTGGGACGCACCGGCAAGGGCGATCCCGCGTGGTTCATCCCGGACCCGCAGCGGAAGGGCAAATACCTCATGCTGACGAACGAGGACGAAGACTGAGCCATACATCACCGATCATCTTCCCATACGCCAGTAATGGAGAAATTCATTCCCGAGATCAAGTACGCTCCGGTGGACTTCGACCCGTTCGTCGGTGAGGCCATCGAGCGGACCGTTCCCAGCACGGAAGCGCAACGCGAGGTGTTCATCGCCTCGCAGATGGGCAAGGAGGCCTCCTGCGCATACAACGAATCCGTTTCGCTCGAATTGAAGGGCGCGCTGGATGTCACGGCGCTGGAACAAAGCATCGCTCGCCTCGTGCAAAGGCATGAAGCGTTGCGTGGTTGCATGAGTTCTGATGGCACCCGGGTGGTCGTTCATGATCGAACGGACATCCGCCTGGAACTCATCGACCTCTCCGACATCCCCCAGCAGCAGCGCTCACAGCGGCTCGAGGCGATCGCCGCGAAGGACATGACCTCGCCGTTCGACCTGCTGAACGGTCCGGTGTTCCGTGCGCTCCTGATCAAGCTGGGCCAGGAGGAGCATCAGTTGCGCCTGACCGGTCACCATGTGCTCGTGGACGGCTGGAGCCTGGGTATCATGATGGCGGACATCAGCAAGCTTTACAGCAACGCCCCATTGGAGGAAGCGGTCCCCTTCAGCGATTTCGCGCTGGCGGTGATCGACCATTCCAGGAGCGAGGATCATGTCCGCACCGAGCGCTTCTGGCTGGAGCAGTTCAACGGCACCACACCACGCCTTGACCTGCCCACGGACAAGCCACGTCCGCGGATGAAGACCTACAGCGGCCACCGGATCGATATCGAACTGGATGCCGAGCTCACACGCAAACTGAAGGAACTCGCCACGCGCAGCGGGGCCAGCCTGGTCACAACGTTGCTGACGTGCTTCGAGATGCTCATCCACCACATCACCGGACAGACCGACGTGGTGGTGGGGCTGCCGGCGGCCGGGCAGAACGACTTCGCCATGAAGCAGCTCGTGGGGCATTGCGTGAACCTGCTCGCCCTGCGCAGCCGCATCGACGAGGACCGTCCGTTCGTAGAGCACCTGAAAGAACGCCGAAGCGCCGTGCTCGACGCGAGCGATAACCAGAAGTACACCTTCGGCACCCTCGTAAGGAAACTGAACGTGCCGCGTGAGGCAGGACGTGTGCCCTTGGTACCGGCCGTGTTCAATGTGGACATGAACATGGACGACGGCGTGGCCTTCGCGGGCCTCACGCACCGCTTCATCAGCAACCCACGCCGGTACGAGAATTTCGAGCTGTTCCTGAACGCGACGGGATCCGAGAAGCACCTCACCCTCGAGTGGAGCTACAACACGGATCTGTTCAATGAGCAGACGGTGCGGGGCTGGATGCGGGATCTGCAAGGCATCATCGAACGCGCCCATGCGGCCCCCTCCCAACGCATCGCCGCACTGGTCTCCCCAGCGCCATTGGACAAGGACGCTCCGCTGCCACCGAAAGGTTGGAACGGCGGTCTATCGCCGTATCCCCATGAAGCGATGGATGCGCTGTTCGAACGCATGTGCGACCGGTATCCGGACAGCATCGCGGTGGAGATCAACGACCAACGCATCACGTATGCCCGCTTGCGCAAGCTCGTTGACACGCTCGCTGCGGAACTTGCGGCCCGGGGCTTGAAGCAAGGAGATCCCGTGGGCATCTGCCTGGACCGGTCCATCGCCACGCAAACGGCCATGCTCGCGGTGTTGAGAGCCGGCGGGTGCTACGTGCCTTTCGACCTCTCCTATCCCGAGGAGCGGATCCGATACATGCTGGAGGATGCGAAGCCCAGATACATGCTCACGCACAAGCACCTGCTTCCCCAGCTCGTCGCATGTACTGACCGTGCCATCCTGCTGGACGCCGTTGGCTCTGCTGAAGACGGGGAGTTCGCCGACCGCCCGGCCCCGGCCCGCGGCCATGGACCGGATAGCGCCGCGTATATCCTGTACACGAGCGGTAGTACCGGGAACCCGAAAGGGGTGATCGTTCCGCACCGGGGTGTCGTGCGCCTGGTGAGGGACCAGAACTACATGCCCTTCACAGCGGACCAGGTCTTCCTGCAGATGGGCAACCTCTGCTTCGATGCCAGCACCTTCGAGATCTGGGGCGCGCTGCTGAACGGCGCACGCCTGGTCATACAGCCTCAGCAGAAAGCCACCTTGCGCGAGGTCGCCGAAGTGCTTCGCAAGCACAAGGTGACCACCGTACTCTTTCCGACCGGACTGTTCAACATGCTGGTGGATGAACAATTGGATGATCTGCGCGGGCTGAAACACCTGGTGACCGGTGGGGATACGATGAGCCCGGCGCATGCGCGGAAAGTGCTGCGGACCTTGGGCCCCGGCGTGCTCGTGAACGCCTATGGCCCCACCGAGAACAGCGTGATCGTGACCTGTCACTCCGTGGATGACGAAGCGCAACTGGGTGCCTCGGTCCCTATCGGAAAACCCATTGCGAACACGGAGGCCTACATCCTGGATCCCGCCATGCGCCCTGTGCCGATCGGTGTGGCCGGGGAACTGTATGCCGGCGGGGATGGCGTCGCGCTGGGCTACTGGGAACGGCCCGATCTCACCGCGGAGAAATTCGTCAGTGACCCTTTCAGCGGCCGGCCCGGCGCGCGACTTTACCGCACCGGTGACCTGGCTCGTTGGCGCAACGACGGCACCATCGAATTCCTTGGCAGGGCCGACACGCAGGTGAAGCTCCGCGGCTTCCGCATCGAGTTGGGCGAGATCGAGAACGCCATGGATCCCACGCGCAGGTTGAAAGACCGTGTGGTGATCTGCCGTGAGGATGTGCCCGGTGACAAACAGCTCGTGGCCTACCTGGTGCCCAAGGACAACGCGTTGCCGCACGAAGAGCTGGTCAAGGACGTGCGTGAGCATCTGCGACTGACCCTGCCGGAGCACATGATACCGTCGGCCTTCGTGGTCCTGCCGTCATTCCCGCTCAACCAGAGCGGTAAGGTGGACCGCAAAGCGCTGCCGAAACCGGACCATACGGCGCCTGTTCTCCGGGCCAAGCATGTGGCGCCCCGCACCGAGGTGGAGAAGGAACTCGCGACCATCTGGGGTTCCGTGCTCGGCATCGATAACGTTGGTGTACACGATAATTTCTTCGACGTCGGCGGCCACTCGCTCACCGGCATACAGCTGCTCACGCGCGTGGAGCAGCGCTTCAACAAGGCGATCCCGCTGAAGAACCTCTTCGTCGCACCGACGATCGCGCTCATGGCCGAGCTGATCCAGGAGAAGAAGGCGCTCCCCGCTTTCACGCATCTGGTCCCCGTGCAGCCCGAAGGCGAACGGCTACCCCTCTTCTGCGTGCATGGCGATGAAGGCAACAACTTCCTGCCGAAATACCTGGGTCCTGATCAGCCGTTCTACGCGATCTCCCACCAGGGGGAGGATGGCAAGCCCATCCGCCTGACCACCGTAGAGACCATGGCCGAGCAGTTCATCCGGGAGATCCGCATGGTGCAGCCGCATGGGCCTTACCAGTTGAGCGGATACTCGTTCGGTGGCATCATCGCCTACGAGATCGCGCAGCAGCTGATGAAGGCCGGGGAGGATGTACCGGTACTGGTCCTCTTCGACACGTACGATCCGAAGGAGTACATCGCGGTATCCAAACGCGAAGCCCCGTTGCATCTGCCGCTCAAGGCCGGTGTGGTGAGGCGCATGGCCCGGTTCTTCTTCGAACGGGGTCACGACCTGCCGGTGAAGCTCCGGCACACGTACATCATCGATACCTACAACCGGGCCATCAGTGAGTATGAAGTGATCCCTTATGGCGGGCATATCACGCTGCTGCGCACCGCGGACAGCAGTGGACCGCCGGACATGGGCTGGGCTGGGCTGGCACGTGGCGGTGTGAACGTGCGTGCGGTGTCCGGCAACCACTACAACATGATCAAGGAGCCCCACGTAGCCCTCATCGCCGAAGAGCTGAAACGCGCCATCGAAGCGTATCACCGCGAACGCACCACACATGTGGGCCGGTGAATGTGCAGGCGATCGCAGCGGAGGCCGTTGATCCGCATCGTATCCTGATCGACCGGTCCCGATGTCCGACCCTTCGCCCCGCACGCTCGTGGTCCACTGCCCGCCGGTAGGTGACCTGCGGCCCGCCCACCCCGTACCCGTGGCGGCGCCGACCGCCGGTACCGTACACATCTGGTACGCCACACTCGACTCCCTGCGCCCACGGCACGCCGCGCTGCAGGAACTGCTCGACCCGGCTGAACGGGAGCGTTCGGAACGCTTCCGCTTCGAGACCGACCGGGAGCGTTTCATCCTCGGGCACGGCTTGTTGCGCTCGTTGCTCGGGAACTACCTCAAGCGCGACGGTTCGTTGGTGCGCATGGCCCGCGGTGAATTCGGCAAGCCCTACCTCGAGCGCAAGGATCTCCGCTTCAGCTTCAGCGATACCAAGGATGCGATCCTGGTGGCGTTCGCGACCGGATCGGAGATCGGCGCCGACATCGAGACCATGCACCGCGTGGTCGACCACGACGCGGTGAGCGAACACTATTTCACGCCGCCCGAGATCAAGCTGATCGCGGCCGCCGGACCCGATGCCAAACGGCGCTTCCTGGAGTACTGGACCCGCAAGGAGGCCGTGCTCAAAGCCAGCGGGGTAGGCATCATGGACGACCTGCGCAGCCTGCGCGTGGACGGCGAGCGGAACACGATGGTGATCGCGCACGAGGCGTTCGTTGCCATGGCCGCGCCGGAGTACCACGTGCACACCTGGCATGTGGGGGCGGACCACTTGGTGAGCCTGGCGAGCCCGGTGGAGGTGAGAGAGGTGAAGGTGTGGGGAGGCTGAAGAAGCCTGCCCCTCTTATTCCACGACGAACTTCTGCCCAGCGATCCAGGTGTGCGCATCGCTCAGGTGAACGGTGTAGGTACCGGGCGCCAGACCTGTCACATCCAGCACCAGCTCATTCGGTTGGCTCGTGGGCACGACCTCCTGCCGGACCAGCTTGCCGTCCATGCCCACGACGGAAAGGTTCAGCGGCCCTTCGGTTCTGAAGCGCGCAGGCAGGTTGATGCCTACATGCAGTTGGTCACTCACCGGGTTGGGGTACACATTGAGCGCATAGCCCATGTTGGTGATCTGCGTGGTGATGCCCATGGGGATGTTGCAGCCAGGCTCTATGCAGCCAAGGCTGTCCACTTTCACTACCCAAATATCCTGCGAGTATCCTGGAGGATAGGGCGTGCCCAGCTCGTTATAGGCCGTGCCGCAAGCGATGAAACCGCCATCCAAAGTCGGTACCACGTCATTCAGTAAGCCCTGGCCGATGGACAACACCGTGTCTTGAAAGACGAACGTTCGCATCCATAGGCTGTCGCCGTTGTCCGCGGTTCGCAACATCACGCTGTAGTAGTGGCCATCCTGGTTGTCGGTCACCCAGCCCACGCCCACATGACCCGCACCGGGCGCCACCTCCTTGGCGATGAGCAGTTGCATGTCATTGCCCATGTTCTCATAACGCCGTTCCCAGAGCAGACCGCCATCGCTGGCATCCAACTCAGCCTGATAGCAGAACTGTGCACCGTTCTCCACGAGCCTTGTTGGGCCGGATATCAAAGGATTTCCGTTCGCTTTGGTGGTAAGGCGTGCACCGTCGTTGCCCAACTCCCCACCCCAGATCCGCTGCCAGAGTGTATCGCCGTCGGCATCTACTCGGACCACCCACTTCCTGCCGTATACGTTGGGTGTGTACCCGTACTGGCCACTGAAAAAGAAACCATCATCCGCCGTGGTGTCCACGTAGAACGCCCGGTCTTGGAGGTCGCTGCCATAGGTGCGGCTCCAGAGCAGGCCGCCCATGCTGTCGGTGCGGATCAAAGACGCATCCGGAGTACCCTGCGATTCAGATTCACCGACCAGCAGAAAGTCGCCGTTCTTGCATTCGATGGCTTGGCGGGTGGTGCTGAATGTGCCCTCGCCTCCGTATTCTGCCGCAAGTGCGATGATGCCGTCGGAATCAATGAGCCACAGAGCGTGGCGGTTCACCTCCGCCTGCGACACCGTGCCCCCCCCCGCAACGAACCCCCCTTGTCTTTGCGGTGTCATACAATTCCAAGAACCAGGATATACAGCATGTGCTGGGTACACGAGGGTATCTGAAGCAAGGATTGCCCCAACGGGGTTCACTAGGAGCGAAAAGATTAGCGGGTTGTAGTAGAGACTATCGGAGGTGACACAAGCGGTTGCACCCAAAACGATATAGTTGTCTTCGTTGCGTTCAATGGAATATCCTACTTGATACAAGGACTGGCCCAAAACGTCGAAACGCTTATTGAAGCCTTGCGCCAGCGCATGGCCCGCTCCGCAGAGAGAGCCATGCACCAGCACAATGCACGCGAGTTGTTCGCGGACTTCCATAGCTTACCGGGCCAGTTCGAATTTGAACGAACCAATCCGAAGTTCTTCGCCGTTCAGAACGGCCACGTACAAACCGGGCACGAGCCCCGTGGCTGGCGCGAGTGTTCCGCCCGTTCCGTTGGCACTGCCCATAAGGCGGGTCACTCGCGCCTGAAATCTCCCGATGATGCGATCCATGTGCTTTGCCTTTGGTACATCGAAACTAGGCAACGCATGCACTTCATTCATGCACGAACGTCTCCGGACGTGATCCCACTCGGTAGCACGACCGGCTCGATGACACGTTCACTCCTCCATATCCCCATAGAACCTCGGATGGAAATTCAACAAGTACAGTTTCTCGCTCGCCCGCGTGACCGCCGTGTACAACCAGCGTACGTACTCCCGGTCGATCATCTCTTCGGTGACATAGCCCTGATCCACGAAGACGCTTTTCCACTGGCCGCCCTGCGCCTTGTGGCAGGTGACGGCGTAGGCGTACTTCACCTGCAAGGCGTTCGCGTAAGGGTCGTGCTTCAGCAGACGGAAACGTTCGCCCTTGCTCTTGGCGAGGATGTTCGCGAGCACGCTCTGTGAGAGCATCTTCATGCGCGGGCCGGGCAATGCGGGGCCCTCGGCGGCGAGCACGTCCACGATCACCTTCACGTCCATCTCGCGTTCTTCCGCGCCGTTCCACCAGCTCACTTCGAGATCCGCGAAGCGCAGGCCGTACTTCTCCTCCACCCCTTTCATGCGCTTCACCAGCATCTGCTCACCGTTGGCGATCAGTTCTTTTTTGCCGTTCTCACCTGCCCAGAAGTAGTTGTTCTTCACCACCATCAAGCGGTCGTTGGCCATGAGCTCCTCATCGAAGCCGTGGATGCGCGCGCGCACCTGCTGGCTGTATTGGTAAGCCCGCTTGTTGGAACGGCAGATCAAGCAGACCTCGTCATCGCCGTGGCGGCCATAGGCTTCCTCCAAGGCATCCTGCAGGTCGAGCCCTTCGATGCGCTGGACGTCGGCGAACGACGTGTCGAACGTCGGGATGACCTCAGGTTTCTCACCCTCCTTGGGAGCTTCCGCCGGCATGATCGCCAACGTGTGGCGCAACGCGGTGGCGTTCACCAGGATGCCGGAATCCTCCGCCTGACGAACGACGTCGGTGAGTTCGACGCTGCCGGCGACAAGGCCATGCTCCGCGAGGTCCTTCACCACGAGCGCAGGGCTGTGGTCACTTCCAACGGGCGGCAGCTGCGCCGGATCACCGATCAACAACAGCTTGCATCCCCGCGCGCTGAAGACATGCTCGAAGAGGTCGTTGAGCAGGTCGCGGTCGCCGAAGGAACCTTCGCCACGGCCGCTGCCGATCATGCTGGCCTCGTCCACCACGAAGAGCGCGCCGGCGTCCTTGTTCGGCTTCACGCTCATGCCGCCGCCGTAATCCTCGTCATCACCCATGGTGTAGATGCGGCGGTGGATCGTGCTCGCCTCGGCCTGCGCGTAGGCGCTGAGCACCTTGGCCGCGCGACCGGTGGGCGCGAGCAGGACGACCTTCCGGCGCTCACGCGCGAGGACCTTCACCAGCGCACCAACGAGCGTGGTCTTGCCCGTGCCCGCATAGCCTTTCAGGATCAACGTAGCCCGTTCCTTCGGCGTGATCAACAACCGGTCCAGCGCATCGATGGCCTTGTGTTGACCCGGGGTCGGCTCATGCACCAACGTCGCGAGCAGGCTTTCGGTGAGCGAGGACATGATGGGGAAACCGTCGATCGGTGGTGGGTCAATGTATGATCGTCTGATGCGCCACGGACGTAACCCGCACACGCCCGCGCTGTTCGCCCGTGCTGGATCCTTCGGCGATAGAACGCAAGGGTGGCAACGCACGAGTGGCAGGACGGGTCCGGCGATCCTGTATGGCTTTCGGGGAGAAATGTCGTGTCATGCTAAAGGCCGGGCTAAGCCCGGCGGTCCGGAGTTCGTTCCTTTGCGCCCCCATATGCGCACCTCGATATTCGCCACCGGCTACGACGCCACCAGGGAACGCGCGTGGCACCTGAGCGTGTGGGCTTCCACCGAAATGAACGCCTGGTGCGTGCACGAAGTGACCACGGGCCGTTGCGTGGCGATCAGCTCCGACCACGGCCTGGGACTGCCCGATGAGGGACACCTGCCCCGACGTCCCATCAGCGTGTCCTTCACGGCGTTGCCGGAGATCAGCACACTGGTGCCGGAGAACGCGCTGGCTCCCGGCAGCGAAATGCGCCACCTGAAGATGGTGCACGGCCATCTGCCCACTGGCCTGCTCCGCGATGAACCCATCGGTGCGCTCGGGGCGCGATGCGTGTACCTGCACGACGAGCAGGCCGAGCACCGCCTGGTCACCCGCTTCCCTCATGCGCGCTCCCTGCCTTTGCAGGCCGTGCTCGTGCATGGCTCCATGGCCCGGAGCACGGGCAAGGTCACGGTCCTCATCCATCGCTCCGCGAAGCGCCTGGATCTGGCCATCACGCACGAGCACCGGCTGCTGTTGAGCAATACGTTCCACGCGGCCACGGCCGAAGACGTGCTCTACTACACCCTCTTCGCGCTGGAACAATGCGGTGCGCGTCCCGATGAGGCGCGCGGCCTGATCTGCGGCACCCACCTCAGCACTGCGGATGAAGAGCTGCTGGCCCGCTACCTCCCGGACATGGGTCCGCTCCTTGCGCTTGACGACCGTCGCTTGACCGGGTTGAACATCCCGACGCCTCACCATTTCGGCGCTCTGCTGGAACAGTTCGCATGCGCATCGTAGGCGGCAAATACAAAGGCCGGAGGATCCATCCGCCCAAGAGCACGATGGCGCGACCCACGACCGATTTCGCGAAGGAGGGCCTCTTCAACATCCTTCAACATACCGTGCCGTTGGAGGGCATCCGTGTGTTGGATCTCTTCGCGGGCACGGGCAGCATCTCGCTCGAATTCCTGAGCCGCGAAGCGGAGGAAGTGATCAGCGTGGAACAGGACCGCGAGCTCTTCAGCCACCTCCAGGGCGCGGCGCGCACACTGCAGGCGAGCAACTGGCATCATGTGAAAGCGGACGCGTTCACCTTCGTGAAAGGTCATCGCGCCACCTACGACATCATCTTCGCCGATCCCCCGTTCAACCTGGAAGGCACGGAGCAGCTGCCTACCTTGGTGCGGGAGGCCGGCATCCTTGACCCCGAAGGCCTGCTGATCATCGAGCACCCGAAGGACGTGAACATGAGCGCCGACCCCTGGTTCGACCGCCATCGGCCCTATGGCAACGTCCACTTCAGCTTTTTCAAACCAACACCACCGCCTTCGCAAGACCTTGGATCCGCTCCGGGTTCGGCGGCCAATGCATGAGCGAACGCATCGCCGTCTTCCCCGGGTCGTTCGACCCCGTGACCATCGGGCATGTGAGCATCGTGGAACGGGCCTTGCCCCTGTTCGACCGCATCGTCATGGCCATGGGCGTGAACACCACGAAGAAGTACATGTTCACACCGGAGCAGCGCTTGAAATGGCTCGAAGACACGTTCGTCGGCCACAAGCAGGTGGAGGTCATGGCCTTCGAAGGGCTCACCGCCGACCTGTGCAAGCGGCTCCACGCGAAGTACATCGTGCGTGGGCTGCGCAACAGCACCGATCACGGCAACGAGCGCAGCATCGCATTGATGAACCACGCGCTGGCCAAGGTGGAGACCATCTTCCTGCCGAGCCTGCCGGAGCATGCCCACATCAGCAGCACCATCGTGCGGGAGCTGATCGCCAACAAAGCGGACGTTTCCGCGTTCGTTCCTGGGGCCGTGCGGCCGTGATGTCCACTGATGAGGTTCATCCGCAGATGGCGCAGATAACGCAGATGGATCCGGCTCGCGTACGCTCGCCGAAGAAGGGCCACGTTGCCGCGCTCCGCTCGCAATGCTCACAGATGCACACGGATAGAACCACACACATGAGGACAGCCGTTTTCGTCTCCACCTTGGTCTTGTGGTGCTCCGGCTTGATCGCAGCCAGCGTCCGCGTTGAATTGGATGCACCGGGCTACAAGGGAGAGCGCGCGCTGTTGTACCGGTACCTCGACCTGTTCACCCTGCGAACCGAGCTGATCGGACAGGCGACGATCGATGCGCAAGGGAACGCGACGATCGATGCTGCGGTGAGCGGTACGGTGAAAGGGACGATCCGCATCGGTGCGGTGAATTGTGACCTGTGGCTGAGACCCGGCACGTACCGCATGGGCTTCCCGGTGCCGCGACCGGGCACGCCGCGCAGCCTGAACGGCACGACCGTGGTGATGCCGCAATTCAAAGACCTGGACAAGCTTGACATCAACGCGCTGATCGGGGATCTGAACCAGCGGCTGGACGATTTCATCGCTCAGGACCTCGCCACCGACCAGCAGGCCGGCATGCAGGCCGTGGACATCGCGCGCAAGGGTGAGAAGCCACAACCGACCGACAGCGTTACCCGCCCCGGCACGCTCTTCATCACGCCGAGCTGGAGCACGGCCCGCGTGGACAGTTTCGAGAGCAGGTTGCGCGGTTACTACAACGAGGTGAAGGATCCGTGGTTCTGGCAGAACCTCGAATACGGGATCGCCGGGCTGCGCTTCGGCCCCCGCGTGAACGACCGCGACCTGTTCGACCGCTACCTGAAGGGCAGACCCGTACTGTACGACGTACCGGAGTACGTGCGTTTCGTCGGCTCGTTCTTCGAGGGGCATCTGCTGCGCTATCCGCTGCGCGCGCATGAAGAGGGGCTCACCACCTGGATCCGCGCTGCGGAGCCGGACACGGTGAAAAAGCTCTTCTCCGAGCATGACTTCCTGAAGGACGATGCGCTGTGCGAACTCGTGATGATGTCCGAGCTGTACGCACAATATCCAGGCAAGCTCTTCGACCGCGCGGGGATCCTGCGCATTCTGGAACGCTTGTCCACCTCGTCAACCCATCCCGAAGACCGCCTCATCGCCGCTAACATGCGCTGGGACCTGACCGCGATGCGCGTAGGTGGGACGCTGCCCCCGCTCGTGCTGCGTGATCTGGAGGGAAACCAGGTACGGATCGACACCTCCTTGCACGATGCCACCTGCCTGGTGATCACCGCGAGCTGGTGCACCTATTGCGAACAGGAACTCGTCGCACTGGAAACCTTGCACAAGGACTACGGCGCCTACGTGCACATGGTGGGCATCAGCCTGGACAGGAACACGAAGGACCTCGATACCTACGTCAAGGCTCACCCCGGTCGCGATTGGCCCTGGTACTTCGGCGGCGACGACCCCACCATCATGGATCTGCTGCGCATCCGGACTGTGCCCGCCTTCTTCCTGCTGAACGGGAACACGATCGCACAGGCACCCGCCCCACCGCCGAGCAATGGCATGGCGGCGATCTTCCACCGCATCAAGACGCAGGCGGATGAGGAGAACAAGTTGCGGCCGGATCAGGGGGCTCCGCCGAGGCGGTGAAATGCGGAGGGCGTCCGCAGATGGCGCAGATGACACAGATGAAATTCGAAGCCGGCCGCCAGGTGATGGCGCGGCAAGCCGCGCAGGGTCCAAGCTTCATTCAGAGCGCACCGCCGCTTCCCAAGCCTCGATGACCTTGCGCAGTGAAGGATAGGTACCAGCCTTCCTCTCGTCCACTTCCCGCGCGTCCATCCACCGCACTTCGGTGATGTCCTCTTCACCTTGCGCGACGAGCTCTTCGGCGTTGGTCCCGCGCATCAGGTACCAGTCGGTGCGTTTAAGGTGCTGCCTGCCCTTGCGCTCGTAGGTATGCCAGGTCTCGCACAGGCGCTTCACGAGTTCCAAACGCTTCAGACCGCACTCCTCGCGCACTTCGCGCAGCGCACCGGCATCCACCGCTTCGCCTTCGTCCACCTTCCCTTTCGGGAGGTCCCATGTGCCGAGGCGATGGATCATCAACAAGCGCTTCCGCTCGTCCGTCACGCAACCGCCAGCCGCCTGCACGAACGTGTACAGACCGCTGAACAGATCCCAGATCCCTTCGATGTCATCACCGTACAGGACGAGTGCTTCCACATGCGGCGCTGACTTCCATTCCGCCAACGCAGCCGCGATGTCTCCGCGCGTGCGCACCTCGCGGATCAACAGGTGTTCAGAACTATCCCGCGCATCGGGTTGTTCAACGATCGTCAACGGTTTTCCGTCGATCCAGACTTCATACTTTCGCCGCATGGATGCGCGTCTTGATCCGGCGTTGAAGATCGCCGAATTCCTCTTGCAGATCAAGGCTGTGAAGCTGAGCCCGAAGAAGCCCTTCACATGGGCCAGTGGCTGGAAGAGCCCGATCTATTGCGACAATCGCAAGACCCTTTCCTATCCAGCCGTGCGCACCTTCATCCGCCAGCAGTTCGTGCAGGCGATCAACCTGGAGTTCGGCCGGCCGGACATGATCGCCGGTGTGGCCACGGGCGGGATCGCCCACGGTGCGCTGGTCGCGCATGACCTGGGCCTACCCTTCGTCTACGTGCGCAGCGCGGCCAAGGAGCACGGCATGAAGAACCAGGTGGAGGGCGACCTGACGACGGGTCGCAGTGTCGTTGTGGTGGAGGACCTGGTGAGTACGGGCAAGAGCAGCCTCGCCGCTGTTCACGCGCTCCGTGATGAAGGATGTGAAGTGAAAGGCATGGTGAGCATTTTCACCTATGGCTTCGATGAGGCCGTGAAGAGCTTCGAGCAGGAGAAAGTGAAGCTGAAGTCATTGACCAACTACAGCGTGCTGCTGGACCAGGCGATGCACGACAGCTACATCACCGAAAAGGACATGCTGAACCTCAACGAGTGGCGGAAAGATCCCGCCAATTGGGGCCGCTCAGCGAACGAGCGCACGAGCGCATCACCCCTGCCGGAGGCTTCGGCGACCAACTAGATGACGAGGATCGAGAGCAAGCACGTGGACATCGCACGTCCACCGCAGGACGTGTACACCTTCCTGCAGGACATGAACAACTTCCAGCAGCTGCTGCCGCAGGAGCGCATCAGCGAATGGAAGAGCGATGGCACATCCTGTTCCTTCAAAGTGGCCGGCGCCGCTACGATAGGCCTGCAACTCGACGGCGGCACGCCGCCCGACCATCTCCGCTTGAAAAGCACGGACCGGTCGCCGTTCCCGTTCACGCTGGACGTGCATCTCAAGGGTTCGAACGGTTCCACGCAGGCCTACCAGGTCTTCGAGGCGGACCTGAACCCCTTCATCAAGATGATGGTCGAAAATCCGCTGAAGAACCTCTTCGACCATATCGCCGACCGCATGGTCGCGATCCATGGCTGAGCTCCGCGACTGACCGTGTCGTGACGCTCGGCCGCTGTTACTTCGCGCCCCGATAGCGGATGGCGAAGCGCTTCAACCAACACGATGCCCCGAAGGCGAAGCTGACCAAGGCGACGCTCCGGAAGGCGCTGCGCATCTTCCGGTATCTGAAGCCCTACCGGTGGATCTACGCCCTGGGCATGATCTTCCTCCTCTTCACCAGCCTGTTGAGCGTGGCTTTCCCTTTCCTGCTCGGCAAGCTCGTTGATGCGCGTGCGCTCACCGGATTCCTCGAGGCGCCGATCACGGACCTTACCAACATCGACTCGATCGCCAAGTTGCTCATCCTGGTCTTCGCCGCACAGGCGCTCTTCGGCTTTCTCCGCATACTCACCTTCGGACACGTTACAGCACACGCGCTGGCCGACCTGCGCAACGACACGTACCGGCATCTGCTCACCCTGCCGATGACCTTCTTCGCGCAGCGCCGCGTGGGAGAGCTGAACAGCCGCATCAGCGCGGATGTTTCGCTGCTGCAGGAAAGTCTCAGTACGGTGCTCGCGGAATTCCTACGGCAGTTCGTCGTGATCGCGACCGGACTGTTCCTGCTGGTTCATGTGAGCGGGCAGCTCACGTTGACCATGCTGTTCACCCTGCCCGTGGTGGCCCTCGTGGCCGTCGTGTTCGGACGTTACATCCGCAAACTCGGCAAACAGGTCCAGGATCAGGTGGCGGATACCAACGTGATCGTGGATGAGACCCTCCAGGGCATCGTGAACGTGAAGGCCTTCGCCAACGAAGCCTGGGAAGCAGCGCGCTACGATCAAGGCGTGCGCAAGGTGCGCGCATCGGCGCTCAAGAGCGTGCGTTGGCGTGGCGCCTTCGTGAGCTTCATCATCTTCTGCATGTTCGGGGTGGTGGTCTTCATCGTCTGGCGAGCGGTACACCTGAAGGCGCAGGGAAACCTTGAATTCGGCGACATCACCTCCTTCATCGGGTTATCCATCATGATCGGCGCGAGCATCGGGGGCATACCCGAACTGGTCACCTCGCTCCTGCAGGCCATCGGCGCGACCGAACGCCTGCTCGACATCCAGGAGGAAAAGAGCGAAGCGATCGATCTTTCCCAGCAGAAGAAGACCGTTGACATACAGGGAGCCATCCGCTTCGAACATGTCGGCTTCCACTATGCGACGCGCTCCGATGTGCCGGTGCTCCATGATGCCGACTTCACGGTCCAGCCGGGTGAACGCGTGGCGCTCGTCGGCCCCAGCGGTGCAGGCAAAAGCACCATCGCTTCACTCGTCCTGCGCTTCTACGACCCGGTGCAAGGCCGCATCACGGTCGATGGGCGCGATGCGCGCGAGTACGACCTGAGCTCCCTGCGTGAGCGCATGAGCATCGTGCCGCAGGAGGTGCTGTTGTTCGGTGGGAGCATCCGTGAGAACATCGCCTACGGGAAGCCAGGAGCCTCACAGGCAGAGATCGAGGACGCCGCCCGCAAAGCCAACGCGCACGAGTTCATCGCCTCGTTCCCCGAAGGCTACGATACCGTGGTCGGTGAGCGCGGCATCCAATTGAGCGGCGGGCAGCGCCAACGCATCGCCATCGCACGGGCCGTGCTGAAGGATCCCGCGATCCTCATACTGGACGAAGCGACCAGCGCGCTGGATACGGCCAGCGAGAAACTGGTGCAGGACGCCCTGGACAAGCTGATGAAGGGCCGCACGAGCATCGTGATCGCGCATCGCTTGAGCACGGTGCGCAATGCGGATCGGATCCTCGTACTGGATAAGGGCATGGTCGTGCAGAGCGGGCCACACGATGAGCTCATCGCGGACGCTGGTGGGTTGTACTTCAACCTGAGCAGGACGCAACTCACAGAGGCCTGAGGCGAACAGTCACATCGCAACTTCCACCACCTTCTTCGTCTCGAAGAACTCCTCGGTGAAGAACTCTCGCAAGTGGTGGACACGCACGCGATCGCGCACCGGAGCGATCTCGTCCATGATGTCGCCGCCCTTCAGGTAGAGCATGCGCCCCTGCCCCGTCACCACCAGATGTTTCGTGGCGCGTATGAACTCCGGCAGCGTGGTGACCGCCCGGCTGATGATGATGTCGTAACGGAGCTTGTGGTCTTCGCTGCGCACCTGCTCCGCTGTGCAGTTGGTGAGGCCGAGCCCTTCGATCACGCCCTTCACGGCCATGATCTTCTTGCCGATGCCGTCGATGCCGTGGAAGGTGCTTTCCGGGAACCTGATGGCCAGCGGGACGAGCGGAAAGCCCCCGCCGGTGCCCACATCGATGATGCGTTCACCCGGTTTGAAGGTGTACACCTTGGCGATGCCCAGCGAGTGCAGGATGTGGCGCTCGTACAAGTGCTCGATGTCCTTGCGGGAAATGAGGTTGACGCGCTCGTTCCATTCGCGGTAGAGCCGGCCAAGCGCGGAGAAGTGCTCGCGCTGTTCGTGTGACAGGTCAGGGAAGTACCTGAGGAGGAGTTCCAGACCGGTCATTGCTTCTTGCTCATCTTGCTGGCAGCTGGACGGTGCATCCTCTTCACAGGCTGGAAGCCTGTGCCCCCGCGGTCTTCTTCACAGGCTGGAAGCCTGTGCCCCAGCATCGTCAGATCGTGTCCTTGCGGTGGTCGAGCAGGTTCATCAGGAATTCGCGCGCGCGGAAGAGCTGGGCCTTCACCGTACCGAGCGGGAGATCCAGTTCCTGTGCGATCTCTTCGTAGCTGTACTCCTGGTAGTAGCGCAGTTCCACCAACTGGCGGTAGCGCGGCTTCAGCTTGTCCACGACCTCGCGCATCACGGCGTTCTTCTGGTTGCGGATGGCCACATCGGCGGGATCGGGGCCGTGGCCCTTCAGCTCGATGTGCATCTCGTCACCGTCATCCGTGCCGATGGGCGCGTCGATGCTGAGGAGCTTCTTCTTCTGCTTGCGGATCCAGTCGATGCAGTTGTTCGACGCGATCTTGAACAACCAGGTGCTGAACGCATAGTTCGGCGTGTACTGGTGAAGGCGATTGAAGGCCTTGCCGAACGCCTCGATCGTGAGATCCTCCGCGTCGTCCTTGTTGTTGATCATCTTCAACAACATGAAGTAGATCGAATCGCGGTAGCGGGACATCAGTTCGGCGTAGGCCTTCTGATCCTTCTTGTCCACCGCGCGGCGCACAAGGGCGAGGTCGTAGACCGCTTTCTCGCTGAGGTTCTCGCTTACTTCCATCGCCGTGGTTTTATCAGGAGCGTGCTGACGTACAGCGCCGGCTCCAAAAGTAGGAACAGCCATTCGAGGGGGAGTGTGAGCCAGATGACGCCGCCCGCACCGAGGCGATGCATCGCCAGCATGCGGATCGGCAGGAATACGAGCAGTTCGAGCGCGACACCGATCAATGCCTGGAGCGGGTGACCGCTGAGCAGGAGGCAGACCACCGTTGCCCACACCAGGAGCCGCGCGAACGGCAGCAGCGTGAGCAGCACTTGATGGCCGAAGCGGTAGAACCGTGCGGTGGTGTAGTGGCGGCGCTTGCGACGGATCCATGTGGCCAGGTCCGGTGTGCCGCGCGTGGTCATGAACGAGCGGCCATCGGCGACGGCGGCGGTATTCTTCGCGCGGGCGACCTCGTTGATGAACAGATCATCGTCGCCGCTCATGAGCGCGGCGTGCTTGCGCGATCCCTTCGCACCGAGGAAGGTGTCCTGCGTGTAGCCCAGGTTGCGCCCCACGCCCATGTACGGGAAGCCCGCCTGGGCGAAGCTGATGTACTGCACAGCCTTGCTCATGCCATCGAAGCGCTCGACAAGGTTGGTGAGTCCACCCGTTTTCTCGTACGGGCTGAACCCGATCACCACCTTCTTGCCGTTCGCGAAGCCGGCACACATGGTGCTCACCCAATCGCGGCCCACCGGCATGCAATCCGCGTCCGTGAGCAGCACGTGCTGGTTCTTCGCACTGCGGATGCCCACGCCGAGGGCGATCTTCTTCCCGTAACTGAACTTCTCGTCCGCCTGGATATTCACCGGGCGGAGCTTCGGATAGTTGGGCTTCATCCACTGCAGGATCTCCCAGGTATCGTCGTCGCTGCGATCGTTCACTACCACCACCTCGAAGTCCTGGTGGTCCTGGTCCATCAGCAGCGGAATGAGCTGCTGCAAGGAATTGCTCTCGTTCCGCGCACAGACCACGATGCTCACCGGCAGCGACCGGTCGGGCTCCACCTTCGGGTGCTTGAACGCCAACCGGCTGAAGATCACGAAGTGGAAGAAGGCCCCGATGACCAACGCCCCGATGAGCGTGTAGAAGATGTAAGGTGCAAGGAGGGCGAACACGAAGGGCCCCGGTACGTCGGGGGTAGTGGGGCGAAGCTATCGGGGGGGCTTCCGCAGGGGGCGGAACGGGGCGGCAGTTATGAACAGGCGGGTTGTAGCCCCGGCAGGACTCGCACCTGCGACTTCCTGCGTATAAGGCAGAGGCTTTACCAACTGAGCTACCGAGCGGAGGACACCATCACCGGCGTCCACCGGCGGCCGATCCTACTTTCGCGGCCCCCGATGAAGTTCGACCTCCTCACCACCGACCCCAAAAGCAAGGCCCGTGCGGGTGAATTACACACGGACCACGGCATCGTGCCCACGCCCGTGTTCATGCCGGTGGGAACGCTCGGCGCGGTGAAGGCGGTGCATATGCGTGAGTTGCGGGAGGACATCGGTGCGCCGATCATGCTCAGCAACACCTACCACCTGTACCTGCGACCGGGAACGGAGGTGCTGGAGCACG
Source organism: uncultured Chryseobacterium sp. (assembly GCA_964649165.1). Lineage (GTDB taxonomy): Bacteria > Bacteroidota > Bacteroidia > Flavobacteriales_F > PHOS-HE28 > PHOS-HE28. The sequence continues at coordinate 22,961 of CAZYPC010000026.1, forward strand.
CCGGCGGGTTGCACAAATTCAACGGCTGGGACCGGCCCATCCTGACGGACAGCGGCGGGTTCCAGGTGCATTCGCTCAGCGACATCCGCAAGATCACCGAGGAAGGCGTGAAGTTCCAGAGCCACATCGACGGCAGCCGTCATCTCTTCACGCCGGAAAGCGTGATGGACATCCAGCGCAGCATCGGCGCGGACATCATCATGGCTTTTGATGAGTGCACACCGTGGCCCTGCGACGTCAAGTATGCCACCGACAGCATGCACCGCACGCACCGCTGGCTGGACCGTTGTTCCACGCGATTCAACTCGACGGAACCGAAGTACGGCTACGAACAGGCGCTCTTCCCCATCGTTCAGGGCAGCACGTTCCCGGAATTGCGCAAGCAGAGCAGCGAGTACATCGCGAAGCAGGACTCCTACGGCAACGCGATCGGCGGCCTCAGCGTGGGTGAACCCGAGGAGGAGATGTATGCCATGGCCGAGTTGTGCTGCGACATCCTGCCGAAGGACAGACCGCGCTACCTGATGGGCGTGGGCACCCCGTGGAACCTCCTGGAGAACATGGCCCTCGGCATCGACATGTTCGACTGCGTGATGCCGACGCGCAACGGCCGCAACGGCATGCTCTTCACCCGGAACGGCGTGGTGCAGATCAAGAACAAGTGCTGGGCAGATGACCACGGCCCGCTCGACCCGGGCGGCACCTGCTGGGTGGACAAGGCCTACAGCAAGGCCCTGGTACGGCATCTCTTCGTTACCAACGAGATGCTCGGCCTCCAGATCGCCAGCCTCCACAACCTCGCGTTCTACGTCTCGTTGATGAAGGAGGCGCGGGAAAAGATCCTGGACGGGTCGTTCAGCGAGTGGAAGGCAAGGTTGTTGCCGATGGTGAAGACGCGTGTTACCGGTTGAACACCCGCAAGTCCGGCCCTGTTGTCGGTTGCCAGTTGTCCGGCGTAGCGGTACAAGAGCGCGACAGTCGACCTGGCGACCAAATTCCCCGGTCTCGTCGGCAGCCTGACAACTGACAACCAGCAACCGACAACCGACCACTGACAACCGCTCCCCATCTTCACCCCGTGCTGAAAACGCTCGACCGCTACATCATCCGGCAGTTCCTCGGGACCTTCTTCTTCCTGCTGGTGCTGATCATGGCCATCGCCGTGGTGTTCGACATCAGCGAGAAAACCGAGGACTTCGCGGAGAGCAACGCCACCGTAAAGGAGATCGCGATCGACTACTACGTGAACTTCGTGCTGTACTACAGCAACTTCTTCAGCGGCCTGTTCATTTTCCTCGCCGTGCTGCTCTTCACGAGCCGACTAGCGGGGCGCAGCGAGGTGATCGCCATGCTCAGCAGCGGTGTGAGCTTTCCCCGATTCCTGCGGCCCTACTTCGTCGCGGCCACGTTCCTCGCTGCCATCTCGCTGTACATGAACGTCTTCCTGCTGCCCGTAGCCAACCGTACGCGGCTCGCTTTCGAAAAGGCGCACGTGTGGAACCCGTACGACCTGGATGACAAGAACCTCCTGAAGGAAGTGGAGAAGGACGTGATCGTGTATATGGAGAGCATCGATATGCGCAGCCGCACAGCCAACCGCATGAGCATCGTGCGCTGGGAGAACGGTGAGATACGCTCCAAGCTCGAGGCCGAACGCGCCATCTATGACACGGTGACGGGCAAGTGGCAGCTCTTCGACTACAAGCTCCGCATACTTCCACCCGACAGCATGGTGCCCGAGCCGGACGAGCCCATGGCACCTCGCGCGCGCAGCGTCGAACTACTTTCCGGCGGTGAGCGGCTCGACACGTTGATCCCGCTGAAGCCAAGTGACATCGGCCAGCGCCTCGCACTCGTGGGCGCCTTGGACAGGCATGAGCTGGCGGCCTTCATCAAAGCCGAGAAGATGCGGGGCGGCGACACGGCTGCCTACTACGAGGTGGAGCAGCACCAGCGCACCGCCGCGCCGTTCGCCACGTTCGTCTTCACGCTGATCGGCGTGGGCGTGGCCAGCCGCAAGGTGCGCGGTGGAACGGGCGTGCACCTCGTGCTCGGCGTGATGCTCATCCTGGTGTTCATTTTCCTCGGCAAGCTGAGCAACGTGGCCGCCACCAACGCCGGGCTCGATCCCTTCATCGCCGTATGGACACCGAACGTGGTCTTCGCATTGATCGGTGCGTGGATCTATTGGAAGGCGCCGAAGTGATGAACGCGAACGCCCATTTCACACTGCATCGCGAGTCGCGCTGGCTGTATCGCATGGCGCTCACCTGCTTGTTGCTGGGCGGTCCGGGTGTCGCGGGCTGGTACCTCGGAGACGGCGAGGACTGGTTCTTCGGCAGCGAGAAGATCCGGTACCTCGTCGTACCGCTCTGTCATGTGCTCCTGGTCCTATCGCCGGTGATCGCCTGGGCCGGTCGCAACAACAGCCTGCCGGCCCTCATGCTCACCGATACCGCCCTGCTCTACCGGGCGAATCTCTGGTCCACGCGCTTCCGGGGCGTCAAGCGCGAGAGCATCCGATCCATCGGCATCAAGGAGATACGCACCCATGGGAACGTGGTGGGACACACGCTCCTGGTGCATGTGGATGACTTCGCGGCCGCCATGCTCCCGGGAACCGTCTTCAACAAGGCCGAGATGGCCCTGAACAAGCGGATGCTCGGGGCGGCCATCGCCATCTCATGCAGCGGCTGGCCTCTTTCACCCGAGGATGTGAGAACGCGGATCGAAGCGTGGGCCGCAGATCGGAACTGAGCGACCACGATCTTGGCACCCGCGTCGCCGAGCTTTGGCACACGTAACGTGACCGATCATCTTTCCTCCCCTCGGATCCTTGGGCCTTGGACCGCCATCGTCTGTCTGCTCTTCAGTTGGGCCGCGGTGAGCGAGGTGTTCGATATCGGCTACTGGAAGCGACACCGCACGCTGAACTACGACATCGAAACCTACTATCACTACCTGCCGGCCACCATCATCCATGGTGACCCGTTCGACCTGGGTTATGTCGTGCCGCTCGACAGCCTTACGCTGCATCCAGGGGAAGGTCAGCTGGCGCATGGCGTGCGCCGGAACCCATCGACCGGTCGTGATGTGCTGAAGGTCACCTGCGGAGTTGCTCTCATGGAGCTGCCGTTCTTCCTGCTCGCCCACGCTTACTGCACCGTCTTCGATCACGCCATAGCCGATGGGTATTCGGCACCTTATCAACTGATGGTCTCCCTCTCCGCGGTGTGCTCGACCCTCATCGGCATGCTGGTCCTATCGGCTTTCCTCCGGCGGCACGCTCAGGACCGTGCGATCGCTTGTGCATTGATCGTCCTGTGCCTCGGGACCAACCTCTTCTTCTATTCCACCGTGGACAGCGGCATGCCGCACAGCTATCTGTTCCTCCTCTTCGCCGTGGTGCTGGAGCGGACCGACGCCTGGTATCGTGCCCCCACCATCCGCAAGGCCGTGGTGCTCGGCCTCGCCTTGGGCCTGATCGTCCTCATCAGGCCGCTGGACATCCTCATTGCCCTGGTCCCGCTGCTCTGGCCATGCGATGGAAAGCTGCAGCTGCTCCGTGCACATGCGTCCCATGTGGTGGTACTCCTGCTCTTCGCTGCCCTGCCCCTCTTACCGCAGTTCGCGTATTGGAAAGCGGCCACCGGGCAATGGATGTACTGGTCCTATGAAGGAGAGGGGTTCGATCTTGGCCACCCCCATGTCCTCGATGGCCTGTTCAGTTATCGCAAGGGCTGGTTCGTCTATTCCCCGCTCGTGCTCCTCGGCTTCGCGGGGACGGCTTGGATGGTCGGACGCCGGATGTGGAGGCCGTTCGCATGGCCCATCGGCGTGTACTTCGCGCTCACGATCTATTTCGTCTTTTCATGGACCGCCTGGTGGTACGGCGGCGGGTTCGGTTGCCGCCCGATGGTGGGGCCGCTCGCGCTACTGGCGCTTCCCATGGCCTTGCTCACGGAAACGGTGATCGACCGGTCACGCGTGGCCAGCTTCGTGCTCATGGTGATCATCATCGCCGGCGTCCACCTGAACCGGTTCCAACAGGACCAATACGTGCAGACCATCCTGCGCTGGGACGGCATGACCAAGGAGCGTTATTGGGAGATCTGGGGACACGCCACCTGGGATGGCCTGAAAGAATTCCCATGACAACGCGGAACAGATCGTTCGCTCGCTCCCTCCGGCGAACGATCTTGGCGGCATGACCTCCGCGGTGGGTTACCCGACAAAGCGGCACTGGACAAACGGCCTGTGGAGCGCCATCGCGTGCCTGCTCTTCCTGGTCATGGCCGTGAACGAGATCGTGGAGATCCGCTTCTGGCGGACCATGCGCGTGCTGGAGTGGGATGCCGAAGCCTACTATCACTACCTGCCCGCCACCTTCATCCGGGGCGACGTGCGCGACCTGGCCTACGTGGCCGATCTGGACGATGTGCTCCACAAGGACCACATGTCCAGCTACGGGCTCTTCCCGGTGAAGGAGACGGGGCATTACTGCATCAAATACACCTATGGCACCGCGCTCTTCGAGGCGCCGTTGTTCTTCGCTGCGCATGCCTATTGCCAGGGTCCATGGACAGGGCATCCGGCTGATGGATACTCCGCCCCTTATCAGTTGAGTGTTTCCTTGTCATCTGTCGCGTTCGTCTTCCTCGGCCTGTGGGTGCTGCGGAAATTCCTGCTACGCCACGCGAGCGATCCTGCGACCGCCCTGGCACTGATCACCATCGGGCTCGGTACGAACGCGTTCTTCTATTGCACCCTGAACAGCGGCATGAGCCATCCCTATCTGCTCTTCCTGTTCGCACTGGTGATCGAACGGACGGATGCATGGCACCGCGCGCCCTCACGGCGAAGGGCCATTGGCCTGGGGCTGGCGTTGGGGCTTGTCGTGCTTACGCGGCCGATCGACATCATCGTCGCGTTGGTCCCTCTGCTCTGGACCCACGGGCTTGGCTGGCGATCGAAATGGCAGCTGGTGGGCCGACACCGTGCGCACCTGGCGTGGGCCGTTGCCGCCGTGGTTCTGCCCGTGCTGCCCCAACTCCTGTATTGGAAGGCGACCACCGGGCATTTCATTTTCTACTCCTATCGCGGCGAAGGTTTCAACTGGTCGGACCCGCACATCATGGACGGTCTGCTCAGCTACAAGAAGGGCTGGTTCGTTTGGTCACCCTTGGTGATCCTGGGGTTCATAGGCCTCGGCGTGATGATCGCTGACCGGTCCAAGCGCTCGCTCGCATGGCCGATCCTCGTCTTCTTTCCCCTCGCGCTGTACGGCATCTTCTCTTGGTACCAGTGGTGGTACGGTGGTGGTTTCGGTTCACGCCCGATGGTGGACACGCTTCCGCTCCTCGCACTCCCGGTCGCGGTATTGGCTGACAGGACACTCTACAGGCTCCGGGTGATCGGTGCACTGCTCGTGGTGATCATACTCTGCGGGGTCCACCTGAACCTCTTCCAACAGCGGCAATTCCTCATCTCCATCGTTCATTGGGAGAACATGACCAAGGAACGCTACTGGGAGGTCTGGGGACATGATACCTGGGAGGGCTTGACACCGTTCCCGTGAGATGGGTGCGCTGGGTCTGATATCAGCCTCCCCTGCGTACTCGGCTTCTCGCGGTGGCGATTGCTTTCTTTGACAAGAATGGACACTGAGATCCAGGCCAACGGTCCCGTGCTATGGTTGATGGTGGCCAGCCTTCCACCACTGCTTCTCGCATGGCGGCAGGCTTTGCGCGGTTCGTACCTGCCTGCGCTGGTTCTCTTGCTGCTTGGGGGCCTGCTGCTCCGAATAGGGCCCGCGCTCGACCCCGGCCTGCACATGTGGGATGAGCGCTACCATGCCCTGGTCGCAAAGAACATGATGGCTCATCCCCTCGAACCAACGCTCTATGAGAATCCGGTGCTGCCGGAAGACCCTTTCAACTGGACTGAAAGTCGCATCTGGCTTCACAAACCTCCCTTCGCCCTATGGTGCATGGCCATCAGCATGCATCTGTTTGGAACGAACGAATTCGCTCTGCGCCTGCCATCATTGATCGTCTCCACGCTCGGGATCCTGCTGTGCTTCGCGTTCTCACGCGAGATCTACGGTCGACGTGTCGGATTCGTCGCTGCGTTCCTCTATGCCATCCAAGGCGCCGTGATCGAATTCGGAAGTGGTCGCTGCGCCACTGATCATGTGGACTCCATGTTCTCCTTTCTGATCGGGGCCAGTGTCGTCATGTATCAGATCTCGCTCAGAGGCCATAGATGGGCGGCAATATCGGCTTCAGGGGTCCTACTAGGCCTGGCCCTGTTGACCAAATGGCTCCCTGCGCTCATTGTTCTTCCCGTAGTGACCGCGCTGTCGCTGGCTCACAGAAAATGGGTATGGCGCCCGATGCTGGTTGATCTTTCGATCCTTGCAGCCGTCGCGGCAGCCGTCGCAACCCCTTGGACGCTCTATGTAGGATCCCGGTTCCCAGAGATCGCCCACCACGAGCATCTCATGAATATCGCCCACTTCACCACGGGGTTGGATGGGCAGGTCGGCGGACCGTTGTACTACTTCGATCGCCTCCGAATGGTCTATGGCGAACTCGTTTACCTGCCATGTCTTTGGTTCCTGTACCGATCCATCCGCATGATGAAACACTTACGCCGCTCGGCCATCCTTATCTGGTGGCTCGTGCCGTACGTTTTTTTCTCGTTCGCCGCGACCAAAATGGTCGGGTATATCCTGCCAACAACGATACCGGTGCTTACGATCTCGGCGCTTTTCTGGGTCTTGCTCGAACGACATGTCCGGTCGGGTACACGTGCAAAATGGATCGGCTTCCTGATCCTCGCTTTGCTTATCATCCTACCCGTTCGTTTCTGTATCGAGCGCTTGAAACCATTCCAGGACACCACATCCCAGTCTTCACTGCGACAGCGGCTCATAAAGGCTGTCGGACCGGATCCGACGCACACGGTGGTTTTCGACTGCAAGCATCAATATGAAGCCATGTTCTATACCGGCTGCGTCGCTTACGAGCGAAGCTCAGATCCGACAACCGCCCGGTCCCTGACCGAACGTGGCTTCCATGTCGTGTCTTTCTCATCCTCAATGGAATGAGACGGGGAGGTCTTTCCTGTCACGTTCGCTCTGGTCTCGCATGGGGTCTCTTTGTGGCGAGCAACCTGAACTCATCCACAGCACAGACGCTTGCGGATCCACCCGAGCATCACCTCATCGGCGTTGAAGCTGCGGACTTCTGCGAGCATGGATCCTGGCACCTGGTGTTCGAGGATGAATTCAATGGAGGAACATTGGACCACGACCGCTGGGTCACCTTCTATCCTTTTTGTGAGGTCCAGGATGAGTGTTGGTCCAGTCGCAGCGGATTCCCAGATAATGTTGCCATTTCGCTGGATTCGAACGTGACGCTAACGGGTTCAGGCACCGTGAAGATCACGGCGAGACATGGTCCCTTGACCGCATGGTATGGCGCGGAAACGGTCTACTCATCCGGTGTCCTTTTCAGCCGGCAGAAGTTCTCCCGCGGTCGCTTCGAAAGTCGGATCAAAGTCCCCAAGAGCACCTCACACTTCCTTTGGCCCGCGTTCTGGCTCTTCGGCGGAGGGCCTTGGTGCTCGGAGATCGACATCCTGGAGATCCTTTGGAAACCTTCCCACAGCTACCATCATTCACTGCACCGGTACAACGCCGACTGCGTGGGGAACTACGCCAGTGACGAGGCGACCCATGACTTTCCGGAACTCTCAGACGACTTCCATGTATTCCGAGCGGACTGGGACAAATGGTTCGTCAATTTCTACGTGGACAATGCGCTTATCTATCGCTCATGCCGGATATACGACCTGCAGAACAAGCCTGTCTCCAACTGTGAGCTACCCGGTGGCGTCTACCTCCAAAATCAAGCCTATCCCGGTCAAGATGACGAGCTTTCCATTATTCTGAACCTTTCCATCCACAAGGGATGGGACGATTTTCATCTCGGCCACGGCCCTTCCATCCCTGACCTCCCTGCGGTCATGGAAGTGGATTATGTGCGGGTGTACCAGCGCGATCCGTAAAACGGACGGGCCGCCCTGTTGAGCGGCCCGTCCACATGTTCATTCTTTCGCGCGGTCACACCCTGTCCAGTTCCATCACCTTCACCCACGCCTTCACGAAGTCCTTCACGAACTTTTCCTTCGCGTCCGCCTGCGCATACACCTCAGCGATCGCGCGCAACTGGGAATTCGAGCCGAAGATGAGATCCACGCGGCTACCCGTCCACTTGCGATCCCCGTTCTTGCGGTCGTGCGAACCATACACGCCCTCCTCCCCTGACTTCGGTGCCCACGCGTTGCCCATGTCCAAGAGGTTCACGAAGAAGTCATTGGTCAACTGGCCGGGATGATCGGTGAACACGCCGTGCTTGGAACCACCGCTGTTCGCACCGAGCACGCGGAGACCGCCTACGAGCACCGTCATCTCCGGCGCACTGAGCGTGAGCAGTTGCGCCTTGTCCACGAGCATCTCCTCAGCCGAGACGCGATAGGTCTTCTTCTGGTAGTTGCGGAAACCATCGGCCTGCGGCTCGAGCGGAGCGAAACTCTCCACATCGGTCTGCTCCTGCGAAGCGTCCATACGGCCCGCGGTGAATGGTACCGTGATGGAGTGACCGGCATCCTTCGCCGCCTTTTCCACCGCAGCGCAGCCGCCGAGGACGATCAGATCGGCAATGGAGACTTTCTTACCTGCATCGGCTGAAGCGTTGAACGTGACCTGGATGACCTCCAGTTCCTTCAGCACCTTGCCGAGCTGGGCGCTGTCGTTCACCTCCCAGAACTTCTGCGGGGCCAGGCGCACGCGCGCGCCGTTCGCGCCGCCGCGCTTGTCGCTGCCGCGATACGTGGAAGCGGAGGCCCACGCAGTTGACACGAGTTCTGACACGCTCAAGCCAGAGGCGAGGATCCGCGCCTTCAGTGCAACGATGTCGTTCGCATCGATGAGCTTGTGATCCACCGCAGGGATCGGATCCTGCCAGATCAGCTCTTCGGCCGGCACCTCAGGTCCGAGGTAGAGGGCCTTCGGACCCATGTCGCGGTGTGTCAGTTTGAACCACGCACGGGCGAACGCGTCGGCGAACGCCTTGGGATCCTGGTGGAACCGGCGAGAGATCTTCTCATACGCGGGGTCGAACCGCAGCGACAGATCCGCCGTGGTCATCATCGGCGGGTGCTTCTTGTTCGGGTCGTGCGCATCGGGGATCATGTGCTCCGGCTTGCAATCCTTCGCCACCCATTGGTGTCCGCCGGCTGGGCTTTTGGTCAGTTCCCACTCATAGCCGAAGAGCATGTCGAAGTAGCCGTTATCCCACTTGGTCGGGTTCGGCTTCCATGCACCTTCCAGCCCACTGGTGATGGTGTCGCCGGCCTTCCCGCTGCCGTGCTTGCTGATCCAGCCGAAGCCCTGCGCCTCGATGGGTGCCGCTTCCGGCTCGGGGCCCACGAGCGCCGCATCACCCGCACCGTGCATCTTGCCGAAGGTGTGCCCTCCGGCGGTGAGCGCGACCGTCTCCTCGTCGTTCATCGCCATGCGCTTGAAGGTCTCACGTACGTCCCGGCCGCTCGCCACCGGGTCGGGATTACCGTCCGGCCCTTGTGGGTTCACATAGATGAGACCCATCTGGACGGCGGCCAGCGGGTTGTCCAACTGCCGATCACCGGAGTAGCGGCTGTTGAGCTTGTCGCTTGTGGCAAGCCATTCCACCTCAGCGCCCCAATAGATGTCCTCCTCGGGCTGGAAGATGTCCGCCCGACCGCCACCGAAACCGAAGGTTTTGAAGCCCATGCTCTCCAAAGCGACGTTACCCGCAAGGATGAAGAGGTCAGCCCAGGAGATGTTGTTGCCGTATTTCTGCTTGATCGGCCACAGCAGGCGGCGCGCCTTGTCGAGGTTGCCATTGTCAGGCCAGCTGTTCAGCGGGGCGAAGCGCTGGTTGCCGGTGCTCGCACCACCCCGACCATCCGCCGTGCGGTAGGTTCCCGCCGCATGCCAGGCCATGCGGATCATGAGACCGCCGTAGTGGCCCCAATCCGCCGGCCACCACTCCTGTGAATCGGTCATCAGCTTGGTCAGGTCAGCCTTCAGGGCTTTGTAGTCCAGCTTTTTGAACGCCTCGGCGTAGTCGAAATCCGGACCCATCGGGTTCGAGGCGGGCGAATGCTGGTGCAGGATGCCCAGGTTCAACTGGTTCGGCCACCAGTCCCGGTTGCCAGTGCCCCGGCCAGCCACCGGATTGCGCATCGCGCCGTGGATCACCGGGCACTTGCCCGCGCCATTGCCGTTCTGGGTGTGAGGGTCCGCCAGGGCGGACACGTTCTTTTCGGTGCTCATGATCAGTAGGTCTTGGGGGGTTCGTGCGAAGGTGGCTCCATTGGGAAGGCCCAAAGGTGACCGTCATCAGGCTATAGCCCAAACTGAATGTTTCTATCTTTCGATAGACATTGTCTATGAGAAGTAGCGGACCAGGATCGCTTCGTTGACGACCCCTCGTGAACCATCCCATGAACCTCCAGCAACTCGACTACATCGTGGCCATCGACACGCACCGCAGCTTCGCGAAGGCGGCGGCGGCCTGCTTCGTCACCCAGCCCACGCTCAGCAGCATGGTGAAAAAGCTGGAGGAAGAGCTTGGCGTTACGCTCTTCGACCGCACCAAGCCACCGGTCGTTCCCACGGCCATCGGTTCGGAGATCGTTGAGCGCGCCCGGGCGGTGCTGCGTGAGGCCGCCCTACTCCGGTCAGCGGCACGCGGCGCGAACACCGGCCAGAGCGAAATACGCATCGGGGTCATCCCCACCCTCGCGCCTTATCTCATCCCGCTGTTCCTTCCCGCGCTCCTCAAGCGGCACAAGGGCCTGAAGGTGACCATCAGCGAACTCACCACCGAGGCGATCGCCGATGCGTTGATGAAGGAGCGGATCGACGTGGGCCTCCTCGCCACACCGCTCGGGATCGCCGGCCTGCGCGAGGAGCCGCTCTTCAACGAACGCTTTTTCGTTTACGCTGGAAAGGATGAACGCATCGGCCGCAAGAAGTACGTGCTGCCATCAGACATCGAAGCCGACCGGCTCTGGCTTCTGGAAGAAGGTCACTGCCTGCGGTCCCAAGTGATGAACCTCTGCGAACTGCGCGAGCGGAGCGCGAAAGACACCCACCTGCACTACGTATCCGGGAGCATCGCGTCCCTCCTGCGCATCGTGGACACGCAGGGTGGGCTCACGATCGTGCCGGAGCTGGCCGCGCTGGAGATGGGCACGAAACAGAAGGCGCGCCTGCGCGAGTTCGCACCGCCCGTACCCGTGCGGGAGATCAGCACTGTAACGTACCGCCACGCGATGAAGGACCGGGCCCTACAGGCCCTGCGCGAAAGCATCCGTGAAGCGGTGTCGGACCTGAAGCCGCTCAAAAGAAGACAGGTCACGGTCGTGCCCATCGCGCCGGAGAACTAGCGCGCATCTTTGGCCGGTGCTGTACGAACCCGCCGCCTTTGTCCGCAAGTCACCGCTCAGCGTGGCGGCGTGCGGCGTGTTCATCATAGCGGCGGTCTGGGTCACGTTCAACTTGCGCCGCTGGAACCACCGCGAGATCCTGCAATGGGATACCGATGGCTACTACCTCTATCTCCCGGCCGCCATCATCCATCACGATCCGTTGCACCTTGGGTTCCTGGACAGCATCCCGCCCGGTTCGTTCCCGAAAGGCTACCGGTTCGGACAAGGTGCTTTCCCGGTGCCGCAGACCGGGCGCATGTGCGACAAGTACACGATGGGCGTCGCGGTCTTTGAACTGCCGTTCTTCCTGGTCGCGCACGTATGGACCTCGCTCAGGGCACCTTACCAAGCGGACGGCTATTCACCAGCGTACCATCTGGCCGTCGCCATTTCCTCCGCTTTCTGGCCCTGGCTGGGTCTGCTCGTCCTCGCCGGTTTCCTTCGACGATACGTGAACGACCTGTCAACGGCCATCACGCTGCTCGCGCTCGGGCTCGGCACGAACCTCTTCTTCTATTCCTCTTTCGCCGGCGGGATGAGCCATCCGTTCCTGTTCTTCCTATGTGCGCTGCTTATCGATCGCACCGACCGCTGGTACGCCTCACCCTCGCCGCGCATCGCCCTGACCATCGGCGTGTGCATCGGAATGGCCACGCTCACCCGCCCCACCTGCGCGCTGGTCGCGTTGATCCCGCTCTGCTGGGATGCGCGAAATGGGTCCCTGGAATTCCTGCGCTCCCATTGGAAGGACGTGGCGATGGCAGCGGTCGTCGCTTGCTGCTGTATCGTTCCGCAACTGGTGTACTGGAAAGTCACGACCGGCTCGCTCTTCTTCTGGTCGTACGGCACAGAGACCTTCGATCTCACGCGGCCTCATATCGCTGAAGGCCTGTTCGGATTCCGGAAAGGCTGGTTCGTTTACACGCCGCTCGCGCTATTGGGGCTCGTTGCGCCCGCGGCCGGGAAGTGGCCCTCCGCCCTGCGGTCCTATGGCCGGATGCTGGTGCTCTTCCTCGTTCCATTCATCTACATCACCTTCAGTTGGGACCCGTGGTGGTACGGTGGCGGTTTCGGCAGCCGACCCATGATCGAGACGCTGCCCTTGCTAGCGCTTCCCATCGCGTTGCTCATCACCCGGATGTGGTCCCGTATCATAGCTGCGCGAACCGCGTTGGGGTTGGCCATCACCTGCTGTATCGCCCTCAACCTCTTCCAGCAATGGCAGTACCAGCGCGGCATCATCGATTGCTGCGCCATGACCTTCGAGCGCTGGTGGCAGGTCTTCCTGGAGCCGACCACCATCGGACTTCCTCCATTCCCATGACCCCGCCATGCACCAAGAACTCCTTCGTACGCTGCGATCCTTGAATACAGAGCCGTCGACCGGACGCAAGGCCCTCCTACAGCCCATCGCCGCCTGGTGCGCTGAGCGGTTGCTGCAAGGCCAGCCCGTGCACATCGTCTTTGTTTGTGCCCAGAACAGCCGCCGCAGCGTGTTCGCCCAAGCATGGGCGCGCGCTGCGGCGAACGAGGCCGGCCTGCATAACGTTCATTGCTGGTCCGCCGGCGCTGAGCCCTCGGTGATCGCCACGCCGGTGATCCGCGAGTTGGAACGCTCGGGTTTCCGTGTTGACGATGACGGAACAGAGACCGGTGAATGGGTCCTCTCGATAGGGGAGGAGGATGAAGTGCTCGTGTTGCACTCGAAGACGACCGATGATCCTGAGAATCCCGCCAATGGCTTCGCGGCCGTCATGGTGTGCGACGAGGAGGGCTGTCCGCTCGTGCCGAACGCGGACCAACGCCTGATGCTTACCTATCGCGACCCCAAGATCAGTGACGGTACGCCCGAGCAAGATGCGATCTATCGGGAACGAAGCGAAGAGATCGCCACGGAGATGCGCTGGTTGATGCTACGGATCAAGGCGATGCGATGACTGGTCGTCCGATGCTCGCCGACCGCCTGCTCGACCTTGTTACGTCCGTATCCCTGGACGGCATCCGCATGCCCAAAGGAGTGAAGGTGCTCGATCCGCTGCGGAGTGAGAACGGTGCCGAGGTGCAACGCATCGTGCGTGACTTCCACCGGAAGTACTTCAGCGACGATCGTCCGCGCAAGCTGATGCTCGGCATCAACCCGGGCCGACTGGGCGCGGGGAGCACGGGCTTGTGCTTCACCGATACGAAGCGTTGCGAGAGCGATCTGGGCATACCGATACACGGTTTGCGGACGCACGAGCCCAGCAGCGACTTCTTTTACCGCATGGTGCGCGCGATGGGCGGTGCGAAGACGTTCTACAACGAGGTGTACGTGCAGGCCATCTCTCCGTTAGGCTTTACGAAGGCAGGCCCCAGCGGCGCGCAGGTGAACCTGAACTACTACGACGATCGTGCGCTGCAAACATCCATCACCCCGTTCGTTGTGGGCTGGCTGAAAAAGCTGATCGCCACCGGGATGCGGACCGACAACGTGTTCTGTATCGGCACAGGGAAGAACCTGGCCTACCTCGAAGCGGTCAACGCCGAACACCGCTTCTTCGAGCGGATCACGCCGCTGGAGCACCCGCGCTTCATCATGCAGTACAGGGCGAGAAGCGTGCAGACCTACGTTAGAAAGTACGTGGATGCGCTGATGGAGGTTCCAGGGTGAAGTGTGAGTGGTGGGTTCGGAAGTGTGAGGTGGCTCACACCTCACACCTATCCACATTCCCCCTTTCGTCCCCATCTTGCGAGCGACAAACCGTCCGCCTGCGCATGGCCATCACCCGCCTTTTCGACATCCTGGACCACCAGCTGGCGCACACGCCGAAAGCGGACAGCATCGCCACCAAAGAGAACGGCGCGTGGCGCAAATACAGCACAGCGCAAGTTCTGGAAACAAGTGAACTGCTGGCCTTGGGGCTCTTGCTGCTGGGCATCAAGCCCGGTGACCGGGTGGCCATGGCCAGCGGCAATCGCAGCGAATGGTGCCTGGTGGACCAGGCTTTGCTCCGCATCGGCGCGATCAACGTGCCGCTCTATCCCACCAGTTCCGCCTCGGATTACGCCTACGTGCTCAAGCACAGCGGTTCGCGGATCTTCTTCGCCGGCGACAAGGACATCCTTGCCAAGGGGCTGGAGGCGATGAAGGATGCCCCGGACATCAGACATGTTTTCAGCTTCGACAAGCTGGAGGGAACACGGCATTGGAGCGAAGTGACCGACCTCGGAGCGAACGGTGACCGGGCAGCGTTGCAGGCCTGCAAGGCGGCGGTGAAGAGCAGCGACCTCGCCAGCATCATCTACACCAGCGGCACCACCGGCAGGCCGAAGGGCGTGATGCTCACGCACGACAACATTCTCAGCAACGTGCAGGCCAGCTTCGAGCGGCTGCCCGTGGACAGTGAGGCACGGACGATCAGCTTCCTGCCATTGTGCCACATCTATGAGCGCATGCTGATGTACCTCTACATGCGCACGGGGGTCAGTATCTACTTCCAGCCCACGCTGGACGATCTGGGCGACCGCATCCGCGAGGTGAAGCCGCACGTCTTCACCGCCGTGCCGCGATTGCTCGAGAAGATCTACGCGCGGATCATGGCCAAGGGTGAAGAGCTCACCGGCATCAAGCGCAAGCTCTTCTTCTGGGCGCTCTCGCTCGGCGAACGATACGACGTGAGGGGCATGAGCTGGTGGTACAACACGCAGCTGAAGCTCGCACGCAAGCTCATCTTCAGCAAATGGCAGTCCGCGTTGGGCGGGAACGTGCGCTGCGTCGCCAGCGGAAGCAGCGCCCTTCAAGTGCGGCTGGCGCGCATCTTCAACGCTGCAGGAATACCCTTGATGGAGGGCTACGGCCTCACGGAGACCAGTCCGGTCGTAAGCGTGAACGACGCGCGCAACGATGGGCTGCGCTTCGGCACCGTGGGCAAACCGATCCGGGACGTCCAGGTGCGCATCGCCGGGGATGGCGAGATCCTGATCAAGGGGCCGAACGTGATGATCGGGTACTACAACGAACCGGAGATGACCGCCGAAGTGCTCACCGCCGATGGCTGGTTCCACACCGGTGACATCGGTGAACTGACGGGCGAAGGCTTCCTGCGCATAACGGACCGCAAGAAGGAGATGTTCAAGACCAGCGGCGGCAAGTACGTGGCCCCGCAACCCATCGAGAACAAATTCAAAGCTTCCCGGCTCGTGGAGCAGGTGATGGTCGTCGGCGAATACCAGAAGTTCCCGGCAGCGCTCATCGTTCCCAACTTCGATGCACTGAAGGAAGCTTGCGCCCAGAAGGGCATCCCGTTCAATTCACGCGAGGAGGCCGTGAAGGACAAGCGTGTGATCGACCTCTACGATGACGCCGTCTCCTACGTGAACGATGGGCTCGGCCATTGGGAACAGATCAAGAAGGTGGCTCTGTTGCCCCAGGAGTTCACCATCAATGCCGGTGAGTTGACGCCCAAACTCTCTCTGCGGCGCAAGGTGATCCTGGCGAACAACGCACGGGCGATCGAGGAGTTGTACGGCCTGGGTTAGGCTCGCTGCGATATCTGGCCTCACGCAGAGCCGCTGAGGCGCAGAGAAGTGCAGTCTGATGCATTCGTGCACATACCAGAGTTGCTCTGACACCAGTACATTCAAGCCGTGCGGGATATTGACGAGGTTTCTGGCATCGTAGTGGACGAGTGCTACCACATCCATACGGGGCTTGGGCCCGGCTTGCTTGAATCTGTTTACGAGGCAGTTCTTGCCAGGCGGTTGGAACGACGAGGACTCAAGGTAGAACGACAGAAGTCCGTGACCTTCGAATTTGACGGAATGATATTCAGCGATGGCCTTCGAACGGATCTGATCGTTGACGACCAACTCGTAGTAGAGCTGAAATCAGTAGAACAGATGGCACCGGTACATCCGAAGCAGCTTCTTACATATCTGCGGCTGCTGGATCTCAGGGTAGGACTGCTGGTGAATTTCGGGGCACCTACTCTGAAAGAGGGCCTCAAACGCATCGTGAACAACTACTGAAGTGGACTTGCCCGGCCCTTCTATCGACCTATCGACGGCCCTCAAGCAAAGAGAAAAACCGTGCTATCCTGACCCTCCTCCGCGCCTCTGCGGCTCTGCGTGAGGGCGACTTTGCTCTGCTTTCCCCGCGTGGCCCACAGACCGTCCCGGGTCATTGGTCCGCCCTCCTACTTTAGCGCACTTTCAGATCAACATGATGCGAACGTTGCTTCCTGTCGCGGCCTGCCTGGGCCTGCTCCTTTCCGGCTGCAAAAAGGAACCCGGTGAGGGCGGGAAGTCCGAGGTGCGCGGCTACGTGTACGAGCAGGCCTTCAACGACGGGACCTGCCAGCCCATCGGAACGGCCTTCCCCGTGATCGATGCCCGTGTGTACATCATGTACGGTGATCACGACTTCTACGATGATGATGTGCGCACGGGACCGGACGGCCTGTTCGCGTTCAGCTGGCTGCGCGAGGGGGATTACCGCATCTACGCGGTAAGCGAATGCCGGGCGAACTGCGAAACGGGATGTTCCGGCCAACAGAAAGCGGTCTTCGCGTCAGCCAGTCTCAATGGCAAGGATGAGGTCACCAACCTCGGCATCCTCACTGTGAAGAATTATTGATGTCCCTGGTGCGCCGATCGCCGCTTCTGCTGGCCGCCCTGGTGCTGATGAGCATCGTGCGCGCCCAGGAAAAGCCGCTACACCTGCCCTCCTCTGACGCCGAGCTCTGGCTCAGCGGCGCGGTGGAGCTGCGGTTCGATGAAGGGGCGAAGAAGAAGATCAAAAAAGCGAAGGACGGCAAGCTCTCCGGTGAGGATCTCGAAAAGGCTGAGCAGAAAGCCGCGAAAGCGAAACGTTCCTTCAAGAACCGCTTCCGGCTGAGCGGAGAGCTCGGCTACCGGGGCAATGAGAACCTCACCAGCAGCAAGCTCTTCTACACGGTCGTCGGTGCACGCTATCGCCTGCACAAATACGCGCGGCTCACGCTCGAACACCGTTACAACTTCCGCGACAAGTACACGAACAATACGCATCGCGTCGACGCGCAAGTGGACAGCGAGAAGGACTTCGGCAAGCTCACCGTGGGATACAGGGGCGTGTTCCAGCATGAGTTCACGTTGCCCATCCGTTACCGGGACATCCTTCGTCACCGCTTTCAGCTTTCCGCGAGGATCAAGGACTTTCCGCTGGACCCGTACGTCTCGGCCGAGACCTTCACCACGTTCCATTACACCGGCAACAAGCTTATCAGCATCCGCTACGGCATCGGGGCGGAATGGGCGCTCAGCAACGACCACATGCTCGACCTGAGCCTGCGCTACGACCGCGAACAGAACATCCCGGATATGCAGTACCGCTGGATCTTCGGTGTGGCATACGAATTCAAGTGGAGGAAGTGAAACCGGTTACGGGTTGCGGGTTTTTCGTGATGACTTCACCGATCACAACCCGCAACCCGTAACCCGCAACCGTTCAAACCGACATGAAGCCGATCCTTGTCCGCTTGCTGGTGTTCCTGGGCGTCTTCGCCGTAGGTGTGGGGATCGCTTATTCCATCCTGAAACCGAGCGGTGAACTACCCGTGTACACCCCGGCCCAGCTGAACCCGCTGGTCGTGGATCCATCGCTGCGCAAATCAACGGCCGAGCATCACATCCTGGACTTCAATCTGACCGACCAGAAGGGCCGTACCGTCTCGCTCGCTGATGTGAAGGGCAAGGTGGTCCTCTCCGATTTCTTCTTCACCACCTGCGGCAACATCTGCCCGAAGATGTCCACCCAGTTGGAGCGCGTGCAGGCGGCTTACAGGGATGAACCGCGCTTCATGATACTCTCCCATTCCGTGACACCGGAGATCGACACCGTGGAAACGCTCGCCGCCTACGCTGACATGCACGGAGCCGATCCTGAGCGCTGGCGTTTCCTCACCGGCGATCGCCGCCAGATCTATATGCTCGCGCGCAAAAGCTGGTTCGCGGTGAAGGATACCGGCGATGGCGGCCCGAACGACTTCGTACACACCGAGAACCTGATCCTGGCTGATACGCTGGGACGGCTGCGTGGCTTCTATGACGGCACCAAACCCGCGGACGTGGACCGGGCGATCGGGGACATCGCGAAGCTGCTCGGTGATAGACCGTGAGCTACGGTAGCTGCTGGACGCGGATGCTGTTCGGCGTTGTGCTGCCGACGTTCACGAGGATGGGATCACGGTCATTTCCCGTACCTGTGTACTTCACCGCGCCGTCCATCGTGACATCCTCGCCCCAATAGCCCGATACGGTACTGTTCGGCGTGGTACTGCCGACGCGGATCAGGATCGGATCCCGATCATTCCCGCTACCGGTATATTTCAATTGACCATTGAAGGTGACATCGCCCGCCCAAAGCGCATAGACACCGTTGACGTTCTTCCGCGCATCGGTGCCGTATGTCGCGGTGCCCGGTACGCTCAGGTCCACGGAAGTCACTGATGTGCTCAAGGCGATAGCGCTGGCCGTCATCACCCCCAAGTGGTTGCGGTGCCGCACCGCGATCCGGTAGTTGCCAGCGGCAATGGGCAGTCTCAACAGGCTTGTCCCGTCCACGCCCACCACGTCGCCATCGCGCTGCAGGAGCGCCGGTGTCCGAACGGCTACGGTAGTTCCTGAGGCGGCATCGCGCAGCTCCACAAGTATCCAATCCACGATCGCGTTGTTGCCGCTCACCGTGAGCACCGATCCCGCCAATGGTCCGCCAGAGCCCGTGATCGTTCCAACGCCCAGCGCGGAATAGGGCTGCGACAGCGGAAAGCCCGGCAGGCTCCTGATCTCGTCACGCATGAGTGTCTGCCCAACGACCAGCGGTCCCTCGAGCACCACATGCAGGTTCAAGAGCACGTAGGAACCCGCGCAACCACAGGGCGCAACGACCACATCGTTCACCGTGTTCGGATCACCGTCATCGCATGTGGCTCCCACCTGCGTGGAGTTCACCTGCACGGTGAACACGGGACTGTTGTTGGTGAGGCCACTTCCCGTGCACGTCGTGGTTACCCGGTAATAGCGCGTGCTCGTCAACGATCCGGTCGCTTGTGTCGAGGCCGTACCCAGGAGTGTATTGAACGGACCACCCGGCGACATGGATAAAGCCCATTGATAAGTGAAGCCGCTCGCCGAACTACCCGTGCTGAAACCGAGCGTTGTGCCGCTTCCGCTACAAATAGGCGACGTGCCGCTGATGGTGCCGGCCGGTGGTGTACCTGCGCAGGCGGGTTGTGGGTTGCGTGCATCTGCCCCGATGTCCACCGGTGTGAGGTTCGCCCGGGCCTCGTTGTCGATGTCGTTGGTGCGCGTGGCCGAAGCCGTACCTGCGGCCTCAACAGAAGAGCTGCCAGCGAGCGGATCGATGTGCAGGTCCGGTGTCGCCGCCGTGGGAGCCAGGTAGAACGGATCGCCGCTGACGCTGTTCAGGTCATGACCGGTCGCCAAGCGCCAATCGGTGAGCGTAGCGAGGTCCGTACCGTTGAAGCGGCCGGTGAACGAGCCCGTACCGGTTACCCGCAACACATTATAGTCGCTCGTCAGCCCTACCAGGTCCGCAGGCGCCACATCCGTGCTGATCGCATAGTGCTTCCCCGTAGATCCGGCGTTGGTGCGCGCATTGACCAGGATGTTGTTCCGGTAGTCGCGGGTATTGCCGGCCGTTGCACTCCGCAGTGCGCAAGAACTCTCCGAACCCGTGGTGGCCGTTCCCCCGATGTACACGCTGTTGTGCAGGACCGTGTGCGTACCGGAAGCGATCTCCAACAACCCGTACACCTCGCAGCCAGCCGTTACGCCCGCACCGAGCGCGATCATGTTGTTGGCGAACGTCGCCGTGCCCGCACCGAATTCGATGCCGTACTGCATCGTGAAATTCCCCAGCGAGGAAAAGCCTGAGATACGGTTCCGTTCCACCAGATTCGTTCCGTTCGCGCTCTGGAAATAGATGCCGATGAGTTTGTTGCCCGCGTTCGGCGCCGTGCAACTGAAACCGCTGATCACATTGCCCGTGATCGTGTGGTTGCGCGATGCGTTCTTGCAGATGATGCCCCCGGTGGCCGGATTGTCGCTCGGACCGGAACCCGTGGACGCGGTGAAGTTTCGGATCACATTGTCCGTGACGCCGCAGTTGCCGCTCACCAGCACGATGCCCGATGTGCCCGAAGTGAGGCTGTTGCTCAGGTTCGAGATGGAGCCCGCTACCGTTCCCCCGATGGTGTTGCCTGAAATGGTCGATGCTCCGCTGCTCGCCGTGAACGGCCCTTTGATCCCAGAGAACACCATCGTGCCCGGACTCGTCTGGTCCATCGTGATGCCGCCGATGGTGTTGTTGCTCACTGTCCACGACTGGGAGCCATAGTTGTAGATCGGGCGGATCTCCGACGAAGCCACATCCGTGTTGGTGATCGTGATCGCCCCGGTGGCGCTCTGGCTGCCGATGAGATTGCCCGTGCAGGTGGCCGTGCCGCTGGCTACCAGGATGGCGTGGAACGGCCCCTGGAGATCATCCGTCTGGAGCCGGCCGGAGAGCCCGATGGCCGTTACCGTATTGTTGCTTACCGTCGCCGTTCCCAGGGCGCCCGTTCCGATATAGATGGCCCCGAACCATGCGCTGCCCGGTCCTTGGATGCGGTAGACCCCGGTACCATCAGCTGCCGCGTATCCGATCACATTCCCGGTGATGGTCAACGTGGGCGAGGCGTTGTTGAAGTAGATGGGATAGTGCCCGACTACCGTCAGGCTGGCGACCGAACGTGTGGCCGTCTGGTACAGCCTGTTGTTCGTGATCGTCCAGTTCTCGTTGCCCTCTTCAGCCTTGATCCCGTAAGTGCCGTTGCTCGTCGCGAAATAGTCCTGGACGTTGCAGCCCGTCACCGTGATCCCGCTGTTGAGCGGACCGGAGAACCCACCGATGCTCAGTATCCCGCAGCGATGCAGGTTCGCTCCGGCCGGGCGGATCGTGCAGAACGACACCGTGTTGTTGTCGTTGCCAATGATGGTGCCCGCTCCGAAGAAGATGGTGCCACAAGATGAGGTCGCTGAGGAACCCTGCACCGTGCAGCGCGTGACCGTGTTGCTCGTGGCGTCATTCTCCATGCGCACCGTGCTTGTTCCCAAGGAGATGCTGGTGCTCGTATTGGTCAGGGTGAGCGAATTCCCGCCGGTATTCAGGCCATCGATGGTGACGAAGTCGGCGCCGTTCAGGTAGATCAGCGCGTTGCCCCCCGCTATGGCACCGCTGATGCTGCGCGCCGCTCCACCGCTGGGCCGCACCACCACCGAGGTCCATTGTCCCGCGTTCAATACCGCTGAAGCGGTCTCCGTGGTGCTGTTCACCACGTCCACCACCACGGCAGCGCCCAATTGGTTGCCGGCGTTCAACGCCGCGAAGGCCGCTTGTAATGTGGCGTACGAACCGTTGCCGGAAAGCGCGCCGGAGACGGTGACGTTCTGCGCATGCACCGCGATACCGAAACATCCGGTGAAAAGCAGAAGCCAGCGGCGTGCGGACGACAGGCCCTTCGTTCCGGTGGATCGGGCGTGGCCCAGCGATACTCTCTCGCGTTGGATCATGCGTCCAAATTGTGGAATATCCGGCCACGTCGGTCGCACCCGCATCGCACGGTGCTTTGGCCGTATGGTCGCCCGCTGCTACATTGGTCGGACTCCCCTGCCGTTGAGGTTCTGCTCCGGCTTCAGCATAGGGTGGCTTCGCTATGAAGATCACTCATGTGTACATGTTGTTCGGCGATGTGCATTGTTTATCAACGCCGACCGGGACACTTTGACCTGAACAAAAACACTGAACATGAATACCACCCCCAATGTGTTCATCATGAGCAGCAGCCCCGGCCTCAACCTGGCCAAGGCGCTCGCATCCGTTCTTGCTCGCGGGAAACGGATGGATGTGAAAACATGGAGCGATCCAGGCCAGTTCAGGACGGGCGACTCCTTCATCGATACACTGCGCCGCACGACGATCCAATATGACTTCGGGATCTGCGTGATGACACCGGACGATGCGACAGTGGTGCGCGACGAACGCGTGCGGGAACCCCGCGACAATGTCCTCTTCGAGTTCGGCCTTTTCATGGGTGCGCGCGGCAACCGGCGGGCGTTCCCCTTGGTGGTGCAGGTCGGCCGGAAGAAAGCGGCGATGCCTTCGGACATGAAAGGCGTGAGCCATCTCAACTTGAAGCTGGACCGATTGAAGGGGCTGTCACCGTCACAGCTTCGGCCGCACGTGGAAGTTCTCGGCCGCGAGCTCACCGCCCGGATGTTGGACCTCTATGAACAACCTGAGATAACCATCCTCCCCAGTACGGGTCTGGCCATCGGATACTTCCACAACTTCATCCTCCCCGTCTTTGGAAGCCTTGTGGAGAAGCGCTACATCGATCTGCATCGTCCGGGTGGGAAGTCCAAACGGCGGATCAACGTGGACGTCCATGCAGCGCGCATGGTCATCTGCATCCCGAACGACCTGAAGGATGCCAACAAGGAGAGTTGGGCCAGCAAAAGCCGATCGTTGGGGCTCGGGACCGCCGAGGTCGACCCGCCCTCCAAGTATCCACGCGCCTATCCGTTCCGCATCCAACCCGCGAAGAAGGGCAAGGCGCTGACCATCTACGACAGCCCGACCACCCTCCTCGCCGCGCGCCATTCCGTGAACCGCCTGTTGAAGGGGACCGGAGCGACGATACGGGATACGACGCAAGCCGAGGAGAAGGAAGTACACAACTTCCGCAAGACCATTGAAGCGTTGCTGCGCGACCCGGATCACGACAGCTTTTCCAGGCAGGTCAGCTTCGTCGGTTGGGATGACTTGTCCTGAGGATCCTCCATGGCAAGGCCTGGTGCAGGGCGGGTGGTGGATGGATAACCAAGGGCCATGGCGGCTGCGGAGCCATTTCGCGCATATTCGCAGGCAACGGTCCTGACCCATCCTTCTTCTCTGAGGCTTCGACGGATAGCATGCGCCCCAACCTTACCCTCCGCCTCGGCTTCGCCGGGAACATCACGCTCCCAGAGGACGCTAGCGGCTACCGCACCACGCTCGATGCGGTGCTCTCGGTCACGGCCCAGCACCTGGCGACGATCGCGGGTGGTACCGTAGGAAAAGGAGCAGGTACCTTCCATGTCGCGGACTACTACGAGAAGAACTCGACGCGGATCAGATTGGTCACCGGGCTCGCGGAAGGTGGTGATACCGAAGCCTATGAGGCACTGACACGTCTGGCTGCACCGCAGGTCGCGAAGGAACTCGCTGCGGTGCTCGGGTGCGATGTGCTGAACTATCACGACAGCCGATCATCAGCGCATCAAGCCTCTTTCCGGCAGCAATTGGGCGAATGCGCTTACGTGCAGGTGCTCGACGGTGCTTACGTGGCCGGCGATGCGGGCAAGGCGCAACGGGCAAGGCTGTATCGCGCCCAAGCGGACGTGCTGCTCCGTCATTCGGATATCCTGCTGGCCCTGGCCGACCCGGAAGCCGATGGCAAGGCGGGCGGTACGGTGGAGACGGTACGCAAGGCTCTCATCTTCGAGTTGCCCGTGGTCTTCATCCATGTAAAGACCGGAGAGATCGCCTTGATCGAACCGGGAAAGGACCTTACGGCCGTGCTGACGGATCCGCATGCTTGGCAACCTTCAGCGGGCGTTAGCTGGAGGTCAGCATTGGAGCGTTGGATCACCACCATCGTGGCCGACCCGGATGCGGGACTGCCTGTTCCTGGTCACAGTGGCAGCCGGTCCGACAAGCGCGCGGAGGAGAGCCGTCGCTTTCTCACCGAGTACTTCAACCCGACAGGGCCATTCAAGACCGACGCGGATGGCAACCGGCGTGCGACCGGTCACGAGTGGTTGTGGAGCCGCTTCGCCGCCTGGTTCGACAAGGGTCCGAAAACCGGGGCCGATCCGGCATTGGTGCCATTGAGCGACTACCGGCGGCGCGCGACTTCGCTCAACTACCACTACTCAGGGCTTTATCGCGGCGCTTTCGTGCTGAACTATGTGCTGGCCGTGCTGGCCGTGTTCTGCGCAGCATTGAGCCTGGTGATCATCGGCAAGCAGAAGCACACCTCGCTGGGTGAAACGGTGTCGCACGTCGTTGCCGTTACAGGTCCAGAGCATGCGCCAAGTGCGGCCGCAACTTCCACGTTCCCGGTGGCGCTGGCCGTGCTCGGGGCCATCAAGCTGGTCTGCCTGCTTTTCATCTATATCAACACGCACCGCGCCAAGCACGGGAAATGGAACGAACGTGCCGTGGACTACCGCTACCTCGCGGAGCGCCTGCGGACCATGCTCTACCTGCCGCGTCTCGGCAGCTTCCAACCGCCGGCGGCATCACCGCCCCAATACGCCAGCCGGGTGGTGCGCCAGAGCGCGGTGGATTGGCTCTTCGAGGCCATCACCCGCTCGGTCTCTCCTGCGGCGCTGGCCACGCCGACCATCGTGCAGCTCCATGGGAACACCCTCACGGTCCCGCTCATCACGATCGATGCGCAGCAGGAATTGACGGTGGTGAAAGACCATTGGATCAAGAACCAGGTCGCTTATCACGACCGGAATGCCGGGCAGATGTCGGCCATGGATCGCTTTCTGGAAAAGTGGGGCGGCCGCCTGAACAAAGGCGTGATCGGCCTGGTCGTGCTGGATATGCTCGTGCTCTTGCTGATGGCACTGGATGATCACGGCCTGCTCGTTGGCCCGCTTGCGGTCGCCGTCCACGGACTTCACCACCACGCGCATTGGCTGGTGTTCGGTGCAGCGGTGATCCCCGCCGCCGTGGCGAGTATGAACGGCATCCGGTTCCAGAGCGAATGCCAGCGCCTTGCTGAGCGATCGGCCGTGGTCCGCGTAGTGCTCGCCGGGCACAGCGCACAACCTTCCGGCCGCCACAAAGAAGCGGAGGACCTACTGGCAGCGATCCGCAGCGGCCAGAGCTCGTCCGGCAACCCGGGCTCCTGGAACGCGGACGTATTGCGACTGGGCGAGGCCGTGGCGAACGACCTCGTGCAGGAAGTAGCGGAATGGAGCGTGTTGTATGCCAAAGAGATCGCCGAGCCGTGAGCGCTTCCGATCCTTTCGCTGATCATCTTCGCTTGGTTTTCCGAAGTCCGTCCCGAAAACGATGATGCTCAAACGCCTTCTCCTCCTCGCCCTCGTTGTCATCGCCTGGGTGCTGTATGCCGCTCTCTCCACGAGCCCCAAAGTGGAAGCGATCACCGAGGCGCGACCACATGACACGACGCACAAGGCCATCGTTCCGGATACGGCGCACAAGACCGCATCACCCGCCGCGAAGGTTCCCAAGACGGATACCACCAAAGTCCGGCCTCATGTACCTAGCAGTTCAGAGCCCACGGAAAAGTCTGCCCCTGCCGCGTGCGATCTGTCGGGTATCACCTTCAACGAGCACGCGCCGGGCCGCGACAAGCTCACGTTCACCCGTTCCGGCGGTGGCCGGATCAACGCGACCGGTCAGATCAACTCCATGTCCGTCACCGGTTCGTTCCGCGTTTCGGGGACATCACTGACAGCTATTCCGGGCTCCGGGTCGAACATCCTGAGCGGCACGCTTTCCCTCTCGAACGGATGCGCCAAGTTGAGCGGCAATGTCAGCGTGAAGTCCGCCGCATCGGGCAAGCCGGTGAGCCTGCCCGTGGACCTGTTCGACCCGATGAAAGGCGGATAGGTTACTTCACCACCACCACAGTGGTTCCCCCCGGTTGCATCTGGGAGTTCACCTGGCCCATGGCCTTGTACATCTCCTTCTGCACCTCCGCCTGGTCATCCACCACCTTGCTCACGAGGTCGAAGTTCTTCTTGTTCTGCGCATCGAAGTCGGACGCCAGGTTGTTGAGCATGTTGTAGGCCTCTTCGTAGCAGCCTTCCGCTGTGGGGTCCATGCTCTTCACCAGCTTCAGCACCTCGTTGTACTGCTGCTGTTTCGCCTTCGCATCAGCATCGGGACCCTTCATGATCACCGAGGTGGACTTCAACTGGATCAGCTTCTTCTGGCACTCCGTCTTCTGGTACTCGCGATAGGCGCGCACGGAATACTCGCGGGCATCCTCGTAGCAGCTCGTTCCCTGCGGAACAGAGTAGAGCAGCGCGATGGACATGGCATAGTTCTGCAGGTCATAGGACCGCACCGCCTCAGCGATCACCTCCGAGCAGTTCGCCTGGTAGAAGTCCATGATGCGCTGCTTCGTGTCCTGAAGGAAAGTCCCGAAGCGTTTGTCGCTCGCCTGGATCTTCCCGATCGCGTCGTTCACCGCGCCGGTCGTGTCGTTGCCCGTACCGATGAGTTGCACCGTCATGCTGTTGAAGATGGTGCCGGGCTTGCTGAGCGGGGCATCCAGACGGTCCAGCCGGGCTATGGCCAGGTTCACGTCGAGCTTTGCCACGGTGATCGGCTTCATGCCGGCATCCGTCACGGTCACATCCACGATGTCCACTTGCGGATAGAGCAGGAAGCTGCTTAGGCCCACATGCACGACACCGCTCTTGGAGGCTACCGTGACGAGTTTGGACCGGAGCCTTTCCTTGCTCGCATCAGCCATCCAGGGGTTCATGCCCGGTACGTTGTCCACATAGATGCAGACCTGACCGGCATCGGTACTCTGTGCTTGCACCCCGAGAGGCGTGAGGGCAGAGACCGCCAGGAGGAAGGTGAGTTCTTTTCTCATGGCGGTTACTGAACGGTTGCGATGATCTTGTTGCCCTTGATCACGGTCTTGACCGGGATGTTGATGGACTTCATGTAGCTACGGAAGGCCTTGGCGAAGTCGTTCGTGAGGTAGCCCTGGCAGGTGTCCATATTGCGGAGAGGAACGCGCACTTCCGGAAAGTCGATCCCGGCCGGGCCACTGTTCGGGTTCTGTATGCTATGCTTGAATGCGTTGTCGCGCATCCAATCGATGATCACATCGCTGAGCGGGTCGTCGTCCTTCGCCGCGACCTCGCTGTCAGCATTGTAGGTCGACCCTTGGGAGAAAGTGACGTTCACGGTCAGAGGGCGACCCTCGGTGTCCAAACGTGTGAAGTTCGCCTGCATCTGGTTCAGGAATTTGTCCGCCTGGTTCTCCACGGCCCCCATGGCATGGTAAGCCTTGTCCGCCGACTTGTTCAGGTTGCTTCCCTCGGTCGTGGTGCCCATGTCCAATCCGCTGCCCGCCTCGCTGGCTTTGAGCACGATCGTGGCATGGTTCAATCCGTTCTCCTCCTGCCAGGTCATGTCCACCTCCACTACGATCTCCGCGCCACTGTACCGCATAATCTCCAGGCGGTGGTCGCTGGAGTTCTCCAGTGTGAGCACTTTGTTCTCTTCCGCCGACTTCAGCTTGGTCTCGAAGTCGACCGTCTGGAATCCGCGGCCCTGGAAGAACTCCTTCACCTTGGCCACGGCGATACGGTCATCGGGTTTGCTGTCCCAGACCTTCCTTGGCGTTTCTCCCTCGGCGACGCGTGGCATCACCATCACGCTCATTTTCGCGACGACGATCTCCCCGCAGGGACTGGGTGACAAGGGCAACGATTGCCCGAAGGTGCATGAGGCCACGAGCGTGGCGAACGACAGTACAGTGCTCCGTATCATGAGTGGTGGTGGTTACATACCGAACTTCTTGATGATGCCCTTGTCCTCGAAGTGCTTCCGCAGGCCATTGACGTCGACGAGTATGCGAGTGCCCATTTTCCTGCCGCCTTTGAATTTCGTGAGCGACTCCGTGGTCTCTGTTTTGTTCACGAATGCACGGAAACCCTGCTGGTCGAAGAAGCCGGTGTAGAAATCCGCGTGATCTTTCCGCGACACGCTCTCATCGGCCACCAAGGGCATGGCGAATTGCGTGCCGGCGATGCCTTGGAAGACCAATGTCTCCATGGCGGCCTTCTCCGCATCGAGCTGCGCGATCACCTCCTTCTTCCCGAAGCCGGTGGACTGGATCCACACCATGCCGATCGGGGTGGTCAAGGAGGGATCGTCCATGCTCGCCCTATGCACCGAGTGCGAGAATGGCTGCGCGAAGGCGACGGTCCCTGCCGCCAGCAGGACGGACACGGACAGAACGGACCT
The DNA here is from genome assembly GCA_964649165.1 of uncultured Chryseobacterium sp. GTDB lineage: Bacteria > Bacteroidota > Bacteroidia > Flavobacteriales_F > PHOS-HE28 > PHOS-HE28. The sequence continues at coordinate 51,600 of CAZYPC010000026.1, forward strand.
CAAGAACGGCTTGTGCATCGCTACTCTTTATCGGGTTTGAACAGGATCTTCATTTCCGCGTTCGCAGCGCGCTTGGCCTTGTACTCATCGCCGCCCTTGCGGATCTTGCATTCGGAACTCGTCGCTTTCACCTCCATGACGTTCAGCTCAGCGATGGTGTTCTCCACGGCCACACCATCGAGCATCTCGAATTCCACGATGAGCAGGTCCTCCCCTTTGGTCATGCCGATATCCTGACCGCCCTTCACGAGCAGCCGGGTCGGAACGCCTTTGCCCGTTGAATCCGCCACCTTCAACACTTTCAGATCGGTCGGCAATACGGTCATCAGCCAGTTCGCGATCAATTTCCTCGCGCGGCGGTTGGCCATCTCCAGGGCGCCGTCAGGGCCGGATCCGCCGAAGATCCCACTGCTGCCCTTCACGGTCTTGCTCATGGAACGGCCGATGTTCTGCCCGGTGGACTGGTCCACCATGGAGATCTCGAAGGTCACCGACGCGTTGTACGACGTGCTCGTACCGTATTTCCCGGTGCTGGTCTGCTGAGTGATGTTGCACGAATTCACGAATCCGGTCAATTGCTGTGTGCCTCCGGAAGCCATGCCTTGCTTGGCGATCTTGCCGCGGATGTATTCCGCGTTCATCTGCTCGTTCCGCTCCTTGTCGATCAGCTCGTCAACCGTACGGTTAATCACGGCGATCCTCGAGTTGCGCGACAGCAGTTCATTCGTGATGCCCGTCAGCATGGCCGCTTCGCGAACATCATCATCATCGGCATTGGGCACGTGAGCAAAGCCCCAGGTGGCGACCTGCATCACAGGGTCCTGTGCCCCGCAAAATGCCGCACAGGCCAGCACGGCGAGCGCAGCGGAAACACTTCGCATGTAATTTCTTCAGTATTGGTGGACGGCCGAATATATCGGATCATGAACAACCTGTTGTCAACTTTCTATTTTTCGCATC
>CAZYPC010000027.1:0-34251 GCA_964649165.1 uncultured Chryseobacterium sp.
ACCAGGGCAAGATGACCATGCGCTACATCGGCGGTGGTCACAAGCAGCGCTTCCGTGTCATCGACATGAAGCGCGACAAGCACGGCATCACGGGCACGGTGAAGACCATCGAGTACGATCCTAACCGGAGCTCGCGCATCGCTCTGATCCAGTATCCGGATGGCGAGAAGCGCTACATCCTGGCACCGGCCGGCCTGAAAGTGGGCCAGACGATCCAGAGCGGCAAAGGCGTTCCCCCGGAAGTGGGCAACGCGCTTCCCCTCGGCGAGATCCCTCTGGGTACGCTCGTTCATAACGTGGAACTCCAGCCCGGCAAGGGTGGCAGCTTCGTACGCAGCGCCGGCACGTTCGCTCAATTGAGCGCGCGCGAGGGTCGTTATGTGACCTTGAAGATGCCGAGCGGCGAACTGCGTCTGGTGCTCACCGCCTGTATGGCGACCGTAGGTACCGTGGGCAACGCCGAGCATATGCTCCAGAAGAGCGGCAAAGCCGGTCGCAGCCGCTGGCAGGGCCGTCGTCCCCGCGTTCGCGCGGTGGTGATGAACCCGGTCGATCACCCGATGGGTGGTGGTGAGGGTCGCGCCTCGGGCGGTCACCCGCGCAGCCGCAAGGGCCTCCTGGCCAAGGGTAAGAAGACGCGCCACCCGAAGACGCGCAGCAACCGCTTCATCATCCAGCGCGCCAACGACAAGAAGGTCGCCTGAACCAGATAGATCATGAGCCGTTCACTCAAGAAACCGCCGTTCATCCACTACAAGCTCGCGAAGCGTGTGGAGGACATGCAGAAGTCGGGCAAGAAGTCCGTGCTGAAGACCTGGTCGCGCGCGAGCACGATCGCCCCCGAGTTCGTGGGTCTCACGTTCGCGGTGCACAATGGCAACAAGTTCATTCCCGTGTACGTGACCGAGAACATGGTGGGCCACAAGCTGGGCGAGTTCGCCCCGACCCGCACGTTCCGTCAGCACTCCGGTAACAACAAAGCCGCCTAACGATGGGAGCGCGTAAGAAGATCGCCGCCGACAAGCGCAAGGAAGCCATGAAGAGCGTGGCCATCGCCCGCCTCGTGAGCGTGCCCACCAGCCCGCGCAAGATGCGCCAGAGCGCCGACACCATCCGTGGCCTCGAAGTGGAGAAGGCCCTCGGCATCCTGCGCTACAGCACGCGCCACGCGAGCAAGCCGCTGGAGAAGCTCCTCATGAGCGCCATCGCGAACTGGGAGACCAAGAACGAAGGGCAGAAAGCCGGTGACACCAAACTGGTGGTGAAGACCATCCAGGTGGACGAGAGCACCAGCCTGAAGCGCATGCTTCCCGCTCCGCAAGGCCGTGCGTACCGCATGCGCAAGCGCAGCAACCACGTCACCCTCATCGTCGATCGCGCACCTAACGAAGTAGCTGAGACCAAAGCATAATGGGACAGAAAGCACATCCGACCGGACAGCGTCTTGGCTTCATCAAGGGCTGGGACAGCAATTGGTACGGCGGCAACAACTACGGGGACAAGCTGGTGGAGGACGAGAAGATCCGTTCCTACCTGATGGCCCGTCTGAAGAAGGCGAGCGTTGCCAAGATCGTCATCGAGCGCACCCTGAAACTGGTGACCGTGACGATCAACACGGCCCGCCCCGGTGTCATCATCGGTAAAGGCGGTGCTGAGGTGGACAAGCTGCGCGAGGAACTGAAGAAGTTCACGGGCAAGGACGTCCAGATCAACATCTTCGAGATCAAGCGCCCGGAACTGGACGCACGCCTGGTGGCCGACAGCATCGCTCGTCAGCTGGAAGGCCGCATCAGCTTCCGCCGTGCGATGAAAATGAGCGTGGCCTCCACCATGCGCATGGGTGCCGAAGGCATCAAGGTGCGCGTAAGCGGCCGACTGAACGGCGCGGAGATCGCGCGTACCGAGAACTACCGCGAGGGCCGCGTGCCCCTGCATACCCTGCGTGCCGACATCGACTTCGCCATCACCGAGGCCCACACCAAAATGGGTCGTATCGGGGTGAAGTGCTGGATCTGCCGCGGTGAGGTGTTCGGCAAGCGCGACCTCAGCCCGAACGTCGGTCAAGCCAAGGGTGGTCCAGGTGGTCCCCGCATGGGCGGTGATCGTCCGGAGCGTCGCGGTGGTGATCGTCGCGGCCCGGGTGGTGATCGCGGTGGCGAGCGTCGCGGTGGCGGTTTCGAGCGCCGTGGACCGGGAGGTGGAGGAGAACGTCGTGGCCCGGCCGGTGGTGGTCGTGGCGGTAACAACCGTAACAACTAAGAGCCATGTTGCAACCGAAGCGCAGCAAGCGCCGCAATATGCACAAGGGCCGCATGAAGGGCGAGGCCCAGCGCGGTCACCGCGTAGCCCTCGGATCCTTTGGCCTGAAGGCCATGGAGAGCGTATGGCTAACCGGCCGCCAGATCGAGTCAGCCCGTGTGGCGCTGACCCGTCACATGAAGCGCCAAGGCCAGGTGTGGATCAAGGTGTTCCCGGACAAGCCGGTGACCAGCAAGCCCGCCGAGGTGCGGATGGGAAAGGGTAAAGGTGCCCTGGACCACTGGGTAGCCGTTTGCCACGCCGGCCGCATCATTTTCGAAGCTGACGGTGTGCCCATGGAGACGGCGAAAGAGGCCCTGCGCCTCGCCGCCCAGAAGCTCCCGATCAAGACCAAGTTCGTGGTACGCGAAGACTACGACGGCCAATAAGCGAGCGCCATGAAGACGAAAGGAACAGACCTGAAAGACCTCACCTTGGTTGAACTGCAGGACAAACTGCAGGATTCGCGCAGCACGCTGAACAAGCTGCGTTTCAACCACGCCGTGAGCCCGATCGACAGCCCGATGCAGCTGCGCACCAAGAAGAAGGAAGTGGCCCGCATCCTCACTGAACTGCGCAAGCGTGAGCTCGCCAACACCGCCAGCAAATGAGCACCGAGACAACGACGAACGTTGATCGCAACCTGCGCAAAGAGCGCGTGGGCATCGTGACCAGCGACAAGATGAGCAAGAGCATCACCGTGACGGTGGAGCGCCGCGTGATGCACCCGAAGTACGGGAAGTTCGTGAAGCGTTCGAGCACGTTCATGGCGCATGACGAGAAGGGCGACGCCCACATCGGTGACACGGTACGCATCATGGAGACGCGTCCGATCAGCAAGAACAAGCGCTGGCGCCTCGTGGAGGTGGTGGAGCGTGCCAAGTAAGAACCAGGAACACCGAGACAAGCCATGATCCAACAGGAATCACGACTGAACGTCGCCGACAACAGCGGAGCCCGCGAAGTGCTGGTGATCCGTGTGCTGGGCGGCACCAAGCGCCGCTACGCGCACATCGGTGACACCGTGGTGGTGAGCATCAAGGACGCGCTGCCCCAGGGTGGTGCCAAGAAAGGGACCGTGAGCAAGGCCGTGGTGGTGCGCACTCGCAAGGAGACGCGCCGCAAGGATGGCAGCTATATCCGGTTCGACGACAACGCCGTGGTGCTGCTCGACGCGGCCGGGGAGATGCGGGGCACCCGCATTTTCGGTCCGGTGGCCAAGGAGCTCCGCGAAAAGAAATTCATGAAGATCATCTCCCTCGCCCCCGAGGTACTCTGAGCAAGTCATGCAACAGAAGCTGCATATCAAGAAGGGTGACATGGTGAAAGTGCTGTCCGGCGTAGCCCGTGGCAAGCAAGGCCGTGTCATCGAGGTCGACCGCAAGAGCTCCCGGGCTACGGTGGAAGGTCTCAACATGAACAAGAAGCACAGCAAGCCCACCACGGCCACCCCGCAAGGCGGTATCGTCGAGAAGGAGGGCCCGATCCACATCAGTAACCTGATGCTGGTGGACGCGAAAACGGGTGAGCCCGGTCGCGTGGGTCGCAAAGTGAACAAGGACGGTGCGATCGAACGCTACGTGAAAGCGAAGGCGGGCGCCAGCACCAAGAAATCCGCGAAGAAGTGATGAGCACGTACAAGCCTCGCCTCAAAGCGACCTACGCTGAACAGGTCGTACCTGCGCTCCAGAAGGAGTTCAAGTACAAGAGCTCCATGCAGGTTCCCCGCATCACCAAGATCGCGGTGAACCAGGGCCTCGGCCATGCCGTGGGCGACAAGAAGATCGTGGAGAACGCGATCAACGAAATGACGATGATCACCGGTCAGAAGGCCGTGGGCACCGTCTCCAAGAAGGACATCAGCAACTTCAAGCTGCGCAAGGGTATGCCCATCGGTGCGCGTGTCACCCTGCGCGGCGACAAGATGTACGAGTTCCTGGACCGCCTGATCGCGGTGGCACTGCCCCGTACCCGTGACTTCCGCGGCGTACCGGCGAAGGGCTTCGATGGCCGTGGCAACTTCACCTTCGGCGTGAAGGAGCAGATCATCTTCCCGGAGATCGACATCGACAAGACCCCGAAGATCCAAGGCATGGACATCACGTTCGTGACCACCGCCAAGACCGATCAGGAGGCGAAAGCATTGCTGACCGCCTTCGGTTTCCCCTTCACCAAGTAACCAGAAGACAGAGCGACCATGGCCAAGGAAAGCATGAAGGCACGCGAGCGTAAGCGCGCCAGGATGGTGGAGAAGTACGCCGCGAAGCGCGCCAAGCTGAAGGCGGCCGGCGACTGGGAGGGCTTGCAGAAATTGCCCGCCAACAGCAGCTACGTGCGCAAGCACAACCGCTGTGGTATCAGCGGCCGTCCGAAAGGCTATATCCGCCTCTTCGGCATCAGCCGCAACATGTTCCGCAACATGGCCCTGGAAGGCAAGATCCCGGGCGTAACGAAGAGCAGCTGGTAAAAAACGCAAGGGCTATGCATGCATCGCCCCAACAGACAAGACCATGACGACCGATCCTATCGCCGACTACCTCACCCGCGTACGCAACGCCATCATGGCGCGCAAGAAAGTGGTGGAGGTACCCGCCAGCGGCCTGAAGAAGGACATCACCCGCATCCTCTATGACAAGGGCTACATCCTGTCGTGGAAGGTGGAGGACGATGGCAAGCAGGGCATCATCAAGATCGCGCTGAAGTACGACCGTGGCAACCGCCAGAGCGCCATCAAGGAACTCACGCGCGTGAGCTCCCCCGGTCTGCGCCAATACGCCCACAGCGGGGAGCTTCCCCGCGTGCTCAACGGCCTCGGCGTGGCCATCATCAGCACCAGCCGTGGTGTGATCACCGACAAGGAAGCCCGCACCCTGGGTGTTGGCGGCGAAGTGATCTGCTACGTGAGCTAAGAACCGGACGCACCATGAGCCGCATCGGAAAAGCACCCATCGCTGTACCCAAGGGCGTACAGATCAACGTGAGCGACAAGAACGTGGTGACCGTGAAGGGTCCCAAGGGAACGCTCGTTCAGACATTGGATCCCGCCATCAAGGTGAAGGAGACCGAAGGTGAGCTCGTCTTTGAGCGCCCGACGGACCTCAAGCACCACAAGGCCATGCACGGCCTGTACCGCGCGCTCGTCGCCAACATGGTGAAGGGCGTTACGGACGGCTTCACCATTTCGCAGGAACTGGTCGGCGTGGGTTACCGCGCCACGGCCAAGGGCCAGCGCCTGGACCTCAGCCTCGGCTTTTCGCACAACGTGGCCCTCGAGCTGCCCAAGGAGATCACGGTCACGGCGGTGCAGGAAAAAGGAAAGAACCCCATCATCACACTGCAGAGCGCTGACAAGCAGCTCATCGGTGCGGTGGCGGCCAAGATCCGTGGGCTGCGCAAGCCTGAGCCATACAAAGGCAAGGGTGTCCGCTTCGTGGGTGAGAACGTACGCCGCAAGGCCGGTAAAGCAGCAGGCAAGTAAGATCGTAAGGGCGATGCGGTGCATCGCCCGCAGAAAAGACAACGACCATGTCCAAGACCAAAGAAACCCGCCGGGCCCGCATCAAAACGGCCATCCGCCTCAACGTGCGCGGAAACGCGGACCGTCCTCGCCTCACGGTGTTCCGCAGCAACGCGGACATCTACGCTCAGGTGATCGACGACGAGCAGGGCCGCACCCTGGTGAGCGCTGGCAGCCTGAAGGACAAGGCGGCGCATACCGCGAGCGGTGTGGAGCAAGCCAAGCTGATCGGCAAGGCCATCGCCGAGAAGGCGAAGGCGGTCGGTATCGAGAAGGTCGTATTCGACCGCAATGGTTACCTGTACCACGGACGCGTGAAGGCCCTGGCCGACGCTGCCCGCGAAGCCGGACTCAACTTCTGATCATAACAGCAACATGGCTGAAACTAGAGCGAACAAGGTGAAGAGCAGCGAGCTTGAACTGAAAGACAAGCTCGTCGCGCTGAACCGCGTAACGAAAGTGACCAAAGGTGGTCGCACCTTCACCTTCGCCGCCATCGTGGTGGTGGGCAACGGGAACGGTGTAGTGGGCCACGGCCTTGGCAAAGCGAAGGAGGTGCAGGAGGCGATCGCCAAGGGCATCGATGACGCGAAGAAGAACCTGGTGAAGGTGCCGGTGCGCAAAGGGACCATCCCCCACACGCAGGAAGGCAAGTTCGCCGGAGCGCAGGTGCTGCTGAAGCCCGCCGCGCACGGTACGGGTGTGATCGCCGGCGGTGCCATGCGCGCCGTGCTGGAGAGTGCCGGTGTCACCGACGTGCTCGCCAAGAGCAAGGGCAGCAGCAACCCGCACAACGTGGTGAAGGCCACGATCGGCGCGCTGGCCGATATGCGCGATGCGAGCGCGGTAGCCGTGCAGCGCGGAGTGGAATTGACCAAAGTGTTCAACGGATAAGACAACGTCCCGACCAGTCGCGACGGAACGCCATGAGCAAGATCATCATCACGCAGACGGGGAGCTTCATCAAGTGCCCCAAGCGCCAGAAGGACACCCTGAAAGCGCTCGGCCTTGGCCGCATCGGCAAGAGCAACGAGGTGGAAGGCACCCCGCAGGTGCGTGGCATGGTGGCCAAGGTGGCCCACCTCGTAAGTGTGAAGGAAGCCTGATAGACAACGTAAGGTCGGTGCGTGCATCGACCCGCAACAGACAACGCAATGGATCTCAGTCAACTCAAGCCCGCGAAAGGGGCGACGAAAACGAACAAGCGCCTTGGCCGCGGTCAGGGTAGCGGAACGGGCGGTACCGCCGGCAAAGGCCACAAAGGCCAGAAGGCCGACACGGGCTACAACCGTCGTCGCGGATTCGAGGGTGGTCAGACCCCCCTGGTGCGCCGCGTGCCGAAGTTCGGCTTCACCAACCCCACCCGTGTGGAGTACAAGGGCATCAACCTGGATGCTCTCCAAGCGTTGGCGGAGAAGACCAAACTGAGCGTCATCGACATCGCGGCGTTGCGCAGCAATGGCCTGATCGGCAAGAACGACCTGGTGAAGATCCTGGGTCGCGGTGAACTGAAAGGCGCTCTGGAGGTGAAGGCCAATGCCTTCAGCGAAACGGCCAAGAACGCCATCGAATCGAAGGGAGGAAAAGTGGAGATCGTGAACCGCTGAACATGAAAGGTTTCATCGATACGGTAAGGAACATCTGGCGCATCGAGGAGTTGCGCAAGCGCATCCTCATCACGTTGGGTCTTTTGCTGGTGTACCGCATCGGCAGCTTCATCGTGCTGCCGGGCGTCGATAGCGCCAAGCTGGCCAGCGACAGTACGGGTGGCAGCGGCTTGGTGGACCTGCTGAGCATCTTCACCGGTGGTGCCTTCACACGTGCGAGCATCTTCGCTCTGGGTGTGATGCCGTACATCAGCGCGAGCATCATCATGCAGCTTGCGGGCATCGCGATCCCCGCCGTGCAGAAGATGCAGCGCGAGGAGAGCGGGCGCCGGCGAATGAACCAATGGACGCGCTACATCACCATCATCATCAGCCTCTTCCAGGCCCCGGGGTACATCCTGACCTACGTGGATGCCGACGCCCGTCCGGCGGGTGATCCGATGTGGCTGCCCGTCAGCGTGATCATCCTCACCTGCAGCACGCTGTTCGTGATGTGGCTCGGCGAGCGCATCACCGAGCGTGGCTTGGGCAACGGTACATCGCTGATCATCATGATCGGTATCCTCGCACGCCTGCCAGAGTCGTTCTTGCAGGAGTTCGTCAGCCGCATGGGCTATGGTGGTGGTGGGTTGGTGGTCATCCTGATGGAGGTGGTCTTCTGGCTGCTGATCATCGCGGGGAACATCCTGTTGGTCCAGGGCACCCGGCGGATCCCGGTGCAATTCGCAAAGCGCGTGCAGGGCAACAAACAGTATGGCGGGGTGCGCAACTACGTGCCCTTGAAGGTGAACGCGGCCGGCGTGATGCCGATCATCTTCGCACAGGCCATCGTGCTCATTCCGCTCTATCTGAGCCAGGCGTTCGAGAATCCGCCGCAGTGGATGACGAACTTCAGCCGCTACGAGAGCATCGGGTACAACGTGACCCTGTTCTTGATGGTGGTGGCATTCACCTACTTCTACACGGCGATCACGGTGAACCCGAACCAGCTTGCCGATGACATGAAGAGGAACGGCGGGTTCATTCCCGGTGTGAAGCCCGGTAAGGCCACGGCTGGCCACATCGACGAACTGCTCAGCCGTATCACGCTGCCGGGCGCCATTTTCCTCGGGATCGTGGCGATCCTGCCGGCCTTCGCGATCGCGCTCGGTATCAAGCAGGGCTTCGCGCAGTTCTTCGGTGGTACATCCTTGTTGATCATGGTCGGCGTGTTGTTGGACACGCTCCAGCAGATAGAGAGCCACCTCTTGATGAGGCACTACGACGGTCTGATGAAGACCGGCCGCATCAAGGGAAGGCAGAGCGCGACGTACAGCATGGCCACAGGATAGTCTCATGGGTAAGACCGTGAGCATCCTGAGCGATGCCGAGATAGGGTTGGTGAGGGAGAGTTCTTTGCTTGTTGGTAGGACTTTGGCCGAGGTGGCGAAGCACATCCGTGCGGGCGTCACCACTGTAGAACTGGACGAACTGGCGGAACAGTTCATCCGGGACAACGGCGCGGTACCGGGCTTCAAGGGCCTGTACGATTGCCCGAGCACGTTGCTGATCAGCGTGAACGAGGCCGTGGTGCATGGTCTTCCAGGGAAGAACGAACTGCGCGATGGCGACATCGCCAGCATCGACTGCGGCGTGCTGATGAACGGCTTTTACGGCGACAGCGCTTACACCTTCTGCATCGGAGAGGTGAAGGAGGAGGTGAGGAAGCTGCTGCGCGTGACCCAGGAATGCCTGAAGCTCGGTATCGAGCAGGCTGTGGCGGGCAACCGTGTCGGTGACATCGGGTACGCGATCCAATCGCACGCCGAGAGCCACGGATACGGTGTGGTGCGCGAACTGACCGGTCACGGTGTGGGGCGCAAGCTGCATGAAGGCCCGGAAGTTCCCAACTTCGGAAGACGCGGTCACGGACCGAAGCTTCAGGAGGGGATGGCCCTGGCGATCGAGCCCATGATCAACATGGGAAGCAAGGAAGCGCGGCAGTTGGACGACGGGTGGACGGTGGTGACGCGGGACGGGAAACCGAGCGCGCACTTCGAGCACACGATTGCTGTGAAGCAGGGGAAAGCGGAAGTCCTATCGACCTTCAGTTACATCGAGGATGTGCTGAAGACAAAAGGTGAATTGATCGGGGCGTGACAGGCCCCGCAGGAAGGAAAGTCAACTGTAACGGCGACCCATCGGGTCGCCATCATGGAAGGAAGAAGTAGATGAGCAAGACAGGGAACATAGAGCAGGACGGCGTCATCAAGGAGGCGCTGAGCAATGCCATGTTCCGCGTGGAGCTGGAGAACGGCCACGTGATCGTGGCGCATATCAGCGGCAAGATGCGGATGCACTACATCCGGATCCTGCCGGGCGACAAGGTGAAAGTGGAGATGAGCCCGTACGATCTGAGCAAAGGCCGCATCTCGTTCCGATACAAGACCTAGCACAGAGAACACAAGTACGGGCGACGTTAACGTCGCCCCAACCCGAGAAAAATGAAGATCAGGGCCTCCATCAAGAAGCGCTCGGCGGACTGCAAGCTGGTCCGTCGCAAGGGACGCTTGTACATCATCAACAAGAAGAACCCGAAGTTCAAGCAGCGTCAGGGCTGATAAACGCACGCACATGGCACGTATCGCAGGCATAGACCTACCGAAGAGCAAACGCGGGGCGATCGGCCTCACGTACATCTATGGCATCGGCCGCAGCACGGCACTCTCCATCCTGGAGAAGGCCGGAGTGGATCCCGACATCAAGGTGGACGAGTGGACCGATGAACAGCAGGGCGCCATCCGTACGGTGATCAATGAGAGCATCAAGGTGGAAGGTGCGCTGCGCAGCGAAGTGCAGTTGAGCATCAAGCGCCTGGTGGATATCAACAGCTACCGTGGGAACCGCCACCGCAACGGACTTCCCGTCCGCGGCCAGCGCACCCGCACGAACAGCCGCACCCGTAAGGGCAAGCGCAAAACAGTGGCCAACAAGAAGAAGGCAACGAAGTAATCGGTTGACGTTGTCGGTAGCCACCTACAGACAACCGACAACGGACAACAGACAACTGACGAGACATGGCAAAACAAGCAGAAGGCAAAGGCGGAGCCGCCGCCGGCAAGAAGAAGAAGAAGAACGTGCATGTGGAGACCTATGGACAGGCCCACATCCGCGCGACCTTCAACAACCTGATCGTGAGCCTCACCAACAACAAGGGCGAGGTGATCAGCTGGGCCAGCGGTGGGAAGATGGGTTTCCGCGGCAGCAAGAAGAACACTCCGTACGCGGGCCAGGTGAGCGCCGAAGAGGCTGCACGCGAGGCATTCGAAGCCGGTCTGCGCAAGGTGAAGGTATTCGTGAAGGGACCTGGCAGCGGCCGTGAGAGCTGCATCCGCGCCCTGCACAACAGCGGGATCGAGGTCACCGAGATCATCGATCTCACCCCCATGCCCCACAACGGCTGCCGTCCACCCAAAAAGCGCCGCGTCTAATAACCAACCCGTAGGAGCGTGTGGACGCACGTTCCGGTGTCGGTGCGCTGGCCGCACCCCAAAAGCAAAGCAGAATGGCACGTTACACAGGACCCAAGACCCGGATCTCCCGGAAGTTCAAGGAGCCGATCTTCGGACCGGACAAATGGATGGAGCGCAAGCCCCACGCCCCCGGCCAGCATGGGCTCACGGCCAAGCGCCGCAAGAAGGAGAGCGAATACAGCACGCAGCTACAGGAGAAGCAGAAGGCGAAGTACATCTATGGCATCCTCGAGCGCCAGTTCGAGAAGATGTTCGTTACGGCCGCCAGCAAGAAGGGCATCACCGGCGAGGTGCTGCTGAGCCTCTGCGAAGCTCGCCTGGACAACACGGTGTTCCGCCTGGGCATCGCCCCGACCCGTCGCGGCGCCCGCCAGTTGGTGAGCCACGGGCACATCACGGTGAACAACAACGTGGTGAACATACCCAGCTACACCTTGCGCCCCGGCGACCAGGTTGCCGTGCGCGAGCGCAGCCGCAGTCTGGAGACGATCGCCAACAGCATCAGCGTGAACCCGCGCCGCTTCGACTGGCTGGACTTCAATCCCGCCACGATGACCGGCAAGATGATCGCCATGCCCGAGCGCGCGCAGATCCCTGAGAACATCCGCGAGCAGCTCATCGTGGAATTGTACTCCAAGTAAGCTTTTCACTGTTGTCGGTGGTCCGTTGTCAGGCTACCGATGACCCTTCAAGGACAAGGACTGACAACGGACAAGGAAACCGACAACGAACAACCAAGCACAAGAATGCCCATCCTTGATTTCCAGCGACCGGACAAGGTCGTGATGATCGAATCCGATGACCAGCGAGGCACCTTCGAGTTCCGTCCGCTGGAACCGGGCTATGGCATCACCATCGGTAACGCGTTGCGCCGCATCCTGCTCAGCAGCCTGGAGGGCCACGCCATCACGAGCATGCGCATCGACGGTGTGGAGCACGAGTTCAGCACCATCAAAGGCGTGATCGAGGACGTCACGGAGATCGTCCTCAACCTGAAGCAGGTGCGTTTCCGCCGCCAGCTGGAGGACGTGAGCACCGAGAAGGTCTCCTTCACCATCAGCGGCAAGGACGCGTTCACCGCCGGCGACATCGGCAAGCACACCACCGGCTTCCAGGTATTGAACCCGGACCTGGTGATCTGCAACATGGAAGGCAGCGTGAAGCTCAACGTGGAGATCACCATCGGCAAGGGCCGCGGTTACGTGCCCGCTGACGAGAACAAGGTGGAGGGCGCGCCCATCGGCACGATCTTCATCGACAGCATCTTCACGCCGATCAAGAACGTGAAGTACAGCGTAGACAACACCCGCGTAGAGCAGAAGACGGATTATGAGAAGCTCACGCTGGAGATCGTGTCCGACGGCAGCATCAGCCCGAAGAACGCACTGCAGGAGGCGGCCAAGATCCTGATCCACCACTTCATGCTCTTCAGCGACGAGCGTATCTCGCTCGAACTGGAGGATCGCCCGGTGAGCAGTTCCGGTGGTGGTCGCAGCGGCGAACACGATGATCTGGACGAGACGAGCCTGCACATGCGCCAGCTCCTCAAGACCAAGCTCGTGGATATGGATCTCAGCGTACGTGCGCTGAACTGCCTGAAGGCGGCGGACATCGAGACGCTCGGCGATCTCGTGAGCTACAATAAGAACGACCTCTTGAAGTTCCGCAACTTCGGAAAGAAGAGCCTGACCGAACTGGAGGACCTGGTGGAGAACAAGGGCCTGAGCTTCGGCATGAACGTGAGCAAGTACAAACTGGACAAGGAGTGAACCGGTTGTCGGTTGTTGGTTGTCGGGGTGCCGACCATCGCGCCTGACAACAGACAACGGACACCAGACAACGGACAACTGTCATGAGACACGGAAACAAGAACAACGCGCTGAGCCGCACGAAGGCACACCGCGACGCGCTGTTGAGCAACATGGCTTGCTCCCTCATCGAGCACAAGCGCATCAACACCACCCTGGCCAAGGCACGCGCCCTGCGGGTATTCGTGGAGCCGCTGCTCACCAAGGGCAAGACGGACAACACGCACAGCCGCCGTATCGTCTTCAGCTACCTGCAGAACAAGGAGGCCGTGGCCGCTCTGTTCCGCGATGTGGCCCCGAAGATCGCCGGCCGCCCCGGAGGCTACACCCGCATCATCAAGCTGGCACCCCGCCTGGGCGACGCGAGCGAGATGGCGATGATCGAACTGGTGGACTTCAACACGATCTACTCGGCGAAAGAGAAGGCCGGTGCGGAATTGAAGAAGACGCGCCGCAGCCGCCGCTCACCCGGCGCGAAGAAGACCGAAGGTGGCGCGGACGCCGCCGAAGCGAAGAGCGAGTAATGCACTTGCTGACAACTGTTGAGAACGAGGCGCTGCGAAGCGCCTCTTCTTTTTTCCACCCGTCTACTTTTGCGCCCGCATGCTGGTAAGCCAACGCCCCAAGGCCCTGCTGCTCCTCGCGGACGGCACCGTGTTCGAGGGCCGGGCCATCGGTGCCGAGGGCATCACCGTCGGGGAGATCTGCTTCAACACCGGCATGACCGGCTACCAGGAGATCTTCACCGATCCCAGCTACACCGGTCAGATCATGACGCTGGCCACGCCGCACGTGGGCAACTACGGGGTGAAGGACAGCGAGGTGGAGAGCGGCACGCTCAAGATCGCGGGACTGGTCGTGAAGAAATTCAGCGAGGTCTGGAGCCGGCCCGGTGGATCGGGTTCACTGGAGGACCTGTTGAAGCGTGCAGGCGTCGTGGGCATCAGCGACATCGATACGCGCAAGCTCGTGCGCCATATTCGCGACAACGGCGCGCAGAACGCGCTGATCAGCAGCACGGAGACGGACATCGCGAAACTCAAAGCCCGATTGGTGCAGGCGCCGGACATGGCCGGCCAGGAACTCAGCAGCACCGTGAGCACGGGCGAAGCGTACACGGTCGGCGAACCGAACGCTCCGCATCGCGTGGCGCTCGTCGACTTCGGCGTGAAGCGCAACATCGAGCGTTGTCTGTTGGAGCGCGGTTGCCTTGTGCGCGTCTTCCCGATGACCACACCACTTCCGGAGATGCTGGAATTCCAGCCGCATGGATTCCTCTTGAGCAACGGCCCGGGCGACCCTGGCGCCATGCCGACGAGCGTTACCCTGGTGAAGGACATCGTGGATACCGGCCTGCCGGTCTTCGGCATCTGCCTCGGGCATCAGCTCCTTGCGGAAAGCCAGGGCATCGGCACGGAGAAGATGCACCATGGCCATCGTGGGATCAACCACCCGATCAAGAACCTGGTGACCGGCCATGACGAGGTCACGAGCCAGAACCACGGCTTCGTCGCCAACCGCGAACAGACCGAACGCAACGCGAACGTGGAGATCACCCACGTCCATCTGAACGACAACAGCATCGCGGGCATCCGCCTGAAAGGCAGGCCCGTGTTCAGCGTGCAGTATCATCCCGAGGCCGGCCCCGGGCCGTACGACTCGCGCTACCTGTTCGACCAGTTCATCGACCTGATGAAAGGACCGTCGCTCACGACGCCGGTGCAACCCAACAACACCAAGAAGACAGTCAACGCATGAGCCTTATCGCCAAGATCCAAGCGCGCGAGATCCTCGATTCACGCGGCAACCCGACCATCGAAGTGGATGTGTTCACGGATGGAGGTCATGTGGGCCGGGCGGCCGTGCCGAGCGGTGCGAGCACGGGTGCGCACGAGGCGGTTGAGCTGCGCGACGGCGACAAGAGACGTTATCTCGGCAAGGGAGTGATGAAGGCCGTGGAGCACGTGAACGAAACGCTCAACAACGAACTGCACGGCGCCATGGTGAGCGAGCAGGCCATGATCGACCGTGCGATGATCGGCCTGGATGGCACGAAGAACAAGAACAACCTCGGTGCGAACGCGATCCTTGGGGTCTCACTCGCCGTTGCCAAAGCGGCCGCCAGCGAAGCGGGCCTGCCATTGTATCGCTACGTGGGTGGATCGAACGCCTGCACGTTGCCCGTGCCGATGATGAACATCGTGAACGGTGGCGCGCACGCGGATAACAAGGTGGACATCCAGGAGTTCATGATCATGCCCGTGGGTGCCGAGACCTTCGCCCAGGGCCTGCGCATGGGCGCCGAGACCTTCCACCATCTGAAGGCCGTCCTGAAGTCCAAAGGCCTGAGCACGAACGTCGGTGATGAGGGCGGCTTCGCTCCGGACCTGAAGAGCAATGAGGACGCGCTGAAGCTGGTGATGCAGGCCATTGAGAAGGCAGGCTACAAGCCCGGCGAGGACATCGTGATCGCGCTCGATTGCGCCAGCACGGAGTTCTACGACGCGAAGAAGAAGCGCTACGTGCTGGAGAGTACGGGCGACAGCCTCACCAGCGATGAGATGGTGGGCCTATGGAAGGGCTGGTGCAAGAAGTACCCCATCGTGAGCATCGAGGACGGCATGAGCGAGGACGATTGGGACGGTTGGAAGAAGCTGACCCAGGCCATCGGCGACAAGGTGCAGCTCGTGGGCGACGACCTGTTCGTGACGAACACGGACCGTCTGGAGCAGGGTATCGAGCAGGGCATCGCCAACTCGATCCTGGTGAAGGTGAACCAGATCGGCACGCTCACGGAAACGCTGGAAGCCGTGGACATGGCGCACCGCAACCGCTACACCGCGGTAATGAGCCATCGCAGCGGCGAGACCGAGGACAGCACCATCGCCGACCTGGCCGTAGCCGTCAACTGCGGGATGATCAAGACCGGCAGCGCGAGCCGCAGCGACAGGATCGCGAAGTACAATCAACTGCTCCGCATCGAAGAGCAGCTCGGCAAGAGCGGGCGCTACCCCGGAAGGGATCTGCGCTACGTGGGTTGAGTTCTACTGGTTGAAACCGATATAGCGGTCCAGCAGCACTTGTAGCCTGGCTTGACCTTCGCGCAAAAGCCGGTCGCGATCCACGATGCGCACGGAGTCACGCACCTCGGTGATCCGCTGTCCAACAGCGTCGTAGACCACGGTCTGCACGCTGTCCGCGATCCCGAAACCCTCATTGAACGTCCAATAGGCGTCGTGTGGGATGGTCGGATCGAAGACGTCATGGCTCCATTCGAACTCGCCGTGGGCCAGGCCGAGCTGAGAAAGAAGTGTTGAGGCGAAGTCCACATGGCAGGCATATGTACTGTCGGTGGCACCACGCAGTTCATCGCGGAGCGCGCCACCGGTGATCAGGAACGGGATGCGGTGCCGGGCGGCGCTGCTCTGATCCAGGTAGTTCGGCAGGTAGTGCCCGTGATCGGCCACGATCAGCACCAAGGTGTTGTCGTACCAGTCACGGGTCTTCGCGGAATCGAGGAAGCTGCCCAAGCAACGGTCCGTGTAGTGGACAGTGTTGCGGTACATCTGGGGCTGGTCGTTGCCTTCGAAGCCCTCGTGAACGGGCGCATCGAACGGTTCATGACTGGTCGCCGTCATCAGCAGGTGGAAGAAGGGGCGCCGGTCCTGCCCGGCTTCCTTCAAGTGGAACGCGAAGAGCTCCTCATCGTACGCGCCCCAGTCCGTGCGTTTGCTGATGGGGAATGAATGCTCGTCGTGGACCTTGTCGAAGCCCATCGCCTCCAGATAGGCACGCGTGTTGGCGAACTCGATGTTGCCGGCATACCAATAGGTGGATGAATAACCCGCTGTACCCAGTGACTTCACCAGGCTCGGCAGCCGGTCGAACTTTCCGAAATTGCGGATGATCGTGGTCTTGGGTTGCGAGGGGAATGCGCTCAGCAATGCGCACAGGCCCTGCTCGGTGCGGAAGCCGGTGGAATAGAAGTTCGTGAACAGCATTCCGTCCCGTGCCAGTTCCGTGAACCTCGGCGCTACGCCGCTATCGCCGCCGAGCGGTTCGATGATATCGGCCGTCCAGCTTTCCAGGAGCACGACGAGCACGTTCGGACGAGCGGACTTGAAGATGCTGCGTGCAGGTCCGTGGCCGGGGGGATGCTGTTGTCTGAAGATCCGCTCAGCGTCCTCACGGGCCAGGAAGCTGTAAGGATTCGCTTGCAACTGTGCAGGCTCCACGGCGATCTCGAACACGTTCCACAAGCCGTTCACGGCGGCAAGGTTCAGGACACTGTGGCGGCTGAAATAGGCCCAGCTCTTGTTGATGGGGTCGTCTTGCGGCCCTCCACGTGCGGCCAGCAGGCACACTAGGGGGACCGCGAGTGCCGTGGAGATACGCCCCGGATATCCGCCCGTGCGATAGTCGCGGCCATGGTCGATGCGTCGATACCATTTCGCGAAGAGGAATAGTTGAAGAACAGCGAAAGCGACCAGCAGCAGGATCCAGGACGGTCGTATGCCAGCGGCAGCTTCCTTCGGGAATGCCAGGTAGCCGATCGCCTTGCGGTCCAGTCGGGAGCCCCAGGCCTCAAAAAGGCCGATATCCACGGCGCTCACTACCGAACTGAACGCGAGCGCCATGATCAGGAACCAGCCGGAAACCCGGCGTAGTAGGGGAACTTCTTTGAACAATAGCGTTACGCTCATGAGCCAGACGACCATGAGCAAGTAGCCGGATGCGGAAAGGTCCATGGGCAGGGCCTTCACGTTGCTCAACAGGATGTCGCGCCAGGAGGCCACGTTCACAGCGCGGAAGGCGAACACGAGGAACGCGATGCGCTGGAACAGGAAAAGCACCATCCACCAGGCCAGGAGCGCCCCATACCAGCGCCAGTAGTTCTTCATCGGTCAGTTCGGGGCCGCAGCGGGTGTCGGGGCGACATCAGCGCACGATGTTCAACCGGCCGATGGCCACGTTGCCTTCACCCGGGATGCGTGCGCTGATGAAGACCTCCTGTGCGGCGATCGCACGGACGTCGATGCGGGTGGTCCGGCCCGCAGAGGCCGGCAGCTCGAGCAGGATCCGCCCCTGCATGTCCTGCATGACGATCCGGGCATTGGCCCCCCGAGCAGAACGAGGTGCTTCGATGGTGACCTGATCGCTCACGGGATTCGGGTAGGAGCGCCATCCCGCGAACGCATCGCCATGCGGCCTGATACCGACCGGGCTCTTTCTCCACGCGATGCAGTAGTCTCCCAGGCCGATATGGTTCGCGGTGATCCGGGCGTAGCCGTTGCCGGTGTCACCCCCGAGGGTGTTGATGTCGGCATCCGGATGCACGGACCACGGGAACCAGGCGTTGGGGCGGTAGAGCGTCACCAGGCTGTCTTCGCAGAAGACCGTTCCACCCGCGTTCAGGACCAGTCCCGGATCGAAGTTGGTGGGGCTCGTGGGACGGCCGTCTATCGTGAATCGCAAGGAGAGCTGGGTTCCTTCGGCTAGCTGACCAGTGAGCCTCCACCAGCGGTCCGGTGAAACGACGAAGGCGAAAGGCTCCGTGGTCACATCATCCGCAGCGGTCCAGAACTCCTCCATACGGATGGTGGCGGGCGCGGGCAGTTCGTTCGCGATGAGCGTCGCATCGGCCAGCGCAAGGTTGATCGTGCCTGTTGCCGTGAGCGTATCCTCCGCAGTGGTGGTTCCGAGCGCCAGCCGTTGGTCGGCGTTCACGAAGACGAACTCCGGCTCAAAGGGCGGGGAGCTGGACAGGGTCGAGAATTCACCACCGACCAGAACGGGAGAGGGATCGGTCCAGCGCACGCCCTCGCTGCTTTCGAAGGTGACGGTTATCGGCACGCTCGTGTAGAGATGATCGGCGTGGCGCAGCTTCTGTTGCAGATGGACCACGGTTGGCCAGACGCCTCCGTCCTGCGATGTGGAGAAGGAATCCACTTCGAAGGTCGACCATCCCGGCTGCAGGATCCAATCGTTGAAGTAGTCGATGAGGTTGATGCCAGTGGCGACGGAAAGGCTATCCCGGAGCTCTTCAGAACTCATGTCCGAGAATGAGTTGTTCGCCAGCACACGTTTGTAGCCCGATGAGAACAGGGAGTCGCCGAGATAGCTCCGGAGCGTATGCGCGAAGTCCGCACCCTTACGATAGGAATGCTCGCCATAGGTGAACGCCTGCGGCACTGCGGAGAGGGCGTACCACCCATCGTCTTTCAAATGAGCCGTCGCCACCATGTCGTGGTGGTTCTCCCGGATCTTCGCATCATAGGCCGGCCTGCCGCGCAGATCCTCGATGAAGAGATAGCTGAGGAACTCGGCATAGCCTTCGTTGATATACATCTCCTCTGCATGTCGACAGGTGATCAGGTCACCGAACCAATGGTGGGCGAGCTCGTGTGCCATCGTCTCCTCATAGGTGAGCGTGCCATCGGCGATGGAGACCGGGTAAGAGATGTTGGTCGGATGCTCCATGGCGCCTTGCGTAGTGAGGCAGTATCCGACGCGCTCCCAGCGGTACGGCCCGAACCAGCGTTCGAAGGTGTCGAAGGCATCGTGCAGATGAACGAAAGAGGCCTTCATGTCGGTGGTGTCGTTCGGCTTCGCTACCAGGGTCACTGGCACGTTGTTGCCCGCTGTACTGACGAATGTGTCACGGGCTGCGACGTAGTTGGTAGCGGCCACCGAAGCCAGGTAGGAAGGTATCGACCCTTCCATCGACCAGTGGTAGATTTCCTGGCCCGCCACCGGTTCGCTCACATCCAGTAGTGCTCCGTTGGCGAAGACGGTGCGGTCAGTATCAACGCGCACGAAGAATTCGAATGTGCACCGTTCCACGAAGTTGTCGAAGCACGGGAACCAGGAGCGGCCGTAGGAGTGAGGCACCGCATCGAAGGCGACACCCAGGTCGTACTGATAGGAGGACAGCGTATAGAAGCCGCCCCAGCCGCTCGCGTCGATGGCCGGGTCACCACCATAGTAGATGTCCACCGTGAGCGTATCGGCCGGATCGAAACTCCCTCCGAGAGCGATCCGGAGATCCTCCCCGACATGGGTAAAGGAAAGCGGTGCGGTGCCCAAGCGCACGGAGTCAGTGGTGAGGTCGAGCAGGTCGAGCGGTAGCACATCGATCCCGCTGACCTTCGGAACGAAGCGGATGGAAGCCTTGCCGTGTATCAGGCCTGAGATGGTCTGCGTCAGGTCAAGCTCGATCGAGGTGTGCAGCAGGTCAATGCTGTCGCTCCGGGTGATGCTACCGGTCTGGGCAAGAACGTTGGCTCCGGAAAGGAGCAGGCAGAGCGCGAGCGGGCGGCCTTCGTGAAGTGGTAGGGGCATGATGGCAGGGGGCTGGCGAAAATACGGGCGGATGGTCGTTCAGAAAGTCGCGATGGACGTGGGATGATAGGATCCCTATGTTTGGGAGACCATCTTGCCTTCCTACCACGTTATCCAAGGGACCGAGCACCTATGAAACCGAGTACCGAACTCCACGACCTGATCAAGTCGCTCACCAAGTCGGAAAAGCGGTTCTTCAAGCTGCACAGTGCCCTGCAGAGCGGCCCGAAGAACTACCTCCGGATGTTCGAGGCCATCGACCGGCAGAAGGTCTACGACGAGGACGAGATCAAGAAGACGTTCGCGAAGGAGACGTTCATCAAGCACCTGCCTTCGGAAAAGAACCACCTGTACAAGTTGATCATGAAGGCCTTGCGGGCCTATCACGCGGAGGCCACGGTGAGCGGCCTGCTGAAGATCGAGATCAAGAACATCGAGATCCTCTACGACAAGGCGCTGTACGAGGAGGCGAACAAGACGCTGCATCGGGCCAAGCGCATGGCCCGGGAGAACGAGCGTTTCTACTACTGGTTCGAACTATTGAACTGGGAGAAGCAGTTGTTGGAGGAGGCATACGAAAGCGGTGAGTTCACCAAGGATCTGGACGCGCTGATCGAGGAGGAGCGGGACGTGGTGGAAAAGCTGCGCAACCTTACGGCCTACCATATCCTCTACAGCAAGATCAACTATGTGTTCCGCAGTGGTGGATATGTGCGCACCGACGAGGAGCATGCGATGGTCGAGGAGATCAGCGAGCATCCGTTGATCAAGGGGAAGAACACGGCGCTGAGCAAGCGTGCAGCGACCATCTGCTATTATACTCAGGGCTTCTGCCAATGGGCCAAGAGGGACTGGCGACTGAGCTTGGAGAAGTTCGCGCGCGTGCGGCAGATCCTCGACGAGCACAAACAGTTGAAGGCGGACCTGCCCAAGCGTTACGTGCGGGCGTTGCAGTACATCGTCCAATGCCAGATCGAACTGGGCGAGTTCAAGGAGGCGCGGGAGAACATCCGTCTCATGCGGCAATTG
The DNA here is from genome assembly GCA_964649165.1 of uncultured Chryseobacterium sp. Lineage (GTDB taxonomy): Bacteria > Bacteroidota > Bacteroidia > Flavobacteriales_F > PHOS-HE28 > PHOS-HE28. The sequence continues at coordinate 21,113 of CAZYPC010000027.1, forward strand.
CCGGTACAGGACGGATTCCGGGGGATCGATATCGCGGTGCAGGTGTTCCATGCGAGCTACCTGGGCGAGCTCCGGCTGCTGGATCGCATGGCCGAGCACGAGAAAGCCATCGCGCTCGTGGATGGCATCCTGCATGGTCTGGAAGAATATGGTCCGCGGTTGCACAAGGAGCACCAGCTGGAGTTCTACTTCAACCTCGCCTGTGCGCACTTCGGTGCCGGACAGGTGAACAAGGCATTGTTCTGGTTGAACAAAGTCCTGAACGACCCCGAACCCACGCTGCGGCAGGACCTGTTCATCTACGCGCGCTTGTTCAACCTGTTGATCCACTATGAGCTGGGTAACTTCGACCTGCTGGAGTACATCGTCCGCAGCACGCATCGCTTCCTGAACAAGCGTCATCGCGCGCATGAGGTGGAGACCCTGTTGATGGAGAGCATCAAGAAAATGGCGCGCGCCCAGCAGCCGGCCATCAAGCGGGAGCATACCGTCAGTTTGAAGAACGGCCTCGAGGAGCTCATGCGGGATCCGAACGCCAGCACCGTGCTCAAGTACTTCGACTTCGTGTCCTGGGCGGAGAGCCAGGTGGAGGGTGTGCCTTTCGCGGAGATCGTTCGAGCGAAGCTCCGTAAGACCGCCAAGTAGGAAGGGCCGCTCGGGGCCCTTCCTCACGAGTGACCTCGGGTCACTTGTGCCACGCTCAACGCTCTTGAGCGAGGTTCTTGATGCCGGTTACCCGGAACTCGGTACGTCGGTTGGCCTGATGCTCCTCTTCGGTGCACTTCACGCCGTTCCTGCATTTATTGGTAAGCATCGTTTCTCCAAAGCCCTTCGCGCTGATGCGGTCAGGACTGACTCCGCTGCGGATGAGGTAGTCCACCGCGCTGTTGGCGCGCGCATCGCTGAGTACCAGGTTGTAAGTGTCCCCGCCCCGGCTGTCTGTGTGCGCACCGAGCTCGAAGGTCATGTGCGGGTTGTCCTGGAAGAGACGGGAGAGCTTGTCCAGTTCGATCGCGGCGTCCGGGCGGATGTCCCACTTGTCATAGTCGTACAGGATGTTGTCGATCGCGATCGGAGCATCCAGGCTGATGGACGAAAGCTGGAAGTCCATGCGAAGCGTATCCGAACGGAGCAGGCCACGCGTGCTGAGAGGGTGCGACCGGCTCAGGTGTTGTGGTTCTGAAGCGCGCAGGGTATAGTCCGATCCGGGCTTCAAAGGGAACAGGAAGTGGCCGTCGGGACCGGTCATGACGGAGGTGTCCTCCTCGGTGAGCAGTTCAGCCAGGGTGACTTCCACGTTCGGCAGAAAACGTCCTTCTTCATCGGTCACCTCGCCCTCGACGAAGAACACCGGTGTTACGGTAGAGAATGTGTAGACCTGGTCCGTTCCGTCGCGATCGCTGCTGAGGTAGCCGCTCATGGCCGCGTCTTCGCTGAGACCCGCCCGCTTGTCGATCACCAGGGAGAAGTCATCATGCTCGGTATTCACCGGGAAGTTCATGTTGCGCGGATCGCTCCAACTCCCATTGGTCTCGTGCGTTTCGAAGATGTCGAGGCCCCCCAGATTGTCGTGAGCATCACTGCTGAAATACAGCGCATCTCCGTTGGTCACGGGGAAGGCCTCATTGCCAGGCGTGTTCACTGTTGCACCCAGGTTCTCCGGTTCACCCCAGGTCGATCCGTCGCGATGGCAGCGCCAGATGTCGCTTCCACCCTTTCCACCTGGCCGGTCGCTCACGAAGTATAGGGTGTTGCCGTCCGCGCTCAGGGCCGGATGCCCGCAGGAGAATCGTTCGCCGTTGTATGCGAAGGCCCGGATGTCCGTCCACGCGTTCGTGACGCTGTCCCGTGTCGCGCGGAAGAGCTTGAGGTGGCTCGTGTTGCGTTCATCCTTGTTCAAGCGGTGCTTGTAGTAATCGCTCCGCGTGAAGTACATGGTCTTAGCGTCGGCCGACAGCACTGCGGTCCCTTCGTGGTAGGGGCCGTTCACTTCACCGGGGATCGGCACCGGATCCAGCCACCTCACAAGGGTCTTTTTCTCCGAGTAGTAGAGGTCCAGGAAGGATCGACCGTTCCACGGGTTCGCCTTGCCGTGACGGTCGGAGGGTTCAGCCGTGACCAGGAGACCTTTTTCGAACGGAACCGCACTGAACACGCTTTTGAGTCCGGGGAGGTTCAAACGGTTCACGACGAAGGCATCACTGTCCTTCAAGAAGGTCGCGTAGGCCTTGCATGAGGCATAAAGGTCCATGGAGGGTGCGTCCTCCGGACGTTCCTGGAGCACCCTGAAAAAGTACCCTTCAGCTTCCTGTTTGCGTCCCGTCACCATCAGGGCCTGGCCGTAGCGGAAGGCGTCTTCGCCAGCGAGTGGGGCGACCGAGTCCGCGCGTTGATAGCGGAGGACAGCGGCTTCCATTTCGTTCTGACGGCGGCAGGCATCCGCGCAACGGATCAATGCGTTCCGGTCGTTGGTGTGTTTCAACACACGGTCGTAGATCGACCTGGCGCGCTGGTATTGCATGAGGTCGTAGGCCACATCAGCTTGGTGGATGCGGTGCCCCGTACAGGAGGGCAACAATGCGACCGCCACGGTGGAAATGAAGAGGAGGTGCTTCTCGCGCATGGCCATCAGAAGTAGCGGGGAGTCTTGATACGCACGGGCTCCTTGCCGAGGTCGATGCCGAGCATGATCTCATGCGACCCACCGCCATAGCGCTGTAGGGCGGAGGTTGTCATGTCGTAGGCGTATCCGATGCGGAACATGGGATCCACCTGGTATTCGACCATGCCGGTGACCGAAGCCCCTGTGCGGTAGCCGACCCCCAGCCAGAAACGATCGCGGTAGAGCGCGTTCAGGTTCAGATCAGCCTCTGGCGGTGCCTCGGGCTGGAACTTGACCAGGGTTGAGGGCTTGAGGTCCAGGTCCTCGTTGATCTCGAAGACATGACCGGCATTCAGGTAGTAGTGCTGTGTGAAATAGTGATCGGAAGCGCTCTGGACGGCGCGTACCACGCTTCCATCGGCAGCGTGGATCGTCGGTACGCTCAAGCCGGCATAGCTGCGGTCGTTATGCCAGTAGAGCCCCGCACCGAATTTGCCCACGGCCGCATTGCGGATGTTCTGTTGGTAGAGTGGGTCGTTCTGGTCCCAATAGACCAGGTCGCTGAGCTTGGCGGAGTACAAGGAGATCCCGGCCTTCAGGCCGAAGGACAGGCGTCCGTTCTTGCCGGTGCGCACACTGTACGCGTATTGCCCGGCCATCTCCAGGTCCCGGCTGACGCCGATCTGGTCATGTACGAGCGTGAAACCGAGGCCCATGCGCTCGTTCCAGAACGGCCCGTCGATGGCGAGCATGCTCGTCACCGGTGCCCCTGACATGCCGGTCCATTGGTCGCGGTGAAGGAGGCTGGCGCTCGCGAACGGGTGCGTGCCCGCGTATGCCGGGTTGATGAAAAGCCCATTGAACATGTACTGGCTCACCATCACTTCCTGCTGCGCCCGCGCTGGGCCGAAGAGCAGGAGGACGATGGTGCTCGGGAGGTAGCGTAGGAGGCGCATGGGTGTTCGATGTTCTTGCTGATCAACGGCGGAGGTCCACATAGCCTTGGAGGTTCATGGCATCGCTGCCGAGTCGGAGAATGACGAAGTAGGTCCCGTTGGGCAGGTATTCACCTTCGCGGTTCTCCCCGCCCCAATCGTTCTTGTAGTTCAACCGGTCGTACACCACGTTACCCCAGCGGTTGAAGACGAGGAGCTGGTTCTCCGGGTGGTTCTCCAGGCCGTGGATCACGAAGAGGTCGTTGTGCCCATCGCCGTTCGGGGTATAGCCCGTCGGCAGTTCCACACCGTCAGGACCCGTCAAGGTGAACTCCAACATGCGTGTGCATCCGTTCGCGTCGGTGATTGTCACGGTGTACGTGCCCACGGAAAGGCCCTCCACCGTGCCGCTGGTCGCACCGTTGCTCCACACGTAGGTGTGCGGAGCGGTCCCACCGATCGCCTCTACGGCGATGGTGCCATCGTGCGCACCGGGCGCGCTGACATGGAAGCCGTTGTCATGTGTCACTACCGAGCTCTCGGCATCTACGGCATCGGGTTCATGCACGGTGAACAAATGGCTCCAGGAGCAGCCGCCGGCATCGGTCACTTGTACCATGTAGCTGCCCGCTTGCAGACCCGTGAGGTCCTCGTCGGTCGAACCTCCCGTCCAGGCGAACGAATAGGGTGCGCTGCCACTGGTCATGGTCAGGGAGATGCTGCCGCTCGGATCGCCGTGGCAGAGCGCATCGCCCACCAAGCCTTCGCCGGTGATCGCTGTTCCGCCCGTCACCTGCGCCATCGTTGAATCCGTGCAACCGTTCGCGTCAGTAACGATGGTCCAATAGCTGTTCGCGGGAACTCCCGAGATGTCCTCGCTGATCGCGCCGTTGCTCCACGCATGCGTGTAGGGGGCTATACCGCCAGAGATGATCGCGTCCACGCTGCCATTGCTCTGGCCGCATCCGGCAGGGCTGGCGACGGTCGTCACATGGAGCGCTTCAGGTTCCGTCAGCGTAATGCAATCCGACACGGAGCAGCCGTTGCCATCCGTGATGGTGATGCAGTACTCGCCGGCAAAGAGATCGGTCACTTCAAGGCTGGAGGAGTTGGATCCGTTCGGCCCTGTCCACGTCGCTTCATAGGTCCCCGAACCACCGCTCACCGAGGTGCTGATGGCACCGTTGTTCATGCCGTGGCAGCTGATATTCGTTCCGCCGGGTACTGTTGAGGCGATCAACTCCCATGTGATGGGCTCGGGCGCGATGATGACCACATCCTCGGCCAGGGAGCACCCGTTCTCATCGGTTACGTTGAGCGTGTATGTGCCTTCCAACAGGCCAGCGATGCTGTCCGCGCTGCTGGTGAAGCCGCCCGGTCCGCTCCAGCTGATCTGGAGAGCACCGCTTCCACCGTTCACGTTCGCGCCGATGCTGCCATCACTCTGGCCGTCGCAACTGACATTGAAGCCACCGTTGTACTGGCTCACACCGATCGTCGCCATCAATGCACTGTCCGGTTCGGTGAGTGTCAGGCTGTCGGTAAGTGAGCATCCGTTCGCATCGGTGATGACCAGGTCGTAGTGACCCGCGATCGCTCCGCTGATATCCTCGGTCGAGAAACTCGTGCCGGAGGGCCCGTGCCAGGTCATGTCATAGGGGGCCGTGCCGCCGGAGACGGTGAGATCCACGGTTCCGTCGGCTCCGCCGGTGCAGCTGATGTTGGTTCCGCTCGCTTGTACCACGGCGCTGAATGAGGCATCGATGGGATCCGCTGGTTCAGTGAGCGTGACCGTCGTATCCAGCGAACAACCGTTGTCGTCCGTGATCTGGAGGTGGTAGTCACCGGCGAACAATCCGTTCAAGTGGGGGGCGGTAGAGCTGAAGCCATCCGGTCCGGTCCACAGGATGTCGAGCGTTCCGGCACCGCCAGTGATCGTCGCTTCGAGTACGCCGGTGTTGGAGCCGACGCAGGGAATGCTCACGTCGCCATAGTCGCTCATGTAGAGATCCAGTGCCATCGGTACGCTGGCCACGATGTTCGCCGCCAATTGGGCTGAACAGTTGTTGGCATCGGTCACGTTCGCTACATACTGCCCGGCAACGAGTGCGCTGAGGTCTTCATTCGTACTCACGAACCCGTTCGGCCCGGTCCAATTGATGGAGAAAGGCGCGACACCTCCGCCCACCGTGAGATCGATCGCGCCGTCATCCAGGCCGTCGCAGAGGTTGCCGGTGATGGCCGTGGTCAATGTCAGCGTCGCAGCCTGCTCAAGTGTGAAGCTCTGTTGCAGCAGGCAACCGTTCACGTCGGTGATGCTCACGTTGTAGGTGCCCGCAGCCAGGCCGCTCAGATCTTCGGTGAGCGCGGCGAACCCATTGGTGCCGCTCCAGTCGAAGGTGTAGGGTGCGATACCGCCACTGATGTCCAGGGAGATCGATCCGTCATCGCCGGCGCACCCGACTTCAAAGCCGTTGCCCGCACTGCTGAGCGTTGAGGTCATGTCGATCGCGGTCGGCTCCGTGAGCGTGGTGGTCGCCATGGCCGTGCAACCGGCGGCGTCGGTCACCAGCAGGTCGTAGGTGCCGGCTGTCACGCCGAACAGATCCTGGGCATTGCTGGTGAACCCGTTGGGACCTGTCCAGAGATAGGTCCAAGGCACGGCGCCGCCTTGCACATAGGCGTCCACGTTCCCTGTGGTGCCATTGCAGCCGATCGAGTACCCGCCACCGAACTGCGTTGTTGTGAGGTCGATCAGGATGGGGTTCGGCTCGATCAGGTTCACGGAGGCGTTGGCCGTGCAGCCGTTCGCATCGGTGATGGTGACGCTGTAATTGCCCGCCACGAGACCGCTGATGTCCGCGTTGTTGCTTACGAAGCTGTTCGGTCCCGTCCAGTGTGCGAAGTACAGGAGCGATCCGCCGCTGATGGTGAGGTCGATACTGCCATCAGCGGAACCGTTGCAGCTGATGTTGCCTCCGCTGATGTATTGACTGGATGTGACGCTCAGGGAGATCGGCGCAGGTTCGGTGAGCGTGATGGTCGAGCTGGAGGTACAACCGATCGCATCGGTCACGTTCAGGGTGTACGTGCCCGCTACCAGCCCGGTGATATCCTCGCTGATGTCCGCGAACCCTCCCGGACCGCTCCACGTGATGGAGTACGGGGTAACACCTCCGATGATCGTCGCATCGATGCTGGCGTTGGAACCTCCCGAACAGGCCACGTTGCTTCCATCGGCGAACTGCGAAGGCGCAAGGCCGATGTTGATCACCGTGGGTGAGGTGATCGTCCAACTTGCGAGATGGTTGCAGCCGTTGGCATCGGTGAGCGTCAGGTCATAGGTGCCGGCGGCAAGACCACTGATATCCTCACTGATCGACGCGAAGCCACCCGGTCCCTGCCAGGAGAAGAAGAGCGGGGCTGTTCCGCCGCTGGCCGTGACATCGATGGAGCCATCGCTTGCGCCAGCACAGCTTACACCATACCCACCCGGATACACCGCAGTGCTTGCCGTGATCGTGAACAGGCCTGGTTCGCTCACGTTGTAGGGCTGGCTGAACGTGCACCCGTTCGCATCCGTGATGGTCGCGATGTAGATACCCGCGAACAATTGTGTCAGGTCCTCGCTGCTGGCATTGAAGCCGCCGGGGCCGGTCCATTGGACATCGTACGGCATGACACCGCCGGTGATGGTCAGGTCGATGGCCCCATCGTCGGCACCCTGACAGGCCGCGCTCGCTATCACAGCGGCAGTACCGATGGCAGGTGGCGCGTCCAGCGTGAAGGTCAGCAGGGTCTTGCATCCGTTCATGTCGTTCACGATCACATCGTACACACCGGGTTGAAGCCCGGAGATGTCCTCAGCGTTGCTCGCGAAGGCGTTCGGCCCCAGCCACTGGTAGATGAAATTGCCCGCGCCGCCCGTCGCGGAGACATCGATACTTCCGTCGCTGGACCCGTTGCACCCGACTTCGAAGCCGTTGTGGTCGGAAGTGATACCGCTGGCCTGCACCGGGGGCGGCTCGGTCAGCGTTATGCTCAAGGTGGTGTCGCAGCCGGCCGCATCGTGCACAAGCGCGGTATAGGTGCCCGCCTCCAGGCCGGTGATGTCGATATCCGTGCTCGTGTAGCCGTTCGGACCGGTCCAGTTCACGCTGTATGGGGCGATACCGCCGCTGATCGAGAGGTCGATGATACCGTTGCTACCGCCGTTGCAGCTCACGGCATCCCCGCTGTTGTACTGGCTCACGCTCAGGCTCGCATCGATCTCGTTCGGAGACAGGATGGTGACATTCTGCGTCGCACTGCAACCGTTCATGTCCACTGCGGACATGGTATAGTTACCTGGAGCAAGACCACTGATGTCCTCCACATTGGACGCGAAGCCGTTCGGCCCCGACCATGTGATCGCGTACACGGGTGTTCCGCCGTTGATCGTCGCATCGATCACGCCGTCCTCCTCACCGTCGCAACTCACGTTGCCTCCGCTGGGGTAGGTCGCGGGTACAAGCGTGCCGAAGAGGACCGCAGGTGCGGTCAGTGTGTATTCGGCGAGTGTTCCACAACCGTTCGCGTCGGTGATGGTGAGATCATAGACGCCGGCTGCGAGACCGCTGATGTCATCGATGGCAGCCGTGTAGCCGCTTGGTCCGCTCCAAGCGTAGGTGTAGGGCATTGTTCCGCCAGTCACCGTCGCATCGATGGAACCATCGTTGGAGGCGGAACAGCTCACGTTGTACCCACCGGCATAGCCGCTGATCGTGGCGTCCACATCGATGAGGCCAGGCTCGCTCACATTGAAGAAGAAAGGTGCGAGGCAGCCGTTCGCGTCGGTGATGGTCACGCTGTAAACACCTGCAGGGATAGTGCTGATGTCTTCAGTGGCGGCATTGAAGCCGGCTGGACCGGTCCAGGCCTGGCTGTACGGAGCCACTCCTCCCATTGGGGTCATATCGACCGCTCCGGTGCTCGTGCCATTACATGCTGCCGTGGTAATACCTCCGGTCGCATTGATCGCAGCCGGGGCCGTGAGCGTGACGGATAGGGTCTGCACGCATCCGTTGGCATCGGTCGCCACCAGGTTGTAGATCCCAGCGCCGAGGTTGCTGATGTCTTCCGCGCTGGAGATGAACCCGCCGGGTCCGCTCCAGGCGAAGGAGTATCCGGGGGTCCCACCACTGATGGAGATGTTGATGCTGCCGTCCATGGAGCTCGTGCAACTCGTGCCGAAGCCGCTGTACGTGCTGGTGCTCGAGGTGATGAGGAGCGGGGCTGTCGGTTCCGTGATCGTGACGGGTAGCAGCTTCGGCGTGGCGCATCCATTGTTGTCCGTGATGGTCACGAAGTAGAGACCTGCGGACAGGCCGGTCGCTGTTGCTCCTGACTGCGGCGGCGTGGTGCTCCACTCCATTGTCCAGGATCCACTGCCTCCCATGGCTTCGATGGTCGCGAAACCATCACTGCCACCGGCGCAGTTGACGTTCTGCAGATCATCCACGTAGCCGTCGATCGGCGCGAGGGGCTGCTGGATGGGAGCGTTGATAGAAGTGCTGCAGCCGAAGGCGTCCGTAACGGTGGCTGCATAGGTTCCTGCCATCAGGTCGGTCGCTGTGGCACCGCTCTGAGCAGGTGTGGTGTTCCATGCGATGGCATAGGGCGGAAGACCTCCCGAAGCGCTCACCGTTGCGGCGCCGGTGTTGCCGCCGTAACAAAGCACATCGGTCGTGCTGCTCACGGACAAGGCGAGCGGTGCGGTCGGTCCATCGATGACAGCGTTCACACTGGCCGTGCAACCATCCGCGTCCTGTACGGTGGCGAGATGGTTTCCTGCCAGCAGGCCGGAAGCCGTTGCCCCGTTCTGAACGGGCACCGTGTTCCAGATGATGGAATACGGGGAGTTGCCACCGGATACGGCCACCGTAGCCTGTCCGTTGGCAGTGCCGAAACAGGTCTGTGCGCTGGTGCCGAGCAGGGTGATCGCCAGGCCGTTCGGTGAGGAGACGTTCGCGATGGCGTTGGTGCCGCAGCCGTTCGCATCGGTGATGGTGCAGGTATATGTACCTGCGCCCACGCCAGTAAGGTTCGCACTGTTCTGGACAGGTGTGCTGTCCCAGGAATAGCTGTATGGCGAAGTCCCACCTGATACGATGGCCGTGGTACCGCCATTGTTCACGCCGCAAGTAGCCTGTGTGGTGCCGGCGATACTGGCACTGAGCGCTGCTGCCGGTTGGGTAATGGTCGCACTGACGACGGTCGTGCACCCGTTCGCATCGGTGATCGTGCAGGTCCATGTGCCTGCGCTCAGCCCCGTTGCTGTTGCCGTGGTCTGCGGGATCGCTGTGTCCCAGCTATAGTCATAGGGTGCTGTGCCGCCGGTCGTGGTCGCCGTTGCGGACCCCGTGCTGTTGCCGGAACAATCGATGTTCGTTTGCGCGGAGATGGTCGCGCTAAGAGTGGCGGCGGGCTCTGCGATAGCCGCGGTTTGAGTTGTGGTGCATCCGTTCGCGTCCGTGATGGAACATGTATAGGTACCGGCGACCAGGTTCGTAGCCGACGCGCCGATCTGTTCAGGCGATGTGCTCCAGACCATCGTATAGTTCGGCGTGCCGCCACTGGCGTTCACGGTCGCGCTACCTGTGCTGTTGCCGAAGCAGTCCACGTCGGTGTATGATGCGATGATGGCGCTAAGGGCTGCTGCCGGTCCAGCGATGGTCACACTCACCGCGGTTGTCGCGCCGTTGATATCGGTCACCGTGCAGGTGTAGCTACCTGCGGGCAGAACGCTGGCGGTGGCCACGTTCTGCGCAGGGCTCGTATTCCAAACGAAGGAGTAGGGAGCTGTGCCGCCGTTGGCCGACACCGTGGCGCTACCCGTGCTGTTGCCGAAGCAGTCCACATTCACTTGGGACGTGAGCACCGCGCTCAGCGCGCTTCCGGGTTGGGTGATGGTCACGCTCACCGCAGCGGTGCAGCCGTTGGCATCCGTCACGATCACACCATAGCTTCCGGCAGCGAGGTTGATGGCCGTGGCCGTGGTTTGCCCATCATCCCAGAGGTAGGCATATGGGGCGGTGCCATTGACGGCGGCTACCGTTGCGCTACCGGTGCTTTGGCCGAAGATGAGCACGTTGGTCTGCGCCATGATGGATGCGCTCAGAGCCGCTGTGGGCTGTGCGATGGTGGCACCCACTGTCGTGCTGCAACCGTTCAGATCGGTGATGGTGCATACGTAGCTGCCCGCCACGAGTCCATTGGCCATGGCGGTGTTCTGTGCCGGCGTGGTGTTCCATGAATAGGAGTAGCCAGGCGTTCCACCGGTGGCCTCCGCCGCGACGCTTCCTGTGCTGTTGCCGAAGCAATCCACGTTCGTTTGCGCGGAGATGCTGGCGCTCAGGGCACCTGTTGGTTGTGCGAGTATGGCCGTAGCTGTGGCTGTCGCCCCGTTCGCATCGGTAACGATGCAGGTGTAAGTGCCCGCTGGTAGGTCGGTCGCAGTAGCGGTCGTCTGCACCGGGCTCGTATTCCATGAATAACTGTAGGGGGCGGCACCGCCATTGGCGGTCACGGTGGCGCTTCCGGTGCTGTTGCCGAAACAGAGCACATTGGTCTGGGCACTGATCACCGCGCTCAGTGCGCTACCGGGTTGCGTGATATTCACGCCGGTGGAGGTGCTGCATCCATTGGCATCGGTCACGGTCACCGTGTAGCTGCCAGCGGCAAGGCCGGTCGCGGTGGCCGTGGTTTGGCCATTGCTCCAGGACTGGGCGTACGGTGCGGTGCCGCCGCTGGCCGTCACCGTGGCGCTGCCTGTGCTCTGTCCGAAGATCAGGACGTTCGTTTGCGCGGAGATGGAGGCGGTGAGGGCTGCTGCGGGCTGCGTTACTGTCACATCCTGTGTTGAGGTGCAACCATGCGCATCCGTAATGGTGCAGGTGTAGCTGCCTGACGTGAGGCCCGCGGCGGCGGCGGTGGTTTGCACCGGGCTCGTGTTCCATGCATAGCTGTAAGCCGGCGTCCCGCCGCTCACGCTCAAGCTCGCGCTGCCGGTGTTATTGCCCCGGCAATCAACGTTCGTTTGCGACGCGATGGTCGCGTTCAGCGGTGCAGAAGGCTGCGAGATGGTCGCGTTGGCGATGGTCACACAACCCTTGATGTCGGTAATGGTGCAGGTGTAGGCGCCGGCGGACAGGTTGCTCGCGGCGGCCGTGTTCTGCACAGGTGTACTGTTCCATGCGTATGAGTACGGTGCCGTTCCGCCCGCAGCGGCGGCGATGGCGCTCCCGGTGTTGTTGCCGAAGCAGAGCACATCAGCGCTTGACCCGATCACCGCGCTCAGCGCCAAGCCGGGCTGTGTGATGGTCGCGGTGATGCTCGTACCGCATCCGTTCGCATCGGTGATGGTGCAGGTATAACTACCGGCCGGGAGGTTGCTGGCGGTGGCGGAGTTCTGCACCGGGGTGGTGTTCCAGGAATAGGAGTAGGGAGAAGTGCCACCGCTCACACTCGCCGTGGCGCTACCGGTGCTGTTACCGAAGCAGTTCACATCCGTATGTGCGCTGATTCCGGCGTTCAAAGCCGAAGCTGGTTCTGCGATGTTGACGTTCTGTGTTCGGATGCAGCCCCGGGCGTCCGTCACGGTCGCCGTGTAAGTACCTGCGGCGAGGCCGGACGCGTTCGCTCCGGATTGTGCAGGTGTCGTGTTCCATGTGATCGAGTACGCAGGGACTCCGCCGACGACATTGGCAACCGCGCTGCCATTAGAGCCGCCGAAGCAGCTCACATCTGTGGTCATACCGGCACCGGGAAGAAGAACGGCAGGGTCGAGGAACTCCCAAGTGTTCGCACCGCCATCGGAGCAGCCGTTTGCGTCGCTGACCACGAGCGTATACGTGCCGGGGGCCAGACCGGTGATCGAAGGGTTGCCGGATGCGAAACCGCCGGGACCGGTCCAGGTGTAGTTCAGTGGGGCCGTGCCTCCGCTGCCGCTGATGCTCAACGCCGCGTTGTCGTCGCCGTTGCAGGTGATCGGCTGTGTGCTGGCGACCACGAACGTAACGGGTGGTGGTGCGGTCAACGTGAACGTCGCCGATGCTGAACAGCCATTCACGTCTGTGAGTACATAGTTGTAGGTACCCGCTTGCAGACCGATGATATCGAGCGCGGCGGATGTGAAACCACTCGGCCCGGTCCACGCGTGCGTGTAAGGCGAGGTGCCTCCGCTAACGGTCATGTCGATGGCACCGTTGCTGCCGCCTGCACAGGCTACGTTCCAACCACCGGTGAACGTGCTCACCACACCGTTCGCGGTGAATAAGCCGGGCTGGTTCACATTGAAACTCTGGGTAGCGGTGCATCCGTTCGCGTCAGATACCGTGAGCGTATACGCACCGGCGATCACCGAGCTGATGTCTTGTGCGGTAGCGGTGAAGCCACCGGGCCCCGTCCAGGAATAGCCGTAAGGAGTTGTGCCACCGGTGATGGTCGCGTTCACGGCGCCGTTCGCGGCACCACCGCACGTTGCAGGAGTCACCGCACCCGTGATCTGGAGCGTAGCTGCCGGTTGGGTGATGTTGACGGAGCGAGTGGTGGCGCATCCGTTG
>CAZYPC010000027.1:34351-36284 GCA_964649165.1 uncultured Chryseobacterium sp.
AACAGAGCACATTGACCTGAGCGGCGATGGAGGTTCCGAGGACGGCAGCGGGCTGGGAGATGGTGACGCTGGTGGTGGTGGAACAGCCGTTGGCATCGGCGATGGTGCAGGTGTATGTGCCAGCGACCAGTCCGGTGGCGGTGGCTGCGTTCTGCACCGGGGAGGTGTTCCAGGAGTAGGAGTAGGGCGAAGTACCACCGCTCACACTGGCCGTGGCGCTGCCGGTATTGTTGCCGAAGCAGAGCACATTGGTCTGGGCACTGATCGTGGCGCTGAGGGCGGCAGCGGGCTGGGAGATGGTGACGTTGCGCGTGATGGAACAGCCGTTGGCGTCGGCGATGGTGCAGGTATAACTACCGGCCGGGAGGTTGGTTGCGGTGGCGGCGTTCTGCACCGGGGAGGTGTTCCAGGAATAGGAGTAGGGGGAGGTCCCACCGTTGATGGAGACCGTGGCGCTACCGGTGCTGTTACCGAAGCAGAGCACATTGGTCTGGGCGGTGACGGAACCGCTGAGCGTAGCTGCCGGTTGGGTGATGTTGACGGAGCGAGTGGTGGCGCATCCGTTGGCATCGGTGACGGTGCAGATCCAGGTGCCGGCCGGGAGTGCGTTGGCGGTGGCTGCGTTCTGCACGGGTGAGGTGTTCCATGCGTAGGCATAGGGGGCAGTGCCGCCGGTGACGCTGATGGAGGCACTGCCGGTGCTCTGTCCGAAACAGAGCACATTGACCTGAGCGGCGATGGAGGTTCCGAGGACGGCAGCGGGCTGCGTGATGGTGACACTCACTGTCGTGGTGCACAGGTTCACATCCCGCACCGTGCAGGTGTAGCTGCCAGCGGGCAGGTTGTTGGCCGTGGCGGTGTTCTGTACAGGTGTCGTGTTCCACTGATAGGTATAGGGACCAGTACCGCCCGACGCGGACACCGTTGCACCGCCTGTGTTGTTGCCGAAACAGGATACGTTGGTCTGCGCGAACAGCGAGGCGCTGAGCGCACTGGCGGGCTGTGTTATGGTGACGTTCCGCGTGGTCTGGCAGCTATTGGCATCGGTCACGGTCGCGGTCCAGGTGCCGGCGGGGAGATTGGTCGCCGCGGTGCCGTTCTGAGCCGGTGTCGTATTCCAGGAAGTACTGTAAGGTGGCGTACCTCCGGCGATCGAGATACCTGCGCTGCCGGTGTTGTTCCCGGAGCAGAGCACGTTGGTTTGTGCGGTGAGGGTGGTGGTCAGGGCCGCTGTCGGGCCGCTGACGGTCACGGAGGCGGTGGCCGTGCAACCGTATGAGTCGGTCAAGGTCACGGTGTAGCTGCCGGGAGCAAGGCCGTTCGCGTTTTGCGTGGTTTGTGTTGGTGAACTGCTCCAGGAATAACTGTATGGAGGTATGCCTCCGGAGACGGATGAACTGGCCTGGCCGATATTGGCCCCGTAGCAGAGAACGTTCGCCGTTGCGGTAGCCGAGAAGTCGATCGCCGGGCTTTCGGTCAGGTCGACCGATGCGGAGGTGGAGCAGCCATGCGCATCAACGATATCAATGACATAGATGCCCGCTTCGAGCCCGGAGATATCGGCACTGCTGCTGGTAAATCCGTGGGCACCGGCCCAGGTGATGGTATACGGAGCTGTTCCTCCGGTGATCGTGGTGTTGATCGAGCCCGTACTCCCGCCATTGCATGCGACATTCTGTCCGAACGGCAGCATCGCGGGGTTGAGCGAGACGGTCAGCGTTGCCGGGTCGATCACATTCCAGCTCTGGGTGCGGGTGCATGCTGCATCCGTCATCGTCAAGGTGTAGGTGCCAGAGGGGACGTTCGTGATGTCCTGGGTGTTCGCGGTGAAGCCGCCGGGACCGGTCCACGAGTAGGCATACGGAGCGAGACCTCCGCTCGGTGTCACGTTGATAGCCCCGTTGGATGCTCCATTGCAGAGAGGATGGGTCAC
>CAZYPC010000027.1:36384-50855 GCA_964649165.1 uncultured Chryseobacterium sp.
AACACACCGCTGTCGTACTTCCGGTCGCTCGCGTCGGCGACGATGAGCTTCAAGTGGTAGGTCTGGCAGGGCTGCACGACGGCCTCAGCGGCCAGATCCAGCGTGTAGCCGTCGTATTGGGTCTGACTGCCGCCGGTGTTGTCGTGATAATATGCGCTGTTGGAGCCGTTGTTCACATTGTTGATCGTCACCGGCGTACTCGTCCCCGGGATCAGGGCGATGTTGTGGTCGCTGCCGGCTCCAGGATCACCGGTGATGCCGGGGCCGCTGATGAAGAAACCGAACACGTCGTTGAACTGTGACCCCACCCACTCGTTGTACTCTTCACTACCGAAGGTGAACGCGAAGCGCAGGCTGTCACCTGTGGGGATGATGTCGAACTCGAACTTGCAGGCATCACGTGTGCTGCGGCCTGTCACCGCATCGAGCAACGGGTCTCCCGAAGTGTTCTGGGCGAACCAGTTATTGTTGCCCGTGCTGTTGTTCGGGCCGATCGCGTCGGTGATGCGGCCGGAGGTGAGGATGACACCCTCCGTGATGGCCATCCCACTTCCGCTGTAGCTGTACTCACCGTAGCCGAGGGAATGGCAGGTGATCGTCGGGTTACTGATCGTGACCCCGGGGCCGGTTATGGCCGCAGCGAGCTGTTGGAGGTTGCTCTGCGGCGCGACCGTGAGTTGAGCGGTCGTGTTCTGGGCGATCAGGAACGCGAAAAGGAGCGGCAGCGCTCCCCGTCCGATCGGATGCCCCAGTGGATTTCGCTTGTGCTTCGGGTCCATGGGCATCACTGGTTGCGTGCTTCACTGCAGAGGGCTTCAGCCTCGCTCAGGCTGAGGGGCACTTCGGTCCGGCGGGAAGGGGGAAGGCGTCGGATCAGGGCGGTCGCCGCCAAAGCGCGGACGCTATCGGCTGAACGGTCTTCACCGACAGGCTCCAGGATCAGGATCCCGGCCGGCACACAGGCGAAGGAGATCCGGAGATCCCCAAGTTCCTGCAGGTCGTTGCTCAACTGGTCGCGTTCCTCGCTGGTCAGGCCGTTCACACGAAGTGCCACACGGGGGGGCGCTGTTTGTGCCTGGCTCCAGAGGATGCCTGCGATGGTGATAAAGGCCAGAAAGGCCAGCGTACGCGCAAAAAGCGTTTTCATGGTCCGAGCGTTCAGTGCTCTCATGGACTCCCTTCCGGTGAGTGGCCGGAGGGGTGAGCGTGCCCAGGAAAGCGCGCCCTTTTACCGCCGGCATGACGGAAAGGTTCCGATGAGCGACTTCCTACCGCTCATGGACCTACGGAACGGATCGACGGACTAGCGCCCCGCCAGCCGCTGCTTGAGCACGGAGTGGAGGGCGATGCCGGTGGCCACGCTCACGTTCAACGAACCGATCGTTCCGGCCATGGGGATGCACCCTCTCAGGTCGGCCTGGCCCAGAATGGCGGGGGAGATGCCTGTGTCTTCGGCACCCATCACCAGGACGAGCGGCCCCCTGAGATCCAGGGAGTCAAGTGGTTCCGGGGTCTTTTCCGTGCAAGCGACCACGCGCAGGCCATGCGCCCGGGCCCGGTCGATGCCCTCTTTCAGGTTCATTACCCGGCAGACCGGTTTGCGGAGCAAGGCCCCTGCACTGCTCTTGATGGCGTCGCTGCCCAATCGGGCGCTGTACTGTTTGGGAACGAGCAGGCCGTGTGCACCGAAACACTCGGCGCTCCGGGCGATGGCGCCCATGTTCCTTACATCCGTCACCTCGTCAAGCGCCACCAGAAGCGGATCCTCCCCCCGGTCATAGGCCTGTTGTATCACCTCGTCCAGATCCTGGAGCGCGACCGCGCTGATGTACGCGATCACTCCTTGGTGTGCGGCCGGGGTCAGGCGGTCCAGCTTCTCGGGGGGAACGGGTTGCCAGGGTACCTCACGTGCCAGCGCGAGCTGTTTGATCCCATTGATCGCCTCGCCGCCCATGTCCCGGCGGATAAGCAGTTTCTCGATGTGTACCTCGCTGTTGAGCGCTTCCATTACCGGCCGGATGCCGCAGACCAGTTCGTTCGTCATCTGTTGGATATTGGATGTGTCCTCGCGGGGGCGTGGAATAAGCGTTCGGGACCAGATATCGGGGCGGAAGGCGGGTCAGTTCTGGAAGACACGGCCATTGCGCCAGCTTTCCACATTCCTGTACCAAGCGGTCTTGAAGTTCGGGTCGCGACGGAGGACCAGATCATTGTCCGTGTATGGTCCGGCGCGTTTTTCGAACACGAACGTGAGGCTCATCAGGTTGGTCTCCTCACCATATGTCCAAACCTCGGAGTCCCCGTTCTTCCGTATGGTGTTCGGCGTACCGAAGATGATGTGCACCAGCCCACGGTCCGTGCGCCAGCCCTCGGTCCATCCGCTGAAGTGGCGATTGGCGCTCTCCACCCGGCTGTAGTAGGCGTCAATGGCTTCCCGGGCCCGGTCGCGGCCACCTGCCGCATCGGTCCAGAACTTCTCCACCTCACGACGCTGGTCCGCCGAGGTGGTGATGCGGTCCCATTCCTGCAGGCTGGTGATGTAGCGCAACGGTGGTACCATGTCCGGTGCGGAGCGGACGGTGGGGTAGCTGCTGCTGAAGGTGAATAGCGTGAAGCCCGTCGTTGAAGACGTATCGATGCGGAAATGATGGAACCCGCTGCTGTCGGCGGTGAATTCGAAGGACCCGTCCGCACTCACCCGCACGGTGTAAGCGCTGTCCACTTTCACGGCCGGTCGTTCGCCGGATGTGGTGAATACGGGCATCGGGAGTTTGATCGGCGTTTCCAGGTGTTCGGCAAGGAGTGTCTGGCCGGCGTACTGTTCGCACAGCACGCGCACATGGGTCCCTGCCGGGACATTGTCATCAAACAAGGGTACGCCCCGTTCGGTCAACGGCAGGAAGCCTTGTCTATGGCCTGGTACGCTCCGCTCCACGGGGATGAAGACCGTGCTTTCGGTATCGCGGTTCAGGTCGCGCGCAGTGATCTTCAGCACGAAAGAGCGCTGGTCGTTGCGCTTCATGTCCATGCTGCCCACCAGTTCCTTGTCATCCGAAGGGTCTTCGCTCGTGTCCTTCACGAAGGTGCTAGCGCTGTCGAGCAGCATCGTGCTGCCGATGGTGGGGTAGGCTTCGTACTTCAACAGCACTTTCGCCCGGAACGGACCACCGCCGCCGTTGTTCTTGTACAGCAGGTCCTGCGTGCGCAGTTTGAACCAGATGGTGGAACGCGAGTCCGAAGAATGGTACACCCGTGCTTGCAGCCGCACCGCTGCGGAGCCCTTGCCGTAGAGGTAGGCGAAGTTGTCGCCGCCGCCCACAGGGACGTAGCTGACGCAGCCGTTCAGCCCAAGCACCATGAGAAGCAGCAGGAAGGTCCGCCCCTGCCCCTGCATTCTATGCTTGTTCATGGTTCCAACAGGTTCGTTTCTTCAACCGCCCTTCCGAGCAACGCAGCGTTCTGGCTTTTGTTGGTCTTCGCGCCGAGCGTCTTGATCAGCTCCACTTGACGCACAAGGTTGCCGCTGCCTTCGCTCAGCTTGTTCATCGCATCGTCGTAGCTGCCCTTGGCCTGCTTCAGTTGGTTGCCCACTTTGATGAGGTCCTCCGTGAAGCCGATGAACTTGTCGTAGAGCTTGCCCGCGCGATCGGCGATCTCCAGGTGGTTGCGTGCGATCCGCTCGTTCTTCCAGATGCCGTGAACGGTGCGCAACGTCGCCATCAGCGTACTGTGCGTTACCATCACCACCTGGCGGTCGTAAGCCTCCTGGAAGATCTCCGGCCGTTCGCGCAGTGCCAGCAGGAAGGCGGGTTCGATGGGCACGAACATCAGGACGAAATCCACGCTGTTCACCGCATAGAGCTTCGTGTAGTCCTTCTCTGAGAGGCTGCGGGCGTGGGCGCGCAGGCTTTCCACATGCTGGCCCAGCAGGCGATCCTTCTCCGCAGGGTCCGTGTTCGCGGTGAAGCGCTCGTAGTGGAGCAGGCTCACCTTGCTGTCGATGATCAGGTGTTTCCCCTCGGGCAGCATCACCACGGCATCGGGGCGGAGGCGTGAGCCATCAGGGAGCGTCGTGCTCTCCTGCATGCTGTACTCCTGACCGGCGACCAGTCCTGCGCTTTCCAACAGCTTTTCCAGGATCATTTCACCCCAGGCGCCCTGGGCCTGTGCATCGCCCTTGAGCGCTCTGGTCAGGTTGTCCGCCTCCTGGCTCAGACGCTGGTTCTGCTCCACGAGGCGCGCGACCTCGCTCTTCAGCGCGAAGCGCTGGCGGCCCTCTTCGTCATAGGCTTTCTGCACTTTCTCCTCGAAATCCTTGATGCGCTCCTGCAAGGGCTTCAGGATACCCGTGAGTTTCTCTTGCTGCTGTGCGTTCAGTTCCTTGCCGCGTTCGGCGAGCAGACGATTGGCGATGTTCTCGAACTCCGTCGTCATGCGCGCCTGGAGCTGCTCGAGTTCCGCCTTCTGTTCAAGGAGCTTTACGGCCAGACCACGTCCGCGCTCCTGTTCCTGGGACAGCAGCCCGTTGAGCCGCACCACCTCATCGCCCTTGGCGCGGACGTCAGTGGAGCTTTCCCCGAGGCGTTGGGTCAGGTCCTCGCGCTCCGATCGGGAGCGTTCCCCCAACTGTTTGAGCGCCTCCTCCTTCTCGCCAAGCTGGCGGGCGAACTGGCCGCGTTCCTGCTCGCGCTCCAACGCCAGCCGGTTCAGGTCTTCCGTGTTGCGGCTGCGGGACCACAAGTGAACGAATGCCGCCCCCAGCAGAGCGCCCAGCAGTAGACCGATCAGGAGGCTGCCCCATTCCATGGCACGAAAGTACGCCCGTCAATTGTCGTAGATCACCACCAGCGCGCCGATGGGAATGCGATCAAAGAGTTCGATGACGTCCCGGTTCCGCATGCGGATGCATCCGTGGCTACAGGGCGTACCCAGGGACCGCTCGACCGCCGTGCCATGGATGTAGATCCAGCGCGCATAGCTGTCCACATTACCCCCTTCGTTCAACCCGCTCTCCATACCGCTGAGCCAGAGGATCCGACTGGTGATCACATCGCGCGTTCCCACCGCCGTGCTGTCGGCGATCTCGCCCGTTGCCACCCGGTCCTGCAGGATGCTCCACGGCGGGAGCCCTCCGCCGAAACGCTCCCGTACATAGTGGAGGCCGGTCGGCGTGCGATAGCTGTCCTGCTCACCTCCGAGCCCTTTGGCCGCAGTGGAGATGGTGTACTCCTTCAACATCGAACGTCCCTTCACATGGTACATGAGCTGGCTCCGAACGCTCACGTAGAGCACATCACCGTCGATGTTCAAGCCGGGATAGCGCACCTCCATGTACTCCAGCAGAAAGTCCGCCAGCGCCTGTTTGTTCGATGGCCCCGTATCCTGGCCGACGGATCTCACACATGGAGTGAACATCGCCAGCGGAAAAACCCACTGGCAAATCGTCCTGCGGGCCAGCGCGGGGCGTCTCCTTTCCGTTGTATCGCCGTTGCGCTTCAAAACAGGCTGGTGAACCCGAAATGCACTTTTCCTCCACGGAATTCGATGGGGTTGTCGAATTGCTGGCCCAGCGCGTAGGTCAGGCTGAAGATCCCCGCCTTGGTCTCGAAGCTCGTGCCCGCCCCGAAGCCCAGCGGGGTGTCCGTGAGCAGGACATCCAGGCTCTGATCCTCCCACCAGGCCTGATCGGCGAAGAGGAAGAAGTTGCTGTTCTCTTCGAAGAGGAAACGGTATTCCATCGTACCGATGGCGAAAGAAGAGCAGAAGATGGAGGCCTCGTCCACGCCCCGCAGGCTTTTTATCCCACCAAGTCGGTAGATCTCGTTGCGGAAGAGACGGTCGTTCACCATGCTCCCCCCCTGAGCAGCGAGACGTATCGTACCGCGCCCCCCCAACGGGATGTGCCAGACCACTTTCGCGTTGACCTCATATTGAACGGTGTAGGTGTATTCCACCTCCTCCGCATCGCTGAGCGTGCTGGTGGTGCTTCGCTTCCGGCCCACCGAGCCATCGATCTCAGCGCTCAAGCCCTGCCTCGGGTTGAAGCGGTAATCGAAACGTTCCCGTTGGAGGCCGAGACCATAGGAGGTCAGCTTCATATCACCGAGCCCGGGTGTGGTGGAAACGAACTGCCCCAAGCGCTGGCTGCTCTTGTCGTTCACGAATACGCTGACCTTGTCCCCACGCGAAAGAAGGTACTCCAGTGCCGCTCGGGCGCTCACCTCCAGAAAGGTGGTGTCGCGCTTGAAGAGCTTCAGGCTCAGATCGGTCCCGAAGGGCGTGTTGAACGCGAAGGGATAGTTGAAGCGCACCTTCAGGTCCTGTGTCTTGTCTTGCAGCGCCCGCCAGTTGAGGTCGATGGCCTCTCCGCGTTTCAACGCGTTCCGTAACCGTAGGTCCAGGTCACCGGTGAGCTTCACCTTGCCCGTGACCGCATCGGGCAGCACGCCCAGGATGCCATTGAAGCTGCTGGCTTTCTTGGCATCGAGGAAGAGGTACAATTTGGTCAGACCTGGAGAGAACTGGACATAAGGGCGTTGTTTCACAAGCACGAACGGCAGTTCGCGCAAGCGCTTCTCCACAGCCGCGACGAGCGGCTCGTTGTAGAGATCACCGGGCGTTATCCCGATGTGTGAGGATAGGTAGCGCTTGCCGATACGCGCATCGCCACGAACGATGATGCTGTCAACGCGCGTGAGGGCCCCCCTGTCCAGCCGTATCGTGGCGAAGAGCCCCTCATCCATCGGTCGCAGGCTGTCCAGGCGGACGCTGGCGAACGGGTATCCGATCGCTTCGCATTGGTCCAGCAGGCCCTCGTACAAGCGCGCCATCTGGCGTGGCGTGATCGGCCTCCTGGCATAGAACCGTTCGCGGAAATGCGCTGCGGAGGCGATCTCGACGGGCAGGTTCCCAGTGCCGAGACGCGCCCACCGGTAGCGGGAACCCAGATGGAAGTCGCAGGTGGCTGAATCGCCCCGAACATGGATGGTATCGCAGGCTGCTTCCAGCCAGCCCGTCCCGATGAGGTCGGCTCGAACCGTGGCTGCCCATTGTTGTGGGCCCAAAGGGCCTTTCACCTTGCTGACACCCCTCCATTTCTTCGGGAGTGCTTCCGGACCGACGGCGCTGACGTAGCGCGTTTGCGCGAACGCGGATGCTGCGTTGATGAGCGCCATGAAAAGGAACACACCCCGCATCAGAGACTCCAATCGATAGGGGCCTGGCCTTGCGCGGAAAGCAGCTCGTTGGTCTGCCCGAAATGTCCGCAACCGATGAAGCCGCGGTGCGCGGAAAGGGGGGAGGGGTGCGGTGCCTTCAGAACGTAGTGCTGGTCGCCGATCAAGCCCTCCTTGTTCTGTGCGAACCGTCCCCATAGGAGGAAGACGATGCCTTTGCGCTCCTTGGCAAGGGCACTGATGGCGGCATCTGTGAAGCGTTCCCATCCCTTGCCTTGGTGGGACCCCGCCTGCTCCGCCCGCACGGTGAGCGTGGCGTTCAACAAGAGCACGCCTTGGTCGGCCCACTTGCTCAGGTCGCCATGGCTTGGCGGAGCGGTACCGAGATCCCTTTGGATCTCGGAGAAGATGTTCTGGAGCGATGGAGGTGGGGGGATGCCCTTGGGTACACTGAAGCAGAGTCCATGCGCCTGACCGGGCCCGTGATAGGGGTCCTGGCCAAGGATCACCACCCTTACGGCATTGAACGGGGTGCGCTGAAAGGCGTTGAAGATGTCGCGGCCCTTGGGGTACACCGTGTGTTTCGCCCGTTCTTCCACCAGAAAAGCCTTGAGTTCAGTGAACCAAGGCGCGGCGAACTCCGGCCCAAGGCGCTCCAGCCAGCCCTCGCCAATATCCGGGCGGGGTATTGCGTTCTCAGGAGGAGCTGGCTGTTGCATGGGACGGAAAGATCGCTTATCGGATCGTTGAAACATTTTGTCCGTGTCGGCGGTACCAGCGGTTACATTTGTCGGAGACCCTATCCGAACACCCGAACGGACCAACGATGAAAAAGCTGACCAAAGTACTGGCGCTGCTGGCGGTGGCCACCGTGCTCTTCAGCGCATGCCGTCAGGCCCACTCCTGCCCGGCCTATGGCAAGCTGGCCAAGCCCGCTGCCGAGAAGCGCTCCTGAGCGCCGCCCCAAGCGATCAACAAGCCCCGGCCTGTTCGGGGCTTTCGCTTTTCCGATGATCACCCCGGCGTAAGAGGTCAGGAATAACTGAACGTGGTTTCTTGAACGATGTCCGTGTGCAGGCTGCGGGCTACCGGGCAGGTATGGGCGATACGTTCAAGCACGAGGCGATCTTTCTCCCCAAGCCCGGAACCATCGATCGTGAAATGGACCTCTATGCGCCCCACGCGACGGGGGTTGGCCACCATGTGCTTCACGACGCGGGCAGTGGCCGACCGGAAGGGGATGCCCGTGGCTTGGGCATGGATCCCCATGGTGGTGAGTATGCAAGTGGCCAGGGAAACGCACAGCAGGTCGGTCGGGCTGAAGGCCGAGCCCTTTCCATGGTTGTCCACAGGCGCGTCGGTGACCATCTCCGTGCCGCTCCTAACGTGCACGGCGGTTGTCCGGAGGTCTCCATGGTAGGTGATCAATGCAGTGTCCATTCGGGTGAAGCTATGGCCTTGAACTGACGGGCAGGCCAGGCGAAAGATGAGCGATCGAACGTTGATGGATGTAGCTTTGGGCACCGCGCCCGTCCGCGGATGTCGATCGATGCGTTTCTCACTGACCGTTCTCATTTGTGCGTTCGGCGTCACGGGTGCTGTTGCGCAAAGCGTTTATGACGACGAGGGGCGCACGCTCTATTCGAAGGAGATCTACGGAGGACCCATCGCTCATGGCGACGGCTGGGGTGGGCAGATCTGGTTCGGGAAGTATCGCACGGCAGCGGACCGCCACCTCTTCGGTTTCGAGATGGTGGGGATGAAGCACCCCAAGGAGATCAAGAGCTACAATCCATATTACGAGGACTCGCGCGGCTATTTCTACGGCAAACTGAACAGTTTGCTTGTCCTGCGGCCCGGCTATGGACGCAAGCACCGGATAACCGAGAAGATCCGCAAGAGCGGCGTCGAACTGAACTACGTATGGGCCTTCGGACCATCGCTGGCGCTGCTCAAGCCGGTCTACCTGCAGATCGGCTACAGGGTGGACGCACAGAAGGGACCACCCTACGACAACATCGTTGAGGAACTCTATGATCCCCAAAAGCACAACGCCAGCAACATCTACGGCCGGGCCTCCTGGTTCCGGGGCCTGAACGAGCTGCGCGTGCGGCCCGGTGCTTTTGGACGGTTGGCATTGAACTTCGAATATGCCGGCGACAATACGGGGATACGCGCCCTGGAGGTGGGTACCACGGTGGACGTTTACCCGCAGGTGATACCGATCATGGCCGAGATGGATGACGTGGTGAACAAGCAGGTCTTTTTGGAATTCTACCTGGCGCTGCAATTCGGCAGCAAGACGATCCGATGAGCGAAGTACCGGGAGTGGTGGCGCCCGCTGCGTCATCGGATGTTCCTCATCATCGTAGACGTCCGGAATGGCTGCGCGTGAAGCTGCCCACAGGTGAGAACTATCGGAAGGTCCGGGAGATCGTCGGTGAGCACAAGCTCCACACCATCTGCCAAAGCGGCAATTGTCCGAACATGGGCGAGTGCTGGGGTGAGGGTACGGCCACCTTCATGATCCTGGGGAACATCTGCACCCGGAGTTGTGGCTTTTGTTCGGTCGCGACGGGCCGGCCCTTGGAAGCCGACCCCTTCGAGCCGGCGCGGGTGGCACGCAGTGTCGAGCTCATGGGTGTGAAGCACTGTGTGATCACGAGCGTGGACCGCGACGACCTGGCCGATGGCGGAGCGAACATCTGGGCGAGCACCATCCGTGCCGTTCGGCGACGCAGCCCGAACACGAAGCTGGAGACGTTGATCCCGGACTTCAAGGGGGAGTGGCAGAACCTGGCCATCGTTCTGGATGCCGCGCCGGAGGTCCTGAGCCACAACCTGGAAACCGTTCGTAGGCTCACGCGCAAAGTGCGCGTGCAGGCCAGGTACGACAGGAGCCTTGAGGTGTTGATGCGCGCGAAGAAGGCCGGCCTGCGTACCAAGAGCGGGGTCATGTTGGGGCTCGGGGAGCAGGACGGGGAGGTGCTGGAAACGCTCGACGATCTGCGCAGCGTGGGTTGTGATGTGGTGACGCTCGGACAATACCTCCAACCGACCAAGGCACATCTACCCGTGGTCGAATACGTTCATCCGGATCGTTTCGCGCGCTTCCGCGAAGAGGGCCTTGGACGTGGATTCCGCTTCGTAGAGAGCGGGCCTTTGGTGCGCAGCAGCTACCACGCGTGGAAGCACGCAGAGTGATCCGCTAGGTAAGCTCGGACCTGTATAGACAGGGGTTCGTATGGCTCGGTAAGGGGGCGTCAGGGGCAACGGAGGGCTTCTATATTTGTCCTCCTTGCATCCAGTCTTACCCCTTCGTCAACGATGAACAAGCATGTCCTTCTGGGCCTGATAGGCCTGGCTACCGCCGTCAGCATCGGTGCTCATCTGTACCGCCAAGGCCAGCCCCGCTACGCTCCCAGGCATTCGGCCAACAGCGCCCGAACCCCAGACGGCCAGTGGCAGTGGCTGGACTGGATGCGCGCCAACCTGGAGACCGGTCGTGTTGAGCCGGAGGACCATATCCGTATGGCGAAGGCGGTTGCCCGCTATGCTCGCGAGCAGCGCAAGGCGGCGGACTACCAGTGGGTGGAGATGGGACCGGACAACGTGGGTGGTCGCACACGCGCGATCTGTATCGATCCTCAGAACCACGAGAAACTCTGGGCCGGTGGGGTCAGCGGCGGGCTTTTCATGTCCATGGACGGGGCCAATACCTGGCAGCGCAACAGCGCCTTCTCATCCAACCTGGCGATCTCTTCCATCGCCGTGCTGGGCAATGGACAGCTCTACGTGGCCACGGGCAACTATTGGGAAGGCGGCGATGGTTCCGTCAGCAGCGGTTTCCCCGGTGTGGGCCTGTTCCGTTCCGATGACGGAGGCGCCTCCTTCACACACATTTTCGGACCCGGCGCACCATGGGATGGTGGCGACTGGACGCGTGTGAACCGCATCATCGCGCACCCGACCGATCCGAACAGGTTGCTCATCGCTTCTTCAGGCCCCGGCGGTCGTTTCTACAACTCTGTCGACGGAACGCTCACGGATTTCTCCACGGCTTCCTGGGACGACGGGAACGTGACCGATGTGGACATCAGCAGTGATGGACAGAAGATCCTGGTCACGCTGGGTACCGCAGGAGACTGCTGGCGCAGCTTGGATGGCGGCGCGAGCTTCGAGAAGTTGGATGGAACACCGGGCGCAGGCTTTCCCCAGAGCAACGTCGGCCGTCTCGAGATGGCGATCTCACCGGATAATGGCGACTACATGTACGCATTGGGCGCTCAAAGCAATGGCCGCATGTCCGGCGTCTGGTACAGCGTCGATCATGGGGATAACTGGGCGCGCATCTGGCCGCACAACATCCAGGGCAACGCGGACGCGGTGCCGGAACTGGACATTTTCGGCGATGTGAGCCACCAAGGGACTTATGATAATGCGATCGCGGTACGCCCAGGGCACCCCGAGGAGATCTGGGTGGGCGGTGTGGAACTGTGGAAGACCAGCCTGACCGGGCAGCCTCAACAATTGGCCACTGGAGGGTTCTTCCCCGGCTGTTTCTTCTGTGTACATGCCGATGTGCACGAGATCGTTTTCGCGGATGAGTCCACGGGTTATGTGGGATGTGACGGCGGGGTCTTCAAATCGCCCAACGGCGGCGAGAATTTCTACGCATGCAATCGTGACTACGCGGTGACCCAGTTCTACTCGGTGGCCTACAACTCCAAGGGCAATGTGGGCGGCGGAACGCAGGACAACGGCACGCAGTTCATCGACGGTTACGGCAACACCACGAACGAGGCCATCAGCATCGGTGGCGGCGATGGTTTCGACGCGGATTTCTCCCAGTTGGACACGAACATCTTCTTCACCTCCGTCTATAACGGCGACATCTTCCGTTCGAACGACCACGGGAACAATGCCGGTGAGTTCTATGACGACAACGTGCCGGTGGATCCGGATTCGGAGCTCGGCGCCGGCTTGGGCGACTTCTACACCAACTTCCGCTTGTGGGAGGATCCGCATGACATGAACAGTCCCTACCTGGTGAAGAAGGTGTTCTCGATCGATGCCGGGGACATGATACTGCCCGGACAGACCCGCGCCGTTCCGTTCCTGGGTTCGCTCGCGACGATCACACAGTATGGCGACTACACGAACCCCTCCGCTACGGACACCATTTTCGGTCCCTGGAGCTCGGATACCTTGTTGCTCACGGATCGCATCACCAGCATGTTCGCGATCGGATTCACGAGCACCCAGGGCATCTGGGGTACGCGCGAAGCGTTGAATTTCAATACCACGCCGCAGTGGGCCAAGCTGGTAAGCAATGTGGGGGGGAGCACCACCTGCATGGAGTGGAGCAACGATGGAGATGTGCTGTTCTATGGGACCTACGAAGGGGAGGTTTTCCGCGTTTCGGGCTTCGACCAGGCATACACGCTGAACGCCCTGTCGGTGGACAGCCCCGGCTATGTGCTCCAGCGCACGCAGATCCTCAGCGGATCACAACCGGTGACAGGTCTGGCGCCGGATCCGACCTACAATAACATCCTCGTGGCCACATTCGGAGGCTACGGGTCGAACGGGAAGGTCAAGCGTACGACGGTGGCCCTGGAGCCTTCCGTTACCAGCAGTGATTGGACGGACATCTGGAACGTTCCCGGCGAACTGGAGCAGATGCCGGCATACGATGCGATCATCAACAAGTCGAATGGCAACGTGATCGCCGTCGGTACAGAGTTCGGCGTGTGGGTGACCGATGACGCCGGCCAAACGTGGACCATGCAGACGAACGGTCTTCAAGGCGTACCCGTCTTCGCGATGCGCCAACAGACCTGGGACTGGCAGAACCACCCGAACGGCCCGGATTTCGTTTCCAACCCCGGGGTCATTTATGCCGGAACCCATGGGCGCGGCATCTTCCGCACGGAAGCCTTGGTGGGCATCCGACCGATCGATCAGGGAACCGTTGGAAGTGTGAACGACCTGTTGCTGGTGCCCAACCCGGCCAATACCTTGAGCACCGTCAGCTTCACGCTCGCCAGACAGGGCGACGCTACGGTGAACGTCTATGACCTGAACGGATCTTTGGTCAGGACCATCACCCGGAAGAACCTGACGGCAGCGCGCCAGAACGTGCCGATGGACGTTCAGAACCTGTCCAACGGAACATACATCGTGGAGGTGCGCAGTGCTGAAGGACGTAGTTCCGGACGATTGGTCATCGCGCGATAGCGTTCCGCGCTCGACGTCAGAAAAGCCCCGCAGCGCGCGCTGCGGGGCTTTTCTTTGCTGCCGCCTTCCGGGGCATACCGGCAGGACACACAACATGGGGAACAACGCACCGATACGCATCGCCATCAACGGGTTCGGCCGCATCGGCCGGGTGACGGCACGTCTGCTCTTGGATCGCCGTGACATCGAACTCGTCGCGGTGAACGACCTGACCGATACGCACACGCTGACGCACCTCTTCAAGTACGATTCGGTCCACGGGGTTTTTCAGGAGGATGTCGGCTACGATGAGAAACACCTGATGCTCGGTGGCCGGAAGATCCTGGCATTCGCCGCGAAGGACCCGTCCATGTTGCCTTGGAAGGAGCTCGGCATCGACACGGTGATCGAAAGCACCGGTCTTTTCCTCACGCGTGATCTCGCCTCAGCGCATCTGAAAGCAGGTGCCCGCCGCGTGATCATGAGCGCACCTGCGAAGGAGAGCGCGATCAAGAGCGTGGTGCTCGGTGTGAACGATCACCTGATCGATGGCACCGAAGACATGCTCTCCAACGCGAGTTGCACCACCAACTGCGCTGCGCCCATGATCAAGGTCGTGCAGGACCTGTGCGGCATCGAAAGCGGCTTCATCACCACCGTACACAGCTACACCGGTGATCAGCGGTTGCACGATGCGCCGCACAAGGATCTGCGTCGTGCGCGTGCCGCGGCGGTGAGCATGGTGCCCACCACCACCGGCGCGGCCAAGGCCATCACGCGCATCTTCCCCGAGCTCGATGGCAAGCTCGGCGGAGGCGGCATCCGTGTGCCCGTACCGGACGGATCGATCACCGACATCACCTGCCGCGTGAAGAACATCCCGACGCCCGAAGCGATGAACGCGGCGTTCAAGAAAGCCGCCGACGGCCCGATGAAAGGCATCCTGCGCTACACCGAGGACCCGATCGTGAGCGTGGACATCGTCGGCGACCCGCACAGCTGCATCTTCGACGCGCAGCTCACCAGCGTGGTGGGCGACCTGGTGAAGGTGATGGGCTGGTACGACAACGAGTACGG
>CAZYPC010000028.1:0-49722 GCA_964649165.1 uncultured Chryseobacterium sp.
AAAGGCTCGCCTCCGGGCAGCAAGGAGAAGGGCGAACCTGCCAAGTCGGGCGAGAAGGCCAAGCCGGAGGAGTACCTCACCGATGCGCAGCTCAAGGAGAAGGGCAAGACCCACACCATGCCCGACGCCAGCTACGCGGCCGAATTCGCCAAGTACTACGAGTACAACAAGAAGGACATCGACCAGGCCGAGACGGACTGGAAGGGATTCATCGATACCGTGGTGGGGCTGATCGACAAGAACGGCAAGGCCACCATCGTCATCGAGGCCAGCGCCTCCAAAGTGCCCACCAGGACCTTCGGCACCAACGAGAACCTGAGCCGGCAGCGGATGGACGACGCCCGCAAACGCCTCATCGAGGCCGTCCAGGCCCAGGGCAAGAACGCCGATGTCATCTTCATCGAGGCCATCAATTCCCTGGTGCAGGGCCCGGCGTACAAGGGCGATTACATCAACACCGAGAAGTACGGCAAGTTCCAGTACGTCAAGCTGAAGACGCGCTGATCCGCGCTGCTGTGGACAACTTGAAAGCCCCCCGGACCTCCGGGGGGCTTTTTTTCTGATCAACTTGCGGACATGCGCCTTTTGTTGCACCGGCCCCTGGCGTTCTTCGACCTGGAGACCACCGGCACCCGCATCGGTCAGGACCGCATCGTGCAGATCGGCATCGTGCGCATGGCCCCCGACGGCCGCCGGCAGCCTTGGCAGAGCCTTGTGAA
Source organism: uncultured Chryseobacterium sp. (assembly GCA_964649165.1). Taxonomy (GTDB): domain Bacteria; phylum Bacteroidota; class Bacteroidia; order Flavobacteriales_F; family PHOS-HE28; genus PHOS-HE28. The sequence continues at coordinate 720 of CAZYPC010000028.1, forward strand.
CCCCGGCATGCCCATCCCTTCGGAGGCCACGGCCGTGCATGGCATCACGGACGCCATGGTCGCCGATGCGCCCCCGCTGGAGGCCGTGGCCGATGAGGTGCTCGCCGCATTGGATGGTTGCGACCTGGCGGGCTTCAACGTGATCCGGTTCGATGTGCCCTTCCTCGCCGAGGAACTCCACCGCGTGGGCCGCAGCTGGGACACGTCCTCGCTGCGCATCGTGGACGTGCAACGCATCTTCCACCGCATGGAGCCGCGCGACCTGAGCGCCGCGCTGCGTTTCTATTGCGGCCGGGACCATGAAGGCGCACACGACGCCCTGTCGGACGTGGAGGCCACCGCCGATGTGCTGCTGGCCCAACTGGACCGGTATGGTGACCTGCCTGCGGATGTGGATCAATTGGGCGAGTTCAGCGGCGACCGCCAGCGCAGCCCCGATGCCGCCGGCAAGCTGGCCTTCGATCAGAACGGCCAGGTCTGCCTCACCTTCGGCAAATACCGGGGCTGGCCGCTGGAGTCCATCGGCCGCAACGACCCCGGCTACCTGCAATGGCTCATGACCAAGGCCGAACTGCCCGGCAGCACCCTGGCGGTGATGCGGAAGGCCTTGGAGGACCTGAACAGCGTCGGCTGAACGCCCTCACCGACCGAACCACCGTACCAACCGCCCCCACCGCATGAAGTGCATCTGCATCGGCCGCAACTACGGTGACCACGCCCGTGAGCTGGGCAACGCCCCTCCGGAGGAGCCGGTCTTCTTCCTCAAACCCTTCACGGCCATCGCCCACCCCGGCCGGCCGCTGAAGCTCCCCACCCACCTGGGCACCATCCACCATGAACTGGAGCTGGTGTGCGTGCTGGACGGTTACGCCAAGGACATCCCGGCCGCCATGGCCCCGGGCATGATCAGCGCCTACACCCTGGGCCTCGACCTCACCGCGCGCGACATCCAGAACGACCTCAAGGCCAAAGGGCTGCCCTGGGAGAAGGCCAAGGCCTTCGACGACAGCGCCGTGATCGGCGACGTGCACCTGCCGATGACCAGCGCCACCGACCTGCAGAGCTTCCAGATCGAGCTTCTGCGCAACGGGACCCTCGTGCAGCGCGGTCGCACACGCGACATGCTCTTCCCCGTCCACGAGCTCATCGCGTACGTGTCGCGCTTCATCACCCTGGAACCGGGCGACCTGCTGTTCACCGGCACACCGGCCGGCGTGGGGCCCATCGCCGTGGGCGACACCCTGGAGGGGATCCTCGATGGCAAGCGCATGTTGCGCGTCACCGTGGAGTGAGGCCGGACGGCTCGCCAGCCGCGGCTACCTTTGCGCCGCTGCACGCCTCCGTGCAGCGAACCACCATGACCAAGACCGTCCACGTCGGTAACATCGCCTGCGGCAGCGACCAGCTCTTCCTCATCTCCGGTCCGTGCGTGATCGAGACGGAGGATGTGATGCTGCGCACCGCCGAGAAGCTCAAGGAGGTGAGCGAGCGGATGAAGGTGCCCGTGATCTACAAGAGCAGCTTCACCAAGGACAACCGCAGCAGCGTGGACTTCTACCAGGGCCCGGGCCTGGATGAAGGACTGAAGGTGCTCGCCCGCATCAAGAAGGATTTCGGCTTCCCCATTCTCACCGACATCCACTACCCCAGCCAGGCCAAGCCCGCCGCCGAGGTGGTGGACGTGCTGCAGATCCCGGCCTACCTGGTGATGCAGACCACCCTGGTGACCGAGGCCGCGAGGACGGGCGCCGTGATCAACCTGAAGCACGCGCAATTCCTGGCGCCGGACAACATGATCAAGCCGGCCGAGAAGTGTGTGAGCGTGGGCAACGACAGGATCATCCTCACCGAACGCGGCTACACCTTCGGCTACAACGACCTGATCGTGGACCCGCGTGCCTTCTACCATATGCGGAGGACCGGCTACCCCGTGGTGTTCGACATCACGCACAGCATCCGCAAGTACGGCATCCCCAGCGCCGACCCGCGCGGCGGCAACCGCGACGTGATGCCCACCATCGCCCGCGCCGGTGTGGCCGCCGGTGTGGACGGCGTGTTCATCGAAACGCACCCCGACCCTAGCAAGGCCCTCTGCGACGCCGCCAGCCAGCTCTGTGTGTACGACCTGGAGGAATTCCTCAAGCCCCTGCTGGATCTTCACGCCGTGGAGGTGAAGCACCGCCACCAACTCGCCAACGCCTGATCATCGCACCCGTACCGTCGACCCCCAGGGTCGACCAATGATACCACCCCGCACCATGGAACTCTACCTCGACAGCGCCGACATCAAGGAGATCGACGAAGCCTTCAAGCTCGGCTTCCTCACCGGCCTCACCACCACGCCCACGTTCATGCACCGTGGCGGTGTCACGAACATTGACAAGATGATCCTGGACCTGGCGAAGAAGGTCCCCATCCTGCAGGTGGAAGCGCTCGGTGAAACGGCCGAGGAAGTGGTGAAAGAGGCCAAGCGCCAATTGAAGATGGGCCTGAAGAAGGAGACCACCGTCTTCAAGATCCCCGTGTCGCTCGAAGGTCTGCGCGCGTGCCGTATGCTGCGCAACGAGGGCATCATGGTGAACGTGCACCTCGTGTACACGCTGCAGCAAGCCTACATGGCGATGCAGGCCGGTGCCACTTATGTGTGCCCTTTGGTGGGCCGCTTGCAGGATCAGGGCCACGATGCTCTCAGCCTTGTTCAGCAGTGCGTGGAGGCCGTGAACTACTACGGCTACGACAGCAAGATCATGTTCAGCAGCGTGCGTACGGTGGAACACGTCCGCAACGCGGTCACCATCGGGGTACACACGATCACGGTGCCTTGGAAGCTGATGAAGCAGCTCACCGACAACCACATGACCCAGCTGGGCACGCAGCAGTTCTACGAGCACACCCGCCTCATCACGATGAAGGTGAAGGACGTGCTCTCGCGCAGCAACCCGGTGGTGAAGGACAGCGCCACCGTGCAGGAGGCGCTCGTTGAGATGACCAAGCACGGTTTCGGCGCGGTGATGGTCGCGGATGCGAAAGGGAAGAACAAGGGTGTCTTCACCGATGGCGGTCTGCGCCGCGGCATCGAGAAGGAAGGCAACAAGTTCCTGGCGAAGAAGCTCAGCACCTTGTCCTTCAACGAACCCATCACGATCGGCCCGGAGGCGCTCCTGGATGAAGCCCAGAAGCTCTTCAAGGAGAAAAAGGTGGACACGATCAGCGTGAGCGAGAACGGCAAGCAGCTCGGCATGCTGGACATCCAGGACATGATGAAGGCGATCGCGGGGTAGTCCATCCCCGTCATGGTCAATGAAGAGAGCTCTGACCATACTCTTTCTTGCAGCGGTGACATACATCATCACCGTGGCTTGCAAGTCTGCGATCCTTGGGCCCATATACCCTGTAAATGACTTCAGCGAGTACGACCTTGTGGTTATCGCGACCGTCGACCATGCGGTTCATTCGACAGAGGGCTACCAAGGGCTGGAGACATTCGACCTGACCATCGCTAGGTGCCTGAAGGGTGATCTTGAAGCGGGTGAAAAGATCTCCGGGAAAGCGAAAGGGGAAGAGCCCCACGCTGTTTGTCCGGTTCATCTTTCTGAAGGCGAAGACCATCTTTTGCTGTTGACCAGGTCCATTGGAGGATATCGCTTGAGCAGGTTCAGTTTTCCGGTAAAGAAGGGGCACGTCTACTTCGACGATTACATTGTCCAGATCGAGAAGATCCTGACTTCAGCCAAGGACCAATAGCGTGTTCGAATGAGTTCCCATCCGATCATCCGAGGCACTGCCCAACAGAATGCCGAGGTTGTAGGTCGTTGGACCCTTCAAGGAGGACGGACAACCGACAACTGACACCTCTCCGCGATGGACCTCATTCCTTTTCTCGACCTGGGCACACGGCTCATTGCCGACAGGGAAGAGTTCCTGGCGAAGTGCGCGGATATCAAGGCTGTGCTCTTCGACTGGGACGGCGTGTTCAACAACGGCTTCAAGGATGCGGAGGGCGGCAGTCCATTCAGCGAAGTGGACAGCATGGGTGTGAACCTGTTGCGGTTCGCACTATGGCTGAAGAACGGGGAGCGCCTGCCCACAGCGGGGATCATTACGGGGCAGCACAATGCCTACGCCGAGCGTTTCGCGCAGCGGGAGCGTTTCCATGCCTGCTACATGGGCTATACGAACAAGCCCGAGGCCTTCGATGCTTTCCTTGTGACCCACGGTTTGCGCGCCGAGGAGGTCGCTTTCTTCTTCGACGATGTTCTGGACCTGCCCGTGGCGGAGCGCTGCGGGATGCGTGTGCTCATCGGTCGCAAGGCATCACCGTGGTTCGAGGGCGCGACCATGGGCTGCGCGGATGCGATCACCGCATGCGACGGCGGCCATCATGGCTTGCGCGAGGCCTGTGAACTATTGATCGTCGCCAGCGGCAGGGCCGACGAGGTGCTCGAGCACCGCGTTCGCTACTCGGGCGTTTATCAGCGCTATCTCTCCCAGCGGCAGAGCGTGGTTCCGGTGATCGACCGGCGTGCTCGCTGATCGGTCACCGGCGCAGCTGTACCGGCGCGGGCACCGGCGTCATCCATGTTTCGATGATCAACAGAAGCAGCAAGGTCGATACGACGCCTGCGGCAACGGTGATGGTCACGATCCATTGGATCGAACGCCACAACGGTGTGGGGCCGAGGTCTTCGATGGCTTTGGACCTCAAACGCACAGGACCTGATCCCATGTCGCGGGCCATCACCAGGAGATTGGCGTGGTTCCGACGTTCAACCACGAGGTCCTGGTTGATCGAGGCGACCTGATCCGCCGCATCCATCAATGCGTATTCCAGGGCCTCCGCACGTTCGCTGCGCATGCCCTCGCTGCTGCCTTTGCGCAGGTCTTTGAGGGTTTCGGCCGATCGCATCAGCTTCGTATAGCCGATCTGCGCAAGGATCTCCATGCTGTCGATCACCTGGTCATAGACGCGTATCTGCGCGTCGAGCTGGGCCTGTTGTTCGGCACGCAGCATCGAATCGGAAGCGGCGTAAACCTCATTGGCCAGAGCGGCCGCCATCGTGCGCTCCTTGTCCAGCACCTGCACGGCCACCACCTCTGATTCCCGCAGGTCCACGCCGACGCGTACCTGCAGCATCTGGTGCAGGATGGCCCGCTCGTCGGGCGTGCCTTTCGGAACGCCATAGTGCTGTTGCAGGTCGAACCTGTCGATGAGATGATCGTACATCGCAGTGGAGGTTGCGATGTGGCGGAGGGTGACGGGGTCCGTGTAGAGCGAGAGATAGATCGGTTTGTCCTTGTCGGACACGGGTGGGGCCAGCACATAGAACGAAACGGTCGAGGAATACATGGGTGGGTTGACCCAGTAGACCCAGGAAGAAATGACACAGGCGATGGCCATGGCCAGGAACACCCACCGCTTCTGCGCGATGAGTTCCCGAAGGCTCACGCTCATCATCCGGGTATTCTCGGAAACCGCCCGAAGCACCCGGAACGGCGGAACTGCTGCCTCGGCCTCCGGAGGAATTCTGGATGTCCGGGGAAGCGGTGCGGTCTGGGTGCGTGGTTCGGGCATGACAGGTTGTGAAGATAGTCGTGGCGGGAGCGGGAAGGTTGCCCTTGTGCGGAACGGGGTACAGGATCAGCGAAGGGCGATCCGCGTATGATTCGCGCCTTCCTTCAGGGTGATCATCGCCAGTTTGAATGGGGGTGGGCCCATGTTCACGGGCGCATCATTGCTGAAGCCATAGGGTTCCTGGGGCCAGCCGATCCAGCTGGTGTTCAGTTCGCCATCCCGGTTGATGTCATGGAAGACCTTTACCGCACAGGAACCGGTCGCCAGGCCCTGGAAAGTACCGGTTACTGCGTGCCCGATCGCATCCAGATCCAGCACGGAGCAACCTTCTTCCGTGTCGTACGCGTGCTTGTTCGGGCACAAGGCGACGTGCAGCACCCCCCCGGCCTCAGGCTCGTTCAGGATGACCGTCACTGTCAAGGAGGTCCCGCTTTGGGCCCGTGCCGCACACGCCAGAACGAACAGCGGCACAGCCCACCAGGATCTGCAGGAGCGGCAGGATATGAACGGCCTCATCAAGGGGCGAAGATCGGGTAGTCCTTCAAGTGGGGAGCGCCCCGACCGCAGAAGCGCCAAACCCAGTGGGATCCGGCTTCCTTGGTCCTTCCGGCTACATCCCGTGCCGTTGAGATCGGCCGGTAGCGGCCCTTGCGTTCCCACAAGCCTTCAGGCCTCAGGGGCTTGCCCGGAACCTCAGGGTCCCTCAGGATGACCCGTTGTCCTGGTCCTTTCCTGGTGCATGGGGGGGGCGACCGCGCTCGCCGTATCGGCCTTGCTGGTCGCGGCTTCCACAGTATCAGCGTCAGCCGTTGCGCACAATGGATGTGACGATCTGATCATTCCAAGCGCCGCAAGAGCGATATTGGCGTTCGAGAAGCCCGTTTTTCCGACTTCTGATGCCCTCGCTCCGCACCCTGATCACCCTTCCTGGCGCTCCGGATTTCGACCGGTTCATGGAGGTGGTGTCGAACTGCTATGACCTGGGCGGTCCGCGTTCCAAGGGTGGGCACGAGCCGGACGAAAAGCACCTCTCCGCATGTGTCGTGGTGTTGCGCAATGACATCCCGGTGGGGCGTTGCGCTTTTTATTTCGATACGGGTGCGGTGCTCGCGGACCCCCGCACAGCCATGGTGGGCAGCTACGAATGCATCAACGACCCCGAGGTAGCGCGGGCCATTTTCGATGAGGTCAGGTCCCTCGCTCGCAAGTACCGGATCGCCCGGTTGATCGGTCCCATGGAGGGCAATACGTGGAACAGCTATCGTTTCAGCGATGCCAACGACCGACCGCGTTTCTACATGGAGCCTTACCACCATGCGTACTACCCACTGCAATGGAAGGCCGAGGGGTTCACGCCGCTGGCGCGGTATGTTTCACGTATCGATCGGGAATTGGTCGTGGATCAATTGGCCATCCGGTTCAAGGACGAGGATCTCGCCGTTTCTGGCATCACGATCAGGCCGTTGAACAAGGCGCGGTTGGTGCAGGAACTGGCGCTCATCGGGCAATTCAGCATCGAAGCGTTCAGGGACCATTTCCTCTACTCGCCGATCAGCGTGGAGGAGTTCGTGATGAAGTACCACCGTTTGGGCCAGTTGCTCGTTCCGCGTCTCGTCCTGCTGGCCATGGACAAGCAGGAGAGGTTGCTCGGTTACATCCTGGGCATTCCGGACATGTTCAGCGAGGACCGCACCGGCCTGATCGTGAAGAGTACAGCTCGTCGCAAGGATGCGCCTTCCGGGTTGGGTACGCACCTCCTCCGCAAGCTGGAACAATCGGCTGTTGAGCTGGGATTCACCAGCGTCATCCATGCCTTCATGCACGAGGACAATACCTCGGCCCGTCGCAGCGTCATGTTCGGCGCTGATCCGTACGGTTCGTACACACTGTTCGAGCAACGGCTGGACAATCGCTGATCGGCATCACGGTCGTGGAACATTCGGCCGCGTGTCCAGGGCCCGCCTGAGCACGGCGCGCGGCAACAAGCCGTATCGAATGACAGCTCAGAAGAGATCAGGGCTTTCGACGGCCAGGGCGAGCAATGATCGGAACTCGGCCCTCGGCAGTTCAATGGCACCCAACGAGCGCGTGTGGTCGTTGATGTACTGCGAGTCGAACAGGAGGAACCCGCGCGTTCGCAGATGCGCGGCCAGGTGATGGAAGGCGGTCTTGCTCGCGTTGTCGGCATGGCTGAACATGCTCTCCCCGAAGAACGCGGCACCGAGCGCGACGCCATAGATGCCGCCGATCAACATGCCGGCCTGCCAGGTCTCCACCGAATGCGCCTTTCCTGAACGGTGCAGGGCGGTATAGACGGATATCATCTCCTCATCGATCCATGTGCTTTCGCGCTCAGCGCAGGCGCGCATCACCTGCTCGAAGCATCGATCGATCGTGCAGTGGTATCCGCGGGTCCGGACATATGAGCGCAAGCGGGCATTGGGCCGGGTCCGGTCCAGACGGAACACCGCGCGCGGGTCCGGGTCGTGCCAATACGATTCCCCGTCGTCATGCACCATGGGGAACAGGCCCCGACGATAGGCGTGCTCCACCAGTGCCGGGGAAAGAGAGGATGTCAAGCGCACACGGCTAATTTGGTCCGATCCATATGGACCCACGCATCCTTCCTCGCCTGGGATTGATCGCCCTGCTGGCCTGCACCGGCGGATCGTCGGATAAAACCCCTGTGCCAGGACCCGTCGCTGACACGACCGTGGTGCCCCCGGCCACGGAGCAATTGAGCGCAATTGACATGATGCGGGCGGATACCGCGGCATTCGGTGCCCGAGGACCGATCGACCTTGTTCCCGCCCATGTGAGCCTGGCCAAGGGCGTGGAGTTCGATCTGATGGTTCCGGAAGGCTATGAGATACGGGTCGCCGCCGAGGGCATGCAACGACTGCGCTTCATCACCCCGTCGCCGGATGGGCGGTTGTTCATCACGGACATGCATGACCTCACGGACAACAAAAAAGGCAAAGTGCACATCCTTGATGGGTGGAACGAGGACAGCGCGCGCTTCAACGGACATCACGTGTTCATCGATGGTCTGCGCAATCCGAACCAGGTGGCCTTCTACTCGTCGGCCATGGACACATTCCTCTACGTGGCTACCACGAACAACCTGCTGCGCTATCCGTTCCATGCGGGGGACACCATGCCCGCTGAGCCACCAACGACCATCGATACGTTCCCGAACTATGGCCTGAACTACAAGTATGGCGGATGGCATCTTACACGCAGCCTGGCATTCCACGGGAACAAGCTCTATGTGAGCATCGGAAGCAGCTGCAACGCCTGCATCGAGAAGGAGGATGTAAGGGCGACGGTACTGGAAATGGATCCGGACGGCAGGAACCAGCGCATTTACGCCAGCGGCCTGCGCAATGCGGTGGGGTTGAAATGGGTCCTGGGCGAGCTCTTCGCCACGGACATGGGCAGCGACCAGTACGGCACCGAGGCGCCCGAAGACAAGCTCCATCATGTCGTGGAGGACGGTTTCTACGGCTGGCCTTATTTCTATCAGTCGGGGAATGAGGTGTTGATGGATACGGCGTTCGCGAAGCCGAACATGCGTCTCCGTCCTGCGCAAAAGGCGTACGCCGCGCTCGGCCCGCATACCGCGCCCCTTGGCTTCGATCTGTTCACCGGATCCGCCGACGAACGGTTGAAGAACAGTTTTGTGGTGGCTTTGCACGGAAGCAGCGTGGTGAAGATGGGCAAGGGATACGCGATCGTGCGGGTGAGGCCGGGCTATCCGCCCGAGAAGGTCGTGGATGGGTTCCTGCGTGATGGCGAACGGTACGGCCGACCGTGCGATGTGCGCATGCGCGACGAGAACAGTTTCTGGTTCACGGACGATATGAACGGCGTGCTCTACCTGGTCCGTCGGAAGCGCTGATCAAGGGACTTTCACGAGCGCCCTGGTCATTTCCGCACGGCCGTCGAGCGAGGCCCTCAACGTGTATTGGCCGTTGGTCAATGAGGTAAGCACCGCGTCCTCCAATCGTAGCTGCTGGTAGATGCGTGGCTCCAAAGCGATCCTGCGGGAGAACACCGCGCGGCCGGAAACATCCGAGAGATCGATGGTCAGTTCTCTGGCTTCCCCGGTGAAGAGCTCGATGTTGAGGGCATCGGAAAAGGGAAGGGGATAAACGTTGAAGAACGCGGGCGCTTGGAGGCCTGTGAGGTCATTGCCGCCGAGCAACAGATGGGCCCGCCAGAAGTCCGGGATGCCATAGCCTATGCTGTCGTTCGGTTCATGGAAATGTGAGGCGCTCCTCCGGACCGCGTCCATGATGACGTGGGCGGTGCGGTCAGGATGCAGCTGCCACAAGCAGGCCGTGAGTCCGCAAACGAGCGGTGAAGAGAAGGATGTTCCGTTGATGTGGTCGATATCATCACCGCTGCCTGACACGCCGATGGTGCCAAGCCCGACGGCACACACGTCCGGTTTTACCCGGCCATCCACCGAGGGACCGCGCGAACTGAAGTCCGCTACGGAGCGGTCCTCGTCGACGGCCCCGACGCTGAGGATGTCGATGGCATCCGCTGGGGCGCTGATGAACCGCCATGCACTGGTGCCGCTGTTACCGGCGCTCTGCACGGGGATCATCCCCTTGCGCGATGCCATGCCCGCCGCGATGCTGATGCGCGTGGTCAGGCCATCGAGGTCGGCCCGTGTGTGGTCCATGGTGCTGTCGTCGAACGCCGTGTATCCGAGGGAGGTGTTGAGCACATCGCAGCCGATGCTGTCGGCCACCTCCGCACCACGGATCCAATTGTCCTCTTCCACGGGGTATTCCGAGTTCGTGTCCTCGGTCCTCAACAGGACGTAATCAGCGTTCGGGGCCGTGCCCATGAGCTTGCCCGGAAGCATGCCCGCGAGCACGGAAAGCACGGAGCGTCCATGCCAATGCTGTTGATAGATGTTGCAGCCGGGACAAACGATGTCGGCGGTAAGGCGGATGCCATCCCGGTCTCGCAGCTCGTTGAAGGCGGCCATGGAGTCCGCGCGTTCGAAACCGGAATCGAGTATGCCGATGAGCATACCCTCCCCCCGTGCGCCACCCAGTTCGTGCAGGAGGTGCCCGTTCATCATGGAGATCGCGCGCAGTGAAGCGCCGTAGGTCTCGTCCAACGTGGCGCTCTCCGTGGCAAGCTTCAACGACGGGAACTTGTCGCCGATCCGCGGTCCGTGGCCCACGCCAGGATGCAGGCACCGCATCTCGCTTACGAAGGGCAGCGAAGTGATCGTGTCCAACGCGAGCGTATCCGTGCTCACGATCGTCACGGCATTGAACCACTTGCTCACGGTGTGGAGCTGGAACTGTCCTGCTGCGAGCAGTGCGCTGATGTGGGACGGATCCACAGGCAGGTCGCTCTCCTCGATGGCGATGCCCTGTTTTTCTCTGCGAGCGATGGAGCGCGGGCTCAAGAAGTCCTGCGGCGCTTCAATGGAAAATGGCGTGGACGCCTTGTCCGTGAATCGGACCCAGTAGGTAGCCGGAGCCGTTTGCGCATTGGTGGCCAGGGTCGGGAGGAGGCCAACGGAAAGGAGTGCCGCCCGCAACATGGCCGGTTCAGTTCCCGTAGCCCGTCACCGTGTATTTCACATACCAGCGGTCGTAGCTGTTCCACGTATTCGTCTGGAAGTTCCATTCATGGTTCACGCTGTCCATCTCGTGCGTGATCATGCCGACGCCCTTCGCATAGCGCTCCTCGTAATGCCTTGATTGGACGAAGTTGTCCTCGAACGTGCTGACCACGCTCACCGTCTTCTCGAACGTGAGCCCGTTGATGGTGATGGGCTGATCGATGTCTTCGTACTCCAGTTCGAACTCATCGTCGGTATTGGGGGCGTTGGTATCCCATTCGGTGCCGGCGCGGGGCGGAAAAATGAGCTTCACACGGCGCAGGTTCTCTTCGGAACGTTCGGCGCGGACATTGTCGCGGGTCTGCCACCACACGTCCTTGGGCAACCAGGTGTTGTTGTCGTCGCGCAGGTAGCGCACCACGCGCTGGCACGCGCGCCCCTCGCCGTCGGTGAGATCCTCCACCAGCATTTCGCGCAGCGGATAGGTGTACACGGTGGTGTCGAGGCCGCCGGGGACGAGCTTCACCCGGATACTGTCCACCTTGTACTCGACCCAGTGACCGATGTTCTGCGGGAAGTAGTCGTACCCCAGGTCGACCTCGCCGGCGTCGTCCTTCTTGCACGCGGAGAATGCACCGGCGATCGCCAGGGTGAGCAGGAGGTGGTTGCTGTTATTCATGTGTTGCTGGGTTCACGATCGATGAAACCGCCACCGATCACGTCGTTCCCGTCATAGAAGACGGCACTCTGCCCGGGTGCGATGCCTCCCACGGGCGCGTGGAAGTCCACACGGACGTGTTGACCGGTCACACTGATCGTGCTCGGCGTGCCCTTGTCCTTGTACCGCACCTTGGTCGTGGCCTCCATTTCACCGCTCAACGCGGGGACCTTCTGGAAGTTCGGGGAGCGTACCCAGGCCGTCTCCTTGTTGAGGTCTTCCTTGTCGCCGAGCACCACGGTGTTCGTTTCGGGGCGGATGTCCGTTACATACATGGGTTTCCCGGTGGCGATGCCAAGCCCTTTGCGCTGGCCGATGGTGAAGAAAGGGTACCCATCGTGTTCGCCCAAGGCGGTCCCGTCGGTGCCCACGAGCTTCCCGTGGGCGAGTTGTTCGAAGGCGGCGGGCATCTTGCGCTTCAGGAAGCCCCTGTAGTCATTGTCAGGGATGAAGCAGATCTCGTAGCTCTCGCTCTTCTTGGCGAGATTATCGAAGCCGCTGCGGGCCGCCATTTCCCGGATCTCGGCCTTGCGGAACCCACCGATGGGAAAACGGGTGCGAGCAAGGTTCTTCTGCTCCAGTCCCCAGAGTACATAGCTCTGGTCCTTGCTCTCGTCGCGGCCCTTGCTCACGATCCAGCGCGCGCTCTCCTCGCGCACGTTCGCATAGTGTCCGGTGGCGATCAGTTCGCAGTCCATCATGTCGGCGCGCTTCAGGAGCGCCTCCCACTTGATGAAGGTGTTGCAGAGCACGCAGGGGTTGGGCGTTCGCCCGGCCATGTATTCGTTGGTGAAATTGCCGATGATGCTGCTGCCGAACTCCTCGCGGATATCGAGGATGATGTGCAGGAAGCCACGGCTCACCGCCAGTTCACGCGCGTCGTTGATGCTGTCCAGGTCGCAGCAACCGGTTATGCGTTTTCCGTTCCCGGCCTCCGCATAGTCCCAGGTCTTCATCGTTACGCCGATCACCTCATGGCCCTGGTCATGGAGCATCATCGCGGTGACGCTGCTGTCCACGCCACCGCTCATGGCTACCAATATGCGTCCGTGCTTGCTCAAGTTCAGTTGCCGGTTGGCGGTTGTCGGTCCGGCGTCGGCAACCCGACAACCGACAATGGTCATCTATTGTTCTATTCCCGCTTTGTACACAGCCGTTCTCACCAGCTTGTTCTTCTCATCCCACTCCTTCACTTCGCCTTCCAGGAGGTCGTTCTTGTAGGTCCCCTCGCGTTTCTTGGTCTGTCCTTCCAGCACGCGCTCCGTCTCGCTTTTCTCCGCCCCTTGGGGGCCCAGCTTGGCGGGTTGCTGCACCCAGCGGCCATTGTCATGGTACTCGGTGAACTTTCCTTCACGCTTGCCCTGCTTGTAGGTTTCCTCCGACATCAATTGCTCGTCCGGATAGAACGTGCGGAATGTGCCGTTCTCCTTTTTTTCCTTCACCACTTTGTCCTTGGCATAGAGGATCTGCATGAGCACGGAACCGTCCGTGTTGTAGTGCTTCCACAATCCCTCCCGCTGGCCCTTCACGTTCTCGCCTTCGATCTCCTTCTTGCCGTCCTCGGTGAAGACCAGGCTCGGGCCATGCGCCTCATCGTTCACGTAGGTCGTGCTGGTGCGCACCTGGCCATTGTCGAAGAATTGCTGGCAGGGTCCACTGCGCTTGCCTTCCTTCCACGTACATCGTTCGGCCGGTTGGCCGTTCAGGAAGAAGGCCTCCTGATCGCCGTGGAACTTCCCGTTCTTCCACCGCTCGGTGCTGCGCAGCGCTCCGGTAACGTCGTAATAGTTCCAAACGCTGTCCTTCTGCTCACCCACGTAACGCCCTTCGGCCATCAATTTCCCGTCCGGGTGGAAGTGCTTCGCGTGTGAAGCCGCGCCCGTGGGGTAGTGGGCGACCGTGCTTTCCACTTTGCCCGCCGTACTGTAGTAGGTGAAGGTGCCCACAGGCTTGTCGTCCTTGAACTGGCCCTTGTAACGTGGCTGCTGGCTATCGGCCCAGGTCTTCTCCCACGGGCCTTGTTTGCGGCCTTGGGCGTCCTTCTGGTTGATCGGGGTTGGCGGTTGTGCCGAGGCGCCAACAGCCAGGCTGAGGGCGGCGAGAAGAAGGGTCGGGCGACGGGTCATTTTCAGGCGGCTGCGAAAGTAACGCGGCGCCGGGGGCAAGGAGTCTGCCAAGGGGCCGGGCGGACCGCCATATTTGCGGCCCCGCCAATGGCAGCACGGTCCATGTCCACACCGATCATCCATTCTGATTGCCGTCACTTCCGGGGGCACATCCCGTGCATGCCGAACAAGGCACACGGCTACGAGTGCGAGGGTTGCCCTGTGTACGAGGTGCCAGCCCGGCGCATCCTGATCATCAAGCTGGGCGCCTTGGGAGATGTGATCCGGACGTCGCCATTGCTTGTGCGTTTCCGGAGGTTATGGCCCAATGCCCGCATCACCTGGATCACCCAAAGTCCGGATGTCGTGCCGCGTGCGAAGGCGGGTAAGGAGATCGGGGCTGACGAAGTACTCGCTTATGACCTGGTCGGGCTGGAACGGGTGCGGAACGGTGTGTACGACATCGCCATCAACCTGGACAAGGAGGTGGAGGCCTGTGCGCTGCTGCGCGATGTGAAGAGCACGGAGAAATTCGGTTTCACGCTGAAGGACGGGCACATCGATGCGGCCACGCCGAAGGCCATGCACAAGCTGGTGACCGGTCTGTTCGATGGTCGCAGCCAGGCCAACACGAAGAACTACCTGGAGGAGATCTTCGAGGTCTGTCACCTCGATTTCCAGGGCGAAGAGTACCAGCTGGACGTGGATCCGGCGCTTGCCGTGAAGTGGGAGAGCATGCGTGCGAAGGCCGAGGGCAAACCCATCGTCGGGTTGAACACGGGTTGTGGCGACCGCTGGACCACACGCCTATGGCCGGAAGAGCGTTGGACGGCGCTGATCACCGCTCTTCAGGCCGAAGGCTTCTTCCCGGTGGTGCTGGGCGGCAAGCAGGAGGACGAACTGAACAAACGGTACGCGGGGAACACGGGCTGTTTCTATCCCGGTCATCATTCCCTGCGCGAGTTCTTCGCCATCACGGCGAACACGGATATCGTGATCACCCAGGTGAGCATGATGATGCACATCGCCATCGCGCTGCGCAAACGGCTCGTCCTTTTCAACAACATCTTCAACGCGCACGAATTCCACCTGTACGGCCGCGGCACCATCATCCAGCCGACCAGCGGTTGCGACTGCTATTACGGTAACGCCTGTTCGCGCTCGCGCAGCTGCATGCTGGACATCGAGGTGAGCGCGGTAATGGACCGGATACGCGTGGAGCGCAAGGCACTGCCGTGAAGTTCGCTTACCTGAGCACCTTCCATCCGTTCCGCGGTGGTATCGCGCAGTTCAATGCGCGGTTGATGCGCGAACTCGAAATGCAGGGGCACGTGGTTTCGCCTTACACGTTCACCACCCAGTACCCGGAAAGATTGTTCCCGGGGAAAACGCAGATGGTGACCGCCGAGGATATCGCAGACCCGATCAACGCGCCGAGGGTGGTGAGCAGCATCGGGCCGTTCAGCTGGCCGAGCGCGGCACGAAGGATGGCGAAGGACAAGCCGGAGGTGTTGTTGATGAAGTACTGGATGAGCTTCTTCGGGCCGTCACTCGGTTCTGTTTCCGGGGCCTTGAGGAAACGCGGGGTGAAGGCCCTTACGATACTGGATAACGTGATCCCGCACGAGAAGCGCTTCTTCGACACGGCCTTCACGCGCTACTTCCTGAAGCGCAACGATGCCTTCGTGGCGATGAGCGACAAGGTGAAAGCGGATCTGCTCAGCCTTCGACCCGACGCGAACGTGATCCTGCTGCCACACCCGCTCTATGATCACTTCGGCGCGCCGTTACCGATGTCGGAAGCGCGCAGGAAGTTGGACATCACTGATGACCGGAAAGTCTCGCTCTTCTTCGGTTTCATCCGGGACTACAAGGGACTGGACCTGCTCATTGATGCGATGGCCAAGCTGCCTCCGGATCACGTGCTCGTGATCGCCGGTGAGCCTTACGGTGATATGGCGAAGTACCATGATGCCATCGCCCGGCACGGTTTGAAGGACCGCGTGGTCGACCATGTCCGTTACATCGCCGACCAGGAGGTCCCGATGTTCTTCAGCGCGGCGGATGCGGTGGTGCTGCCCTACAAGAGCGCTACACAGAGCGGGATCACGGCTATCGCGTATCATTTCGGCACGCCTGTGATCGCAACGGACGTTGGCGGCTTGAAGGAGACAGTGGAGCACGATCGCACCGGCCTGATCGTTCCGCGGCCCGGAGCAGGAGCCATCGCCGAGGCCATCGCGGGCTTCCATGCATCAGGAAGAGGCGCGGCTTATCGGGCGCGGATCGCGGAACTGCGCGAAGAGCTTTCGTGGAAGCGCTTCGCCGATCAGTTGGTCGCTTTCGCGTCCTCCCTCTGAGCCCTGATCAACGGCCGAACTTCCTTCAGCCCGAACCAAAGTGCGTAGTCCTGGTTCACCAGGAAGCGACGGTCGCGGAGATCGAGCACGTACAGGCTCCGCGGCGGATCCGCGATGAGCGGTATGGTCGCGATCCGCTGCGGGCTCTGTGCCGCGTTCCGGAGCAGATCGTAGCGCTCCCATAGCTGTTCGTCCGCTCGTTCTGCGCGGCCGGTGACCAGGTCCGCGATCGCATCGCCGCCGTTGCCGGTGAAGCCCAGGTCGAGCGCCACCAGGAACAGCAATGCGGCGGTCACACGGCGGCGATCGGTATCGTGCAAGCGCAGGATGGTTCCACCGAAGCGGGCCGCGAAGACGGAGATGTTCACGAACCACAACGGGAGGAAGAAGAAGCAGGCCACATTGACCGTGCGGTGCTGGCCGAGGATGCCTGTGCTCCAGTAGGCGGGGAAAATGCAGAGGAACACCACGGCGAACAAGGCGGGGATGGACTTCCAGGGCCCCAGTCCGAAACCGCGGCCGATCAGCGGGAACCGCTGCGCGAGATGGCGATGGTTCATCCACCAGATCACGCTCAGGAGCAACAACGCGGGGCAGCTGATCCACTCGAAGGAGAAGCGCAGGGTCTGGAGCGCACTCATGCCCAGCGATCGGAAGAACTGATGGCGTTCCGGGTAGAGGGCGCTGCGGACGTCGTTCCCGGGCGCGAGGATGACCAGGCAAGCACCAAGGATGATCACGGGTACGGCCGCGATCAGGATGAGCGAAGTCCTGCCGGGTGAGGCGACCCACCGAGCGATAATAAGGAAGCCCGCAACGACCAGCAGCAGCATGAGGACCTCGTTGCAGCCCGTGATGAGGAAGAGCAGCGGGATGGCCAACGCGGCTGGCCAAAGGGAAGCATCGCGTACCGCGCGCATCAGCAGCGCTAGAGCGACCAGCGTGAGGGCACAGGACAGTTGATAGGTGATCGAACCGGTGTACCAGTAGAAGCCTTCCGGCATGTCCGGCATCACGTGCGTGTACAGCCCTGTCCAGGCGAGCGCACCGATGGCGGTTTGCAGGGATGTGAGCCCGGGATGAAAGAGCGTGCGCAGGAATGAGAAGGCTCCGACGGCTGTAAGGACCAACAGAAGCGCCGGGACCGCGCGGTACAGGCCGATCGCATCGAAGCCTCCGCGCATCGGTCCGAAGACCAGGAGCAAATTGCTCGCATAGCGCCCGTTCCAGTGCGCATACTCGTACGCCGAGGCATTCCAAGCGCCAGCGGAAACGTCCCTGAGGGCGTAGGTGAAGTCATCCGCCATCGGGTGCGTGTAGCGGCCCAGATAGGCGTGCAACCCGAGAAGCATCACGACGAAAAGACCGAAGAGCGGCCAGGGTGATCGACGCCCGTCCATGGCGCGCCGTCAGAGGCCCAGGCGCCTATCCACGCGGTAGGCGTTGCGCTCAGGCGAGTTGCGGGCCACCAGCTCTGCGACGAAACCCGCCAGGAAGAGCTGTGAGCCGATGATCATCACGGTGAGGGCGAGGAAGAAGACCGGGTTGTCCGCCACCAGCCTCGCCCGTTCGTGATGGTAGACGTGCCAGAGCTTGTCGCCCAGCAGCCAGAGGATGGCCACGCTTCCCAGGAAGAACATGAGCGTCCCCATGGCGCCGAAGAAGTGCATGGGTTTCTTGCCGAAGCGGAAAACGAAGGTGATGGTCAACAGGTCGAGGAACCCGTTGATGAAGCGGTTCAGGCCGAACTTGGTCCGGCCGTATTTGCGCGGGTGGTGCTGCACCTCCTTCTCACCGATGCGGTGGAAGCCTTCCTTCTTGGCGATGAACGGGATGTAGCGGTGCATCTCACCGAACACCTCGATGGACTTGATCACGTCCTTGCGGTAAGCTTTCAAGCCGCAGTTGAAGTCGTGCAAGGCCACACCGCTCGCCCGGCGCGTGGCCCAGTTGAAGAGCTTGGTAGGGATCGTCTTGGAGAGCGGGTCGTACCGTTTTTTTTTCCAGCCGCTCACCAGGTCGAAGCCATCCTGCGTGATCAAGCGATACAGCTCCGGGACCTCGTCCGGATCGTCCTGCAGGTCGGCGTCCATGGTCACCACCACGTTCCCTTGAGCCGCCTGGAACCCCTCGTTCAAGGCCGGGCTCTTGCCGTAGTTCCGGCCCAGCCGGATGCCTTTGACGCGTCGGTTCTCACCATGGAGCCGCTGGATCTCGTCCCAAGACCCGTCGTTGCTGCCGTCGTCGATGAAGAGCACTTCATAGTCCACGCCCATCGCCCCGATCACCTGGTGAAGCCTTGCGGCGAGTTCAGGCAACGACTCTCGCTCGTTGAACAGCGGAATGACGATGGATAATTCCATGGAGGCGCAAAGAAAGGGGGCCCTTCGCTACTGAACGTTGGCTATTGGTCGATCCGAAGGCTGGCAGGGAGGTCCGTTGCGGTCGCGTTCTCATGGCACACCCCTTGCCTTCAGCAGGCACCACTAAATTCGCCGACCCGAAAAAGCCACCCCATGGAACGTCTCTCCTTCCTCACTCTCGCCGGCCTCCTTTCGTTCGCCGGCCTCCAGGCCCAGACCAGTGATATCATCGTCTTTTCCGAGATGGGTGAGAAGTTCACCCTCGTGATCGATGGCGACGTGAAGAATGAAGCCCCCGCCACCCGGGTGGTGGCTACCGGGCTGCGTAACGAGACGCCTTCCATAGTCGTCCGGATGGCGGACGCCAGCATCCCACCTGTGAAACAGAATGCGTGGATGGAACCGGGCAAGGAGTACACCATCAAGCTGACGACCAACAAGAAGGGCGAGTATGTTCTGCGGATGCAGGGCCAGGCCGCATTGGGCACGACCAAGATCACCGAGACCGAGCGCCCGAAGCCGACGAACTTCCAGGAGGATGGACCCTCAGAACCGGCAAGCGGTGGCCAGCAGCAGACCGGTGGAACCCGGACCACCACGACCACGACCCAGACCACCGGTGAGAGTGAGAACGTGAACATGAACCTCGGCATCAATGGGATGGGCGTGAACATGACCATGGGTTTCACGGACCCGGGTATGGGTTCCTCGACCACCACGACCACTACGACCACGACCACCCACACGACGACCACCGTGACAGATGGTGATATGGACGACCCGGTTCCGGCGCCTGTGGACGAGCCGGTCTACCGTATGCCCGGTTACTCGGGTCCCATCGGTTGCCCCATGCCGATGAGCGACGGGGAGTTCAACGAAGCCAAGGCGAGCATCGAGAGCAAGGGTTTCGAGGAGAGCAAGATGACCCTCGCGCGCCAGATCGGTGATTCGCACTGTTTCTCCGCTGCACAGGTGAAGGGCATCATGGGCCTTTTCGGATTCGAGGAGACGAAGCTGGAGTTCGCCAAGTACGCTTACACCCGTACGCATGACATCGGGAACTATTACAAGGTGAACGACGGGTTCAACTTCGAGAGTTCCATTGATGAGCTGAACCGCTACATCAAGGGCCGCTAGGGCGCGACCACCTGAGCCATGTGCCGCACCACCATGAAGCCCATAGCTTCCCTGATCCTGCTGGGCGCGTTCGCGGCCTTCACAGCCGCCTCCTGCACCGGCTCGAAGTCCCTGGCCAAGAAAGGCGCCAAGCTGGACGAGAACGGGCTGTACGCCGAGGCGGCCGACATGTACCTGAAGAGCCTGATGCGTAACACGCGCAACGTCGACGCCAAGATCGGGCTGAAGAAAACCGGGCAGCAGCTGCTCAATGACAAGCTCAGCGCGTTCTTCAAGGCCTTCGGGGTCGGAGATAGCAAGGAAGAGGCGGTGAACGCCTATCTCGCCGCCAAGGGATACGCCGATCGCGTCGGGCAATACGGGGTGGTGCTCGATATCCCCGGCAATTACACGGCGGACTTCAACGAGGTGAAGGGGAAGTACCTCATGGAGCAATACGAGCGAGGCCAGGAACTGATGGCCGCGAAAGACTATAAGGGGGCGGAAGCGGTATTCGCGAAGATCACCGCGTTGGAGCCATCTTTCAAGGATTCAGGAAAGCTGCAGGACGTGGCCTATCTGGAGCCCCTGTACGTGAGCGGGAAGGAAGCGCTCGAACAGAACCGGTTCCGCAAGGCTTACGAGGACCTGAGCAAGGTCACTGCGAAAGACAATAGCTACAAGGACGCCGTTTCGCTGAGGAACGAGGCTGTGGAGAAGGGGCGTTACGCCATCGCCGTGCTGCCCTTCGCAGGAACGAAAAAGGACCAGGCCGCGCGCGTGCAGGCATTGGCCACGACCGCACTCACCGGGATCAGTGATCCCTTCATCAAGGTTGTTGACCGGGAGAACATCGAGCGCATTCTGGCCGAACAACGGTTGGGCCTGAGCGGGGTGGTGGATGAGGCCACGGCCGTGCAGGCTGGCAAGCTCATGGGTGCGCACGCGGTGCTGATGGGTACGATGATCGACTATCGGGAAGAGACCGGGCC
The DNA here is from genome assembly GCA_964649165.1 of uncultured Chryseobacterium sp. GTDB lineage: Bacteria > Bacteroidota > Bacteroidia > Flavobacteriales_F > PHOS-HE28 > PHOS-HE28. The sequence continues at coordinate 21,542 of CAZYPC010000028.1, forward strand.
ATTGAAGCGCAGCACGAAGGGGGCCTACCTGGCCTACAATGTGAAGGTTGCGGATCCCATGAACCCGGGAAAAATGATGCTTGTGACCAAGCACAAGCCGGCGCAATACACGGAATACTACCAGGAGAACAAGGTCTACTGCTCGTTCAGCTACAAGCTGGTCTCCCTGGAAACGGGTGAGGTACTGCTGAGCAAGGTGGTGGACCGGAACAAGGATGATCACGCCTGGTACGCGACCTTCGATGGGGATCCCAGCTCGCTGGTACCTGCCCTCAACGGCATGGTGGACCCTGATCGCAATGCACAGCGCAGGCTCCAGGAGCTGTTCAGGGCATCGCACGACGTGAAGTCCACGGGGGTGCTCGGGAATGAAGCGCTCCGTGATGCCACACAGGGCATGTCCGGGGAAGTACAGCGCGAACTGGCCAGCAAACTGCCGTGAACAGATACATCCCCCTGATCCTGCTTGTCCTGGCTGCGTGCAAGGGCCGGAAGGATGCCGCCAAGGATCCTCAGGTGGTAACGCCTGTCGAAACACCCCGACCGGGATGGGTGACGGTGCGTCCTTCGGGGGATCTCGACTACATCGGTATCGGCTCCTGCCCGAAGGCGCGTGCCGATTTTCAGGAGAGCGCGAAGAAGACCGCCCTGAACGATCTGGCGAGCGAGATCAGCGTGCGTGTGGAGGGCAACAGCCTGCTCTCTTCGCTGGATGACAAGACGCACTTCACAGAGACCTTCAACAGCAACATCCGCACGACGACCAACGAGCAGTTGGAAGGCTACGAGATGGTTGAGACCTGGCAGAATGACAAGGAATACTGGGTGTACTACCGGCTCAGCAAGGCCGAGCACGCCCGCCTGAAGAACCTCAAGAAGAACCAGGCATTGGACCTTGCGAAGGATGGATACCTGCGCGCGATGCAGCAACTGGTCGTGGGGGACCTGAAGGGGGCGTTCGATCAGGACCTGCGGGGCCTGATAGCGATGAAGGAGTATTGGGGCGAGAGCGACCTGGTGACAGTCGGGGACAGGCAGGTGCCCCTGGCCAACGAGATCTTCGCCGACCTTCAGCGATTGACCAACGGCGTTCGTTTCTCCGTCCTCCCTGAGCGCTGCGTTCTGGATTATGGGAACCGCTTCAAGCGTGAGTTGCTGATCTCCGCGTCGTTCACCGACGGTCGCCAAAGCCGCGATCTCGTGCAATTGCCCGTGAGCATCGTGTATCCGGGCCTGAGCGGAAAGGTGAGTGAGAGCAAGAACACGGACACGGAAGGCCATGTGCGCACCACCGTGCAAAGAGTGGAAATGAGCGGTGCCGCTGCGGATCTGGTCGTGCGCTTGAATATGGATGAACTCGTCAGCAAGGATCTCGACCCGGTGTTCGTGAAGCCGCTCATCGGCAGTTTGACCGTACCCGAGGTGAGGGTGCCCATCGACCGGACCATGCCCAAGGTGCATATCACTTCTGACGAGACCAACCTGGGAAGGCCGGTAACCGCAGGCATCGCCACAGGTATCAAGGAAGAACTGACATCGAAAGGCTTCCGGTTCACCGATCGCATCGCTGATGCGGATCTGCTCATGGACGTGAAGACCTCCACGCGGCAGGGAGGGGAATCCAGCGGGTTCTACACCGCACTGCTGGACGTGACCTACACCTTCCGGGACCGGCGCACGAACGAGACCATCGTTGAGGGCGGTAAGCAAGGATTGAAGGGCATCCAGTTGGACTACGTGAAGGCCGGCATGGACGCTTACAAGAAGGCTGGCAACGACCTGCGGAAAGACCTGGTCACCTCCATGATGAACGCGCTGTTGTAGGAACCGCGCGCAATGCCCAAGTTTGGCACACCGTTCGCAAACCCCTGATCACGACACCACACACAGTCGAAAAACAGATGAAAACGCCTTCCACCAACCGTACCCTCTCGATCACACTCACGGCTTTGATGCTGGTTGGTGGTCTGAGCGCCTGCAAGAGCAAGAAGAAACAAGCCGAGGCCGAGGCCGCCAAGCCCCCGGGCGGCGAAACCGAGATCAAGGTCCTGTGCTCCGGCCCGGAGTTCTTTACGGATGACAAGGTGTTCCGCGCGAACAACCTGGGCGAGAGCATGGACCAGGCGACCAGCAAGAAGAAGGCCCTGGCCAACGCCCGCGCCGATCTCGCCAGCTCGATCCAGACGCAGATCAAAGGGGTGATCGACAACTACGTGAACAGCCGCGAGATGAACAACAAGGAGGAGGTCGGTGAACGCTTCGAGGGTCTTACCCGAGAAGTGCTCGACCAGAAGCTCCAGGGTGTTAAGACCATCTGTGAGAAGGTGATGAAGGTGGACGCCACCGGCAACTACAAGACGTACGTGGCCATCGAACTCAGCGCCCAGGACCTGCTTTCCGCGTATAACGAGCGCCTCAGCAAGGATGACCGCCTGCGCATCGACTACGACTACGAGAAGTTCAAGGAGACCTTCGACAAGGAAATGGAGAAGCTGAACAAGCAGTAAGCCCGTTCAAGAACAACGCAAGACCCCCGCCGCAAGGTGGGGGTCTTTCTTTTGAGCACCTTTGCCCGCGATGAACAACCGCACGCTCGCTTGGGCCTCCGCCATATTGCTATTGGCCGTAGGGCTCGGCGCCTTCGGAGCGCACGGGATCGAGACGCGGGTCGACATCAAAGCATACCACAACTGGCAGACGGCGGCCCAGTACCAGTTCTATCACGGTCTGGCTTTGTTGGGACTGGCCACCTTGGAGGGCCGGCTCGCGACCCGGCTGATCACCCTGGTCCGCATCCTGTTCGTCTTGGGGGTGGTCTGCTTCAGCGGCTCGCTTTATATGCTGGCTACCAGGGAAATGATGGGGACCGACGTACTCACGCGCTTTTTGGGACCGATCACCCCGTTGGGCGGCCTGCTGTTCATGTGCGGATGGATGGTGCTGCTCGTGGGCTCCCTCCGGAAGTCAGCCTGATCGTGGTCACCCGCGCCTTTTCGGCCTGTCCTAAATTCGCGGCCCGTTCCTGCGGAAACCACGAGTGTTCCCGTAGGACAAGAACCGAAAACCAACAGAACCTGTCATCTCATGAACGAGTTCGGAACGAAACCGACGAACGCTGATCTGAAGAGCATCGGCCTGAAGAACCTGGGCGATGTCTATTGGAACCTGGAACCGGCCGAGCTTATCGAGCACGCCATCGTGAACGGACAGGGCGTGTTCGCCAACAGCGGTGCACTGGCCATTGAGACCGGCGAATTCACTGGCCGCAGTCCCAAGGACAAGTTCTGCGTGAAAGATGCCAAGACCGAGAACACGGTGTGGTGGGGCGACGTGAACATCCCCATGACCGGAGACAGCTTCGAGCGCCTGCGGGAGAAGATGATCGCCTACCTCATGGGGCGCGATGTGTACGTGAAGGACGCCTACGCCTGCGCCGACCCGACGTACAGGCTCAACCTCCGCGTGGTGGCCGAGCTGCCGTACAGCGCGCTGTTCGCCGGGAACATGTTCCTGCGCCCGACCCAGGCGGAGCTGTCCGGCTTCAGCCCCGAATGGCACATCATCTGTGCCCCGGGCTTCCAGGCCGACGGCGCCAAGGACGGTACGCGCCAACACAATTTCGCCGCTGCGGATTTCACCAAGAAGACCATCCTGATCGGTGGCACCGGCTACACCGGCGAGATCAAGAAGGGCATCTTCACGGTGCTGAACTACGTGCTTCCGCAGGAGCGGAACGTGTTGAGCATGCACTGCTCGGCCAACATCGGAGAAGCGGGCGATACGGCCGTGTTCTTCGGCCTGAGCGGTACGGGCAAGACCACCCTGAGCGCCGACCCGGAACGTCGCCTGATCGGTGATGACGAGCACGGCTGGAGCGACAAGGGCGTGTTCAATTTCGAGGGTGGCTGTTATGCCAAATGCATCGACCTTACCCGCGAGAAGGAGCCGCAGATCTGGGACGCCATCAAGTTCGGCTCCCTGTTGGAGAACGTGGTCTTCAAGGGCGACACCACCGAGGTGGACTTCGCCAATGGCAGCAAGACGGAGAACACCCGTGTGAGCTACCCGATCGACTACATCAACAACATCGCCACGCCCAGCGTGGGCGGCCATCCGACCAACATCTTCTTCCTCACCTGCGATGCTTACGGCGTGCTGCCTCCGATCAGCAAATTGAGCCCGGGCCAGGCCATGTACCACTTCATCAGCGGTTACACGGCGAAAGTGGCCGGTACCGAAGCGGGTGTCACGGAACCCCAAAGCACCTTCTCGGCATGCTTCGGCAAGGCGTTCCTGCCCCTGCACCCCACGAAGTATGCGGATATGCTCGGCGAGAAGATGAAGAAGCACAACGTGCGCATCTGGCTGGTGAACACCGGCTGGAGCGGCGGAGCCTACGGCACGGGCGAGCGCATGAAACTGAAGTTCACACGGGCCATGATCGGCGCCGCGTTGCGTGGTGAACTGGACAAGGTCGAGTACAAGGAACATCCGGTCTTCGGCATGTCCATGCCGGTGAACTGCCCGAATGTGCCTGCGGAGATCCTGGATCCCCGCAGCACCTGGAAGGACAAGGCGGCCTACGACGCCACGGCGGACAAGCTGGCCAAGCAGTTCAACGACAACTTCAACAAGTACAAGGAAGGAGCGAGTGCGGAGATCCTGGCTGCGGCCCCGAAAGTGGCTGTGAAGGCTTGAGCACCTGATCGTTCCCCGGAATGAACGAGCCCCGGCCTAGGCCGGGGCTCGTTGTTGGAGGGCACCTTGTTCCACCAAGCGGCCCGGAAGAAGACGGACCTGATGCCCTCCTTGGGGAGTTCAGATCTGGACCAGGACCACCATCATGATCAGGATACAGGCTTGACCCAAGGTCAGCCAGGAGGGTTCGATGGGGCGGTAGGCCTGGCTTTGGCGGCGTGAAGTGGCGGTTTTCATCGCGGTTGTGTTTCGTTGTCGGTGATGCGAAAATGGGCTGGTACTGCCCGTACGAGAAGCGCCATCGCGCCCATGGCGGACCTCGTCGAGCAAGTGGCTTGAGCGGGTCTGTCCAGTGCTTTCAGGATCCCATCCGTTCGCTCCTACTACGGCAAACAAAAACCCCGGCCATCGGCCGGGGTTCGTCGGTCGGAACGGGTCGTTCAGAAAGGGATGACCACCATCATTACGAGCAGCAGGCATACCTGGCCGATGGTCATGACCGCGGGTTCGATCGAGCGTGTACGTTGCGTTTTCATGGTAGAGGTTTGTTTGGTTGTTGTTGTTCGTTGTTGACGGTGCGAAACTGTGCGCTTGCCGCGATCCGGTCAGGTCGGATCGAGTCGCTGGTGGTCTTATCGGCATAAGTGGGCGGAACGGGTCCAAATCCTTGGGGGTGCGGAGCCTGCAGCGCGGTAGCGCCTTGTTCCACCGATAGGAGCGAAGTACACCTGCCGATCTCCTGTTTTCGAGCTTTCCAGTAGTGCTGGTCGATCCCTGACCTGGTTGTGAAGGAGGGTTGCGCCATCCACTTCTCAACGTGACCAGACCCCTCCTGAAAACAGCGAAGCCTTCCGTGGAGCGGGAAGGCTTTTCGCTAAGGGGAGGTCAGTTGATCAGTTCAAGACATGGTGGGCGAGTATCACGAACAGGCCGAAGATGCAGACCTGGGCCAGGTCCAGCCAGGTGAGGCGAGGGGTGCGATGGGCGGACATGGGATCATCCGGTTCACCCGAGGGAAAAGTGGGCGAGGAGCAGGAATACACCGAAGATGCCGGCGTGTACCATGTCCAACCAGGTGAAAGTGACGGAGCGACGGCGACGGGTAGAGGTTTGCGTGTCCATGATGGTGGGTGTTGGGGGCTGTTTGTTTTTTGACAGGTACGAATCTTTCATGGCAAGGCCCGTTCCAGAAGCGGCGTTGCACAAGTGGCGGTACTCACCGAGCAAGTGGCGGACAGATGGTGGATGAAGGAGGCGCGACCGTCTTTTCTGGTCAGGAGTAGAGCCGGGTAGATTCGCCCACCATGACCGGTGTACGAACAGCCTTCGCGTTGCTGACCACGACACTTCTCGCCTGTGGTGGCCAGGAAAGCGGGTCCGGATCCTGGAAGGACTGGGTGCGCAAGGACAATGCTTACGCTCAGCGATTCCAAGTATGGGCGCGTGGAGAGGACCGGTTGGTCCTGGTCTTCGGCCATGGAGGAGCGCGCGACACGGCAGGTAGTTATTGGATCACGGATGCGCCTTTGGGGTCACCGCCTCCCGGTGCTCCGAGCCGGCTGAACAAGGGGTCGAGCCGGGTGGCCGTGGGCAGCACCACGCATGTGCCGTATGTGAGCGCTTTGGGGCGGGTCGGTTCCATCACCGCTTGTGCGCACAGCGGGCAGGTGCGGGATACCGCTTTCCAGCGGTTGGTCGGGTCAGGGTCGGTGAGGGAGATAGCGGCCGGCGATGGATTGGATCGTGAACTGTTGTTGACGCTCGACGTTCAACTCCTGTTCGCATACCCGTTCGGCAGGGGAGAGGGCAGCACGGTACAAGGACTCGGTATCCCCACGGTGGAAGTGAGCGAATACCTCGAAGAGCACCCGCTCGGTCGCGCGGAATGGCTCCGCTTCTTCGGGGTGATCTTCGGTGAAGAGCGCCGGGCGGACAGTCTCTTCGCGGGGATCCGTGAGCGGTACGAGTCGATCCGCGAGGACAGCGCGACCACCGGTCGGCCCACTGTTCTCTTCGGCAGCGTTTGGGATGGACAATGGTGGGTACCACCGGGCAACAGTTACATGGCGCGCCTCATTGAGGATGCAGGCGGCCGATATGTGTTCGCCGACCGGGAAGGGGATGGGAACATCGCGGTCGACATGGAGACCATGATCACCCTGGGTGGAAGCGCTGACTATTGGGGTATGATCGCCCAGATCACCGACAGCGCGACCGAAGAGGACTTCACGCAGGATGATGCCCGCCTGAAGGCGTTCCGTTCCGTGCAGCGGCAACACTTGTTCATGGGAAATACGCGGGAGGAAGACCTCTTTGGCCAGGCATTGTTGGAACCGGATATCGTGTTGGGATCGTTGCGTTCAGCCATGCATCCCGGAGGATACTACCCCGGGGGCTACAAACCGAAGTATTTCGGTGCCATGTTCTACACGCCACCCGCTCCCCACATCAGGACTGAACGGTCCAGGGATCCTCAATAGGATAACCCCAGCCGTCGGTAGACCTTGGCCATCAGCCAGGCGGGTCCGATGATGAGGAACTGAACGTCCTTCAGGAAGCTCGGCTTTTTTCCTTCGATACCATGCCCGATGAACTGGCCGATCCACGCCGCAGTGAAAAGTCCCAGGCAAATGGCCCACAGCGGCCAGGCCGCATGGCGCTCCAACTGTATGGCGACCCACAAGCAGAACGCGCACCAGGCGGCCATGCCGAACAATAGCGGCATCGAGCGCGATGAAAAGTACGCCAGCGTGAGAACGATCGCTGCTTTGGCCCAGAGGTGACCACCGACCACGGGGAATGCGGGAGAAGGGATGCTGACCAGAAGGCCGACCACGCAGAAAAAGATCGTCGGTACGCAGACCCAATGGATCAGCTCATTGGTCGGGTTGGTGTGACTTTCCCCGTACTCGTTCAGAAGATCCTGCATGGTGCGGGTCGTGCTCATAAGGCGAAGATCGCTCGGGTAGGCGAACATCCATCCGCTCGGATCATTTGTGCTCCGGGTAGATCCGCAGCATGAGGGAGCGGACCAGACTGTCCGTCGGCAGTGTGTTGCCGGAAAGCACATGGATCACATCCGCGCCGTTCTCCCTGATCTCCGTGATGCGCGGGTCTGATGCGATGAGCGGTCTCCAGCGCTCCGGCTCACCTCCAACGAAGAGCAGGTCGGGGATGGTCGCGTGGGAATAAGCTTCCCGGTGCCAATACCGTCGCTCGTAGCCGACCAGGTATGTGGGTGGCAGCGCGGGTTCGAGAACGGGATAGGCGTAAGCGAGGAATTGGCAGGGGATCGCACTGGGGAGTTCCAAGGGCACGATCAGGTCGATCCCATACTGCTTGGAGATGGCGTTCAGTCTGCTGGCGTCCTCTTGTAGTCGAGGTACAGGTCTCACCGCGACCCACATCGTCAGGTCTTGGATCTGCTGTCGCACGATGCGTTCGGTGGACAGGGTGCGTAGTGCTGTAGCTCCGCAACAAGCCAGGAAGGCCAGGACCATCGCCCATGTGCGGACGCGGGCGGTCTTCAGCAGGGCTGCTGTGGCCCAGGCCAGGAGCAACGGAAGGCAGAGGAACATCCGGGAGAGCGGGAAAAAGACCGAATCCCATCCGTCGTGTACTTTGTCCACGGTGAAAGCGCCGCAGATGGTCGCAGCACACAAGACCAGGGAGATCACCAATGAGGTCTTCTTTCTGACCAGCGCGGCGCCGATCACTGCGATCAGCCAGATGCCCAGCAGGCCGCCGTATGGCCAGATCACCGGCATCAGCCATTGGAAATGAGCATCGAGGTTGCTCAAACCATGCGCTATCCGAGCCGGTGCGAAATGGGGTCGCGGGTCGATCAGCGCATGGATGATGCGGTCCGGGTGTATCTGGCACCAGTACTGGGCGGCGATGTGTGCGCAAAGTCCCACCGCCGTCCCAAAAGCGGTCAGTAAGGTTCCTGAGAGCCTGCGCTCGCCGTTCAACAGGTGATGGACCAGGAAGGGAATGGAAAAGATCAGCGAATTCGGGTTCACGAACCAGGCGACAGAAATGACGCTTCCCACAGCCAACGAACGCAGGTGGGGCCTGGCGATGTCGGAAGCCCAAGGCAGCAGGGCCAGAACAGCCGCGCCCGTGATGAAACCGCGGCACATGGTGGTCATCAGGCCGAACTCCACCGGCATGAGGAGCGGAGCAGCGGCCATCAGCATCGCAGCCTGACTTCGGTCCTTGCGATGGAACCACAAGGCGAACGACCAATAGGGCAGCAAGGCCAGCAGGGAACTCACGCTCGGCATGAGGATGTTCAGCGGGATCCCGGTCCTCACCAATGGCGCTGCGACCAATGCTTCGAGCATGGGGCCGTAGGATTGTCCATAGAAATACGGACCATGGAACCGGCCATGTGCGAAGTCCACCGCTGCATGCCACATGACCGAATCGTCGGTACTCACATAGCGGGAGGCGAACAGGTAGATCAGGCTGATGCGGTCCACCACCGACAGCACGATCCAAGGCCATGGACCGGCCCGGAGGATCCAGGTTGCGAACATGGTCTTCAGGCTCCGGGCGTTCGGATCCCGGCTCCCGCCGTCGACAGATACCTCTCCAGCAGAATGTTCGCATGGTGGTTGCTGTGCCCGGCGATCACCCAGCCGAGCGCGCGCACAGTGATGGGACGCTCATTGGCCGTGCCCGAGCGGTCAAGGGCATCCGGAGGCAGGCTCTCGAACAGGAGCGTTGTTGCCTCGCGCACGGCAACGTATTCGCGCAGAAGATCCTTGATCGTGCGGCGCTCGCACCGGGAAGCGGGCACGTAGTCGTTCTCCTCGAATCCCGGAAGCGCGGTGCTGTCGTTCCGCGCGAACCTCAGGGCACGATAGGCGAAGATCCGTTCGCCGTCGATCACGTGTTGCACAACTTCCTTAACGGACCATTTTCCGGGCGCGTAGCGGTGATCTTCCTGGTCCGGTCGGATGCCGGTAAGTGCTCCGCGCATCCGTTCCTCCGAGATCCTGAGGGCCTGTCGCAGATCGGCCCCTTCCGCTTCCTCCACGTAGCCGTGATAGAACGAGGGGAATTCCGTCGTAGCCGGACGTTGCTGGTAGCTCATGCCACCAAGATAGGCGCGTATCAACGCGTGGAATGCCTGGTGAGCCGTACCGTGGAACCTCCGGTCTGTTCGAGCATCAGGCGGCCAGGTCTCATGGCTTGTTCACTTCAGTGGCAAGCCAGGCCACCAGGCTGTCGGTCCGTTGTGCATTGCCAGAGAGGATATAGACGTCATCGTGGCCGGTCGTCGAGAGCTTCTCGAACCGATGGTCGCGTGTGAGGATCCTGTCCCACGGCGGGACGTTGCCTCCAGTGAAAAGGACGGTAGGAACCACTGATCGCGCGATGCGCTCGTGTTGCCAGAATTGGCGATCGCTCTTCGCCAGATAAGTCGGTGGTAGTTGTGGGTCGATCGCCGGATAGAGATATGCACGAAATGCCGGCCACATGCCACCTCCGGCTTGGAGCGGCACGATCAAGCCTGCTCCTCGCTCGTCGCAGATACTACGGATGCGTTCTTCGTCGTCCACCAAGTATTCTCTGGAGTCGATGCCCACCGTGCTGAATGAAGCGGTCACTTGTTTCCTTACACTGGTATCAAGCAAGGCTACATGTTGGATCGTGCATAGGATAACCAGGCCAACGACCGCAATAGCCCAGCGGGCTCTCAAATGGCGTTCATGTACGAACAGCGAGCTTTCCCAGGCAAGGAGCAAGGGGATGGCGAGGAACATGCGCGATCGGGGGAAGAAGACCCAGTCATCTCCGTCCTGGGTTTTCCACATGCCAAGGCTGTAGCCGATGAGCAACAAGGCTGCGATTAGACTGGTCGTTCGACCGGCGCTGGTGCCGCGTATGGACAGGAACAACATGAAAGCCAATAGCGCGAGTGTCAAGGATCCCCATGGCCAGAGCAAGGGCATCAGCCAACGAAAGTGCCCGTCGAGATAACCCACTGCGGTGACGAACCGTTCGGGTTCGAAAAGCAGGCTTCGCGGGTCCAGATAGTGCGCTGCGCGATCAGGTTGCTCGGAACACCACGCTTGGGAGTACCATTGCGCGAGTACGACCGGGACAAGACCCAGGGCGGTGAACAGCGCGTGCTTTGGCCATGGGCGCTGTGTGGTCAAATACCAGGACAGATAGGCGGTCGAGAATATGGTCGAGTTCGGGTTTATGTACCAAGCCGCCGCCACAACGGTCCCCGTGAACAGGGAACGCATCGCGGTGTTCCGCATGTCCAGTATCCAAGGCAGGAAGGCTAGTGGAGCAAGTCCGCTGATGAAGCCACGGGGCATCGTGGTGATCATGCTGAACTCCACAGGCAATAGCATTGGCAAAGCCGCGAAGCAGGCCGCAGCTACCGTGCGACCGTGTTTCTGGTGCCACAGCGCGAAAGACCAGTAAGGCAGCAGACCCAGAACCGTCGTCACTGCGGGCATCAACCACCAAAGCGGAACACCAAGGCGCGTGAAGGGAGCGGCTATGAGGGCCTCCAGCATGGGGCCGTAATTCTGGCCATAGTAATAGGGCCCGTGAAAGATCCCACGACCATAGTGCACCGCAGCCGCCCAGATCACGCCATCATCCGTGCTGACGTAGCGGCTGCTGAAGCCGCTGATGACGATGGCGCGGTCAACCGCTCCGATAGCCAAGAGTGCGGCGGTCGTGTACCGTGTGCAGTGGGCCCGATCTGCTTCCTTGTCGGCAGGGTTCGGCATTCTCAGTTCGGCAGACCGCATCGCTTGACAAGCACGGCATGCACCAGTACCTCCGAGACCCACGGCGTCTCTCGCATGTCCGAGCCTCCTGGCGCTTCCGCGTAGCCGTGATGGAACGAAGGGGGATCCGCAGCAACGGATAGTCGCTCGTAGCTCATGCCACCAAGATAGGCGCGTATCAACGCGTGAGATCCACGGCGATCGGCTCGCTGGAACCGCCGATCTCCTTGAGCATCTGCACCCAGCCGTTGCGCTTGCGCCACCAGCCGTCGCGCGGGCATTCGGGGTCGTCCAGTGAGATCACGCCCACATTCACCTCGGGACCGCAGCCACGGCGGAACAGCCCGCGCGATCGCCGTGCATGCACCCCGACCGTGATCACGTCGCACGAGGTAAGCCTTTCCGCTTTGGCCCGCAACCCGAAGAAGCTCGCGTTGGCCCAGCTACGACTGTCCGGCTTGCCCCAGGAAGGCACGGCGATGATCTCCGTTCTCACACCCGATCGGCGGAGGTCGGCAGCACATTTGTGCGCGAACGTCGGCCAGGCCGGTTCCATCGAACCATCGCCACGGATGAAGAGGGTGGTATCCTGGAGGAAATGTGCGTTCTCCGTTCCGATCCGGAGACGCTTGATGAAGATCAGGTCGATGGCGGGATCCGCGGGCACGTATCGGGTGGAGGCTATCCGGAGCCGATCCGTGAGGATCTCCCCGTCGGTGTGGAACTCGGTGGGTCCCGTGGTCGCTTCCCGTTCCATGATCGTGTCCGTGCCGGCGATGAGGAGAAAACCCGCTCCTGGAACGCCGCTCACGTTCAGCGAAACGCGGCCTTTCACAGGCTCTGCGAAACGGACCTCAATGGCTTCACGCACCTTCAGGTAGTAGGCGAACGGCCGCTCCGACCCGGTCGTGTACACGCGTTGGTAGTGCAGTGAATCCACCCAGCGCGGGACCTTGCGTAATTGTTCTTCCGGCATCCAGCCTTCCACCACGAGCACGTCGCTTCCGCTGCGTTCCGTGATGGCGAGGTAAGGATGTGCCGCAGCGAGCATTGCGGCCAGGATAGCGACCGGTCCCGCCGCGAGCCAGAAGAAGAACCGACTGCGCTTCATTCGTCGCCGGCGATGGCGTTCTTCAGTTCCAATAATTCAGCGCGCGCCTTGCGATCACCGGTGGTGAGGCATTGGAGCGAACCCGCCTCGCATACATGCATCGCCTCGTCCGCACGGCCGATGTCGATCAATATGAGCGCCAGTTGATAGTAGCACGCGATGTACTTCGGATCGGCTTTCAGCAGGCGCTCAAGGTCGTTCGCGGCCTCCTCCATCCTGCCCGCGCGCTTCAGTTCCAAAGCGATGGCGTAGCGGATGAAGGCGTCATCCGGCTCCTCGGCGAGCATGCCGCGCAGTTGCTCCAGTCGGGTCGGGTTCATGCGGGCTGGAAGGGATGGTCGGTCCATTCGCGACGGAAGATCTCGGCTGAAGCCGTGCGCACGATGCGACCGTTGTCCATTTCAGCGATGCGGTCCGCGACATGGAAGGCGTCCTCGCGATCGTGCGTGACGATGATCGCGGCGGTGTTGTGGTCGCGGAGGATGCGCAGTACCTCGGTGCGCACCGCAGCGCGGGTCTTCGCATCCAGATCGCTGAACGGTTCGTCCATGAGCATCAGCCGTGGCCGACGAACGAGCGAACGCGCGATGGCCACACGCTGTTGCTGGCCGCCGCTGAGTTCGTGCGGGTAGCGGCCTCCGAGCCCATCGAGCCCGACGGCGCGGAGCTCGTCCGCCACGCGCTGCTTGCGCTCCGCTGCGGGAAGCCGGTGGAGCCCGAACGCCACGTTGCCGTCAACGGTGAGATGCGGGAACAGCGCGAGCCCTTGGAAGACGAATCCGATCCCGCGCTTCTCGGGTGCGATAAAGATGGTGTTGCCGGTGAGTACCTCGTCCCCGAGGCGTACATCACCCTTGGCGGGTTTTTCCAGTCCCGCGATGACGCGCAGCAGGGTCGTCTTGCCACACCCGCTGGGGCCGACGACCACCAGCACCTCGCCCGGGTGGAGTTCGATGGAGGCCCCATCCAGGATCAGGCGTCCTTTTTCATGCGCGAAGCGCACATCGGTAACGCGCAACAAGGCGGGGCTCATCTTCCGGCTCGTTCCATCATGCGGTCCAGCAGAAGCACGGGGACGAGGCCGCAAAGTACGATCATCAACGCGGGCAGCGCGGCGTCTGCCCATTGCTCGATGCGGGCCAGTTCGAAGACACGTGTGCTGAGCGTGTTGAAATCGAAGGGGCGCAGGATCATCGTCAGCGGGAGCTCCTTCACCACCTCCATCAGGACAAGGAGGGCGGCGGCCATCAACGCGGGGCGCAGCAGCGGCATGTTCACGCTGAAAAAGGTGCGCAGCGGGGAAGCGCCGAGCAGACGTGCGGATTCGTCCAAGGAAAGCTGCTGCTGTGCGAGGCCTGCGCGCAGTGGTTGTCCAGCGAGCGCCAGGAAGCGTACGGAGAACGCGTACACGAGCAAGGAGATCCCGCCGATGAGGACGATGCCCGTTCGTTCCCCGATCCAACCGGCCAGGGCCATCACCCCGAGGGCGATCACCGAGCCGGGTACCGCATAACCGAGCCCGGCCCAATTCACCAGCCGCGACCGCGAGCGCTCGTGCCGTTCGCTGTAAGCGAGCACAACGGCGATGCCCAGCGTGAGCATCGCCGCGATGCTGCCGATCAGCAACGTGTTGCCCAATGCGGGAAGCACGATCGCCAGATGCGCGCGATCGGCCGTGCGGACCGCATCCATGACGATCGCGCCGACGGGCAGGACAAAGCCGGCGAAGAGCAGGACGCCACAACCAGCACTCGCCATGATGCGCTTCCAGCCGACGAGCGCTATGCGTTCCGTCGCATGGTTGGCGCTGGAATGGAGCGCGCGTTTGCGCAACCGGCCTTCGGACCAGACGAGGAAGAGCACGAGCACGAGCAGCAGCCCGCTCAGGCGCAATGCGCTGCCCACATCGTACAACCCTCCCCAAGCGCGGAAGATCCCGGCCGTGAGGGTGTGCATGCCGTAGTACTTCACCGCGCCATAGTCGTTGAGCGTTTCCATCGCGACGAGGAACGCGCCGCCCGCGATCGCGGGCCGGGCGAGCGGCGCGGCCACGCGGAAGAACCGGCGGATCGCACCACCACCCAGCATGCGGGCGGCATCGAGGTGCGGGGCCATGCTCATGCTGAACGCTGCGCGCGCGGGGAGGTACACGTAGGGGAACAGCACCAGCGCGAACACGAGCGCGAGGCCGGGCAGGTTCACGATGTCGAACGGCAGGTCGAGCGCGAGGCGTATGCTGCCCGTTGGTCCGAGCAACGACGCGAAGGTGATGGCGCTGATGTACGTGGGCAGCGCGAGCGGAAGGACGAGTGCCCAGCGGAACAGGTCACGCCCGGGGAAACGGAACGCGGAGACCAGCCACGCCGCACCGGTGCCGAAGACCACGGCGAGCACCACCGAGATGAGCAGCAAGAGCCCGGTCTCGCGCATATGCGAGGGCAGCAGCTCACGAAGAACGAAGGACCATTCGGTGGAATGAGCGTGCAGCGGTGCCGTGATCACCACGAGCAATGGGGCCAGCACCAGCAGCGCCAACGCCGAGATGGGCCAGCTGACGCGCTTCATCGGATCAGCGCCAGCCGGCTGCGGTGAGGACTTTCACAGCATCCGCATTGTATTTGCCCAGCAGGCTCAGGTCAAGCGTGTCCGGCGTCAGCTTGCCGAAGCCTTGTAAGATCGCGGAAGCGGGTATCCCAGGCTTCACCGGGTATTCCATGTTGCCATCCGCGAAGGCCGCTTGCGAGGCATCACTGCTCAGGAAGCGCAAAAGTTCGATCGCGTTCTTTTCGTGCTTCGCATGCGTGGCGACACCACCGCCGCTGATGTTCACGTGCGTGCCTAAGCGGGTTTGGATCACCGCTTCCATTTTGCCATCGCTCAGGCTTTCCACCATGAAGGTGTCCACGGGACCGATCACAGGGAGCGCGACGGCGATCGCGTTCTTCGCTTTCTGCCGCGCCGGATCATCGCTCTTCATCAGCTTGCCGACGTAGTAGCTGTTCACGATGGCCACGCTGCCGAGGCCTTCACCGATGGCGAGCAACTGGTCGGTATCGCTGCCCTTGGGTTCACGCGCCATGTTGGCCACGATGCCCTCGCACCACTTCTGCGCGCTGTCCGCGCCCCAATGCGCGATCATGGCGGCCACGAGGCTCTGGTTGTACACGTTATCGCTGGGCCGAACGAGGATCTGGCCTTTGAAGCGCGGTGAGACTAGATCGTCATAGGTGGCGAGTTCTTCGGGTTTCACCTTGTTCTTGTCGTAGGCCAGCACCCGGGCCCGCATGGTGAAGCCGAACCAGCGGCCCTCCGGATCGCGCAGGTGAGGGGGAATGTTCGCTTCGAGCACCGAGTCGCGTTCGGGTTTCAGGAAACCGCGCTGTGCGGCCAGGCCCAAGCGCCCGGCATCGGCGGTGATGATGACGTCGGCGGGGCTGTTCGCCCCCTCGGCTTCGAGGCGGCTCAGGAGTTCATCGTCCTCGGCCATCACCACATTCACCTTGATCCCGGTCTTCTGCTCGAACTCCGCGAAAAGCTGCTTGTCCGTGTCGTAGTGGCGGTGCGTGTACACGTTCACCACTTTCTCCTCCTTCGTTTGGGGAGCTGTGCAGGCGATCAGAAGCGGCAACAGGGCCCACGGCCATTTCTTGAACATGCGGTATCCCCATCGTTCGGGGCAGCAAAGGTGACTGAACATCCGGTCGCTTCACATACCCCGATCGGGGCAGGGGGGAGGTCTGGAACTTGACCGGTCCCGCGTGCGTAGAAGCGCGATCGCGTGCGTATGACCCGTTTGCATCAGCCGTTCACGTGGCTTTCCGCCATGCTCTCCGTCGTTGGAGCCGGTTGTGTATGGGTCGATCCTGCTCACGCGCCGGCGCTTGGTCTGGCCGCGCAGATCTGCGCCCTTGCCGAATTCAAGAAGTACACCGGTCGCTTCCAGTTCATCATGATCGTGGTGAGCGCCGCGCTGCTAGGTCTGTCCATCGATGTCGTTTCGGGCTTCGCGGTCAACTGCACGGTGCCGCTGTTGCTCAGCGCTTCGGCCATCGTGCTTCGTCAGGCCTGGATGCCCGTGTTCACTTATGTGAGCAAGCTGTGGATGGAACCGCTCTTGCTCGGTTGTGCAGCCATCCCATTCGCGCTGGCCTTCCGGCAGGTGCCGTTCGCCTGGGTAACACACGTCTTCCCGCTCGTGACCTTCTCCGGCGCGGTCTTCCTGTCCGGAAGCTACCTGCAGGATGCGGTGATGATGCGCCGCCGTACACGGAACGGTTACCTCGTTCAGCCCGGCATGTCAGCCCCGGATTTCATCCTGACCGACCAGCAGGGCGGTTCGGTGCGTTTGTCCGACCACCGGGGCCGACATCCTGTGCTGCTCATTTTCGTTCGGGGTGACTGGTGCCCCGGCTGCCACATGATGCTGCGCACCTATGAAAAGAACCATGCGCGGTTCAAGTCGCGCGGTGTGCATGTGATCGGCATCGGACCGGACAGCGTGGAGGTGAACCGCGACATGGTGCAGCGCATCGGCGTGGGCTACCAGCTGCTCTCCGACAGTACACAGGAAGTCTCACAGCGTTACGGCGTGGTGTACGAGAACCCTGCGATCGAGGCCGTCGTGGACTACGCCGAGGGCATCCCGTTGCCCGCGTCCTTCCTCGTCGATGTGAACGGTATCGTGCGTTATGTGAGCCGTCCTGATCGTGTGGGTGAGTTCCTGGACCCCACGCTCATTTTCGGTGTGCTCGATCAGCTTCCCCGGACGGAAGTCCCATCTGCTGACCTTTCCAAGGACCGCGCGGCATGAACTGGAACGAACTGATTCCCTTGCTCGCCTCGCTGGTCGCAGTAGGCGCGGTCTCGTTCGCGTTCGTGCGGAAACGGGGAGGTTCGATACCGGCGGTGCCCGATCCGCATGGGTACAAGCGCCTGTTCGATCAGGCCTTCGACGGGGCCGTCGTGCTGGACGTAGCGAACGGCCGGATCCATCTGGCCAACCAACGAGCAGCGGATCTGCTCGGCCATTCCCTGGAAGCGATCTCCCGCAAGAGCATTTTCGATCTGCATTTCCCGGAAGACCTGGATCGGAGCTCCCTGCGCATCGCTGACGCTTGGGCGGAAGGCGGACTGGTGTACGATGACATTCCGTTCCGCACGGCCGCCGGCGATCGATTGCCCGTGGAATGCAGCGTGAAAGTGACGGAGTACCAAGGCCGCCCGGCCGTGGTGCTGTACATGCGCGATATCCGCGAACGGTTGAGGTTGCAACAGGAGATCGCTGAGCGCAACGCGCTGGTGGAGTTGCAGAACAACGAGCTGCTGAGCGGACTGCGGTACGCGCAGGGCATCCAACAAGCGATGTTGCCTTCGCTCTCCCAGGTGCGGGCAGCGTTCAGCGATGCGTTCATTCTCTACCGCCCGCGCGATATCGTCAGCGGGGATTTCTACTGGAGCACGCAGGTAGGCCCGAAGAGCATCCTGGCCGTGGCGGACTGCACCGGGCATGGCGTACCGGGTGCCTTGTTGAGCATGACAGGGATCACGTTGCTCCAGGGGATCGTGAGCGGGAGGGGCATCACATCACCCGCCGAGGTACTGGGCGAATTGCGCTCCGAACTGCTCCGCTCGCTCGCGCACCAGGAGGACGATCCGCATGTGCGCGACGGCATGAACATCGGCATCATCACCTATGACCGGGTGACCCGCGAATGCGAATTCAGCGGCGCCCTGTGTCCCTTGTACATCGTGCGTGCCGCAAGCGGGGCATTGGAGGAGGTGAAAGGTGATCGCTCGCCGGTGGGGTACCATGAAGGCGAGATGCGTGATTTTACCCCGCACCTTATCGCCTTGCGGGAAGGCGACCGTTTGTTCCTGGGCAGTGATGGCTTCGCTGACCAGTTCGGTGGTCCACAGGGTCGCAAGCTGAAAACGGCCGGTCTGCGGGAAATGCTCGCACGGGTCACTGGACACAACCTCTGCCGCCAAGGGCGCACACTGGAGAACGGCTTCCTGGAGTGGAAGGGCGGGCTTGATCAATTGGATGACGTGACGCTGGTCGGCGTGCAGGTCTGAGGATGCCTACGGCGCGCGAAGGATGCTGGCGATACTGTCCGCAGTAAGGGTATTTCCCTTGAGCAGCAGGTAGCGATCAGGGCCGTAGCCGCTCAAGTCCATGGTTTTCGCGATCGAGCGGGCTTTTCGCGACCGGCGGCTCCAGTCGTCGCAGATGACCAGAACGTTGCTCACGATCTTATGAGCGAATTCCTCGCGCACCCAGTAGCGGTTCTCCTTCTCCTGTAGATACGTTGGTGGCAGGCTTCGATCAAGCGCAGGGTAAAGCAATGCGCGATAGTGCGGGGCGATCGTTGCGTTCGTGATGAGCGGGATAATGAGTTCCACCCGATTTTCCGCGCAAACTGTCCGCAGATGGGCCAGGTCCTGTCGCATATCAGCAAGCGGGCGCTCGGAAGACCAGGGTCCCTGGCCGGCGATCTGCTCATCTATCGTTCGTGGAAGCGAACCGACTTTGATGGCCAACGAGCCGACGGAGCCCACCACAAGGACACCCAGCGCGCGAAGGCTCGGGCGCTGGAATGCGGGCATCAGCGACAACCCCCAACAGAACAGCAAGGGGGCCGCCAGGAAGATGCGCGAGAGGGGCATGAAGACGTTCCCGATACCGTCGCGTGATTTGGCGAGGGACAAGGCGAACAGGATGACCAGCAGCCCGGTGGACATGGATACCCCGAGAACGGTCCATTTTCTCCGGAAAGCGAGAATGACAAGGACCAGAAGTGCCACGATGATCGCATGTCCGAACGGCCATATGATGGGGGCCAGCCATTCGAAGTGGTCGGGCAGGTAGGTCAGGCCGTTGAGCAGATCGGCCCAGGCCGGCCTGTAGCCCCAGCCGCGGATGGAGTTCACGATACGCTCCGGATGTCCGTTGCACCAAGCTTGGGCCACAGCGTGCATGAGCACACCAGGCGAGGCCCCTGTGACGACGAGCACTACATGTCGTGCGAAGGCATGTCGGTTCAACAGATACCAGGCGATGAACGCCGCAGCGAACGGTAGCGCGTTCGGGTTCATGAGGCAGGCCAGTGAGGCCACAAGACCAGCCGATAGCGATGCGAGCCTTTCGGATCGGAACGATGCGGTCCAAGGCAACAAGGCCAGTAGTCCGGTACCGGTTACCCAGCCACGAGTAACACTGGTCATCAATCCGTACTCATTGGGCAGCAGTACCGGCATGGCCAGAAATGCGCAAGCGGCCAGGTGCATTCCGTTCCGCCGGTTCCAGAAAGCGAATGACCAGTAGGGCAGCATGGCCAGTGCGGCCGTGATGGCAGGCACTACGATCCGCAGAGTGGCACCGGCGCGCACGAAGGGTGCGGCCAGGAGCGCCTCGAGCATGGGCGCGTAGTCCTGTCCGTAGAAGTAGGGCCCATGGAACTCCCCCATGGAGTAGTCCACGGCTGCTGACCAGATCACCGCGTCGTCCATGCCGATATAGCGGGTGCTGAACACGAGGAGCAGGGCCAACCTGTCGAGCAGCCCGGTGATGAGCAGCAGCCAGAACACCTTACGGCCCCAGGGGTCAACCGCGTTCATCGATCGCTCGCATGATCACATCGGCCTCCGGTCGCAGCCAGCGCCAGGAGGGATCCCGTCGCAGCCAGGTCATCTGGCGTTTGGCATAGTTCCGCGTGTGCTGCTTGATGAGCGCGATCGCGGCGTTCAGTTCCATCGTCCCGTCGAAATGGGCGAACAGTTCCTTGTAGCCGACCGTGTTCAGCGCGTTCAGCTGTCGATGGGGCAGGAGGCCGAGCGCCTCATCGATCAGCCCATCGGCGACCATGCGGTCCACGCGTGCCTCGATGCGGGCATAGAGTTCCGTTCTCGGGAGTTCCAGTGCGATGCGGACGATGCGCATGTCCTGGCGTTGGCGTGGGCCGGTACGCTGCCCGCTGGCGGGTCGGCCGCTCACGCGGTGTATCTCGAGTGCGCGGATCACGCGGCGTGGGTTGTCCTTGTCGATGATGCGCCAGGTCTCTGGATCCAAATGCCGCAACTGGTCAGCGAGTGACGGCAGGCCTTTCATTTTCCACTCGTTTTCAAGTTCATCGCGTACCTGCTGATCACTGGAGGGCAGAGGGTCTAATCCGTTGCAGACGGCATCGATGTACAATCCGCTGCCCCCGACCAGCACCGCCCAACCACGGCGAGCGAGGATGTCCTGCAGCAAAGGCTCCGCCTGGCGGGCGAATGCACCTGCGCTCCAAGTTACCTGCAGATCCAGATGACCGAGGAAATGGTGCCTCACGCCGAGCAGGTCCACTTCTGAAGGCCGCGCCGTTCCGATACGCATCGCGTGGTAGAACTGGCGGGAGTCCGCGCTGATCACTTCCGTGCCGAGGTGCTTTGCCACCGTTGCAGCGACCGCCGTCTTCCCGCTCGCGGTAGGCCCGCCGATGACGATGAGGGTAGGTCGTGCGCTTCGCATTCCTCCGCGTTCCCCCGCGCGCTCCGCGTGAGGCCTTTGCTCAGTAGTGGTCGGGAAGTTCTTCGTGTCCGCTCAAGCCATCGTCGTCGTGGCCGTGCCCGAACTCATCATGGTCCTCGCCCTGGTCGGTCCCGTGGCCATCGTCGTCGTGGCCTTCGTCCTCGGTATACACCTCGGTCGCTTCTTCGCGCATGTCGTCCTCCTCGTCGGGCACCAGGATGGCGTCCATGCGGCTGTGCTCACCGGGTGGCGTACCCACGCTCATCACCACCTTCGGATAGCGCTGGCCTTTCACCGGCTCCCCGACGTGGATCAGTTCGCACATGAACATCCACATATGCAGGAAGTCGTAGGCGTACACATACCGCTGGTTGCTGCCCCGCATATGGTCGCCGATCTGCGTCTCATGCATCAACGCGGGTACCTTACCGTCCTCCGCGAAACCCAGATCTGCCAACGGGATGTCGGCGCCCTTGCTCCATTCCTCATCACTCACGTAGAAGCATGCCATTTCATCGCCCTGGAACCCGAAGGCCTTCTTGATGGCCTTGTGGAAGTCAAGGAAGGTCTGGTTGCGGCGGATCTCGATGTCGCGGAACGCCTCGCTGGCGTCGTCGATCATCACGCGGAAACGGTAGAGGGACATTGTTGATCAGGTGCAGGCGCAGGAGCAGAAGGCGGATGGAGGCAAGAGTTGGGCGAAGCTAACGGAGGATCATTGCCCCCGTGCCTGCACCTGCCCCTCCGAGGCCATGGGTTTTTCCATTCCGTTCAAGGGTTCTCGTCCCAGCTTGCGACCGGTCTCCAGCATCAACTGCCACGCTTGCGCGCGATCGTTCTGGATCACGCCGTCCAGGATCGCGTCCTTGATCACCGTCTTGATGTCGCCGATGAGCTTGCAGGGCTCGATGCCGAAGGCGGTCATCACGTCCTGCCCGGTGATCGGCGGCTGGAAGTTGCGCACGCGGTCCTTCTCTTCGACCTCTTTCAGCTTGCTGATCACCACCTCGTAGTTGCGCAGGTAGCGCTCCTTCTTCTTCTCGTTCTTGCTGGTGATGTCCGCGCGGCAGAGGATCATGAGCGCGTCGATGTCGTCGCCCGCGTCGAACAGCAGACGGCGCACCGCGCTGTCGGTCACTTCCTCCTTTGTCAGGGAGATCGGCCGCAGGTGCAAGGCGACGAGCTTCTGCACGAACTTCATCTGGTCGTCGAGCGGCAGTTTCAACCTGCGGAAAATACCGGGCACCATGCGGGCTCCCTTGTCCTCGTGACCGTGGAAGGTCCAGCCGTGTTCGGGATCGAAGCGCTTCGTCCTCGGCTTGGCGATGTCGTGCAACACCGCGGCCCAGCGCAGCCATAGACCATCGCTCTTTTCGCACACGTTGTCCAGCACTTGCAGCGTGTGGTAGAAATTATCCTTATGGCCGATGCCGTACTTCTCCTCGGCGCCCTGCAGTTCGAGGAACTCCGGGAAGAAGCGTGCCATCAGTCCGCAGTCGCGCAGCAGGATGAACCCGGTGCTCGGCTTCTTCGTCAGGATGATCTTGTTCAGCTCGGTGTGGATGCGTTCCGCGCTGATGATGTCCAGGCGATCGGCGTTGCGCCTGATCGCCTCGAAGCTGGGCGGGTCGATGATGAAGCCCAGCTGCGTGGCGAAGCGCACAGCGCGCATCATCCGCAGCGGATCATCGCTGAAAGTGATATCCGGATCGAGTGGTGTGCGCAGTATGCCGCGGTCCAGGTCGAGAATGCCGCCGAAAGGGTCCACGAGCGCGCCCGCGCTGCCTTCGTTCAGCGAGATGGCCAGTGCGTTGATGGTGAAGTCACGGCGCTCCTGATCGTCCTTGATCGTGCCGGGTGCCACCTCGGGCTTACGGCTGTTGCGCGCGTAGCTCTCCTTGCGCGCGCCGACGAACTCCACCTGGAGGTCATCCAGCATGAACATCGCGGTCCCGAAGTTCTTGAAGACATGCACGGGCTCGGCCTTCAAGCGCTTCGCCACGGCCTCAGCGAACGCGATACCGTCGCCTTCGACAACGAAGTCCACATCCTTGCATGGGCGGCCAAGGATGAGGTCTCGCACGTAGCCACCTATTGCGAAGGCGGGCACGCCCTGCGACCTTGCTTCAGCCGCGACCGCCCGAAAAAGCGGTTGGTCCATCACGCCATCGAGGCGTGAGGTATCCAGCGTGAAGGAGTGCGTGCGCTGTTGCACAGGTCGATCGATGGGCCCTGCCTCCGGCAGGCGGGCGCGAAAGTAGAGGCCGGGCCGGGGTCCTTCCGCAGGGCTCAGAAGGTGACCTTGTGCGTCACCGATGAGCTCGCATTCGTCAACGTGAGGATGTAAACCCCGGTCGCTGGTCGCGTCAGGCTCATCGCCAGCGTGTTCGTCCCCTTGATGACCGGCTGGATCATCCGTGTCAAGAGCTTGCCGGCCAGGTCACGGACAACAAGTTCGAGCGGCCCATCGGCATTGCTGAAGACGGTGATATCGACGCCGGTGCCGTTCTGACCGCTCACGCCAAGGAACTGCAATGCGTGGGGAGCGAAGGTCACGCTGACGACATCCGATCGCGTGCTGGTGCCGTCCATGTCGACCTGCGCAAGGCGATAGTAGCTCAAGTTGCTGGCGTCGGGATCGTGATGCGTGAACGTGTAGTGGATCTCCTGGGTGGAATTCCCGGCACCAAGCACACGACCCACAGGATCGAAGTACTGTCCATCCCTGCTGCGCTCCACCAGGAAGTGGTCGTTGTTCCGCTCAGAGAGCGTCGTCCAATCCAACCGCACACGTTCTGGTGTTTCCACCGTCGCGGTAAAGGAGGAGAGTTCGATCGGCAGGGTGATCTGGGCCACCGGGCACACCGTCGTGGAGTCCACCAACGGTGTGATCGTATTGAAGAGGATCGGAGCGCCGATGCTCAGGGCCTGGGGTGTGGGGAAACGGTCCTGCACAACGACGGATGGAGATAACGGACCAAGGACATTGGGCGTTTTGCAGGGGATCAGGCCCAGCGAGTTGGTCTTCATGAGCACCGTGCCGGCGAACTGGCGTTTACCGGTGAAGACATAGCCACCGTCGGTCGTGGGCCGGCCGTTGCGCGCGCCCATGGTCGCGTTGCCGTCCCACGTGTACACACGCGACCAGATCGTATTGAGGTTCGCATCCGTTTTGAGCAGTTGCGCCTGATCGCCGAACTCACCATAGCCGCCCATGCCGCAGAAGAAGAAGCCTCCACCGGGAATGGGCCGCACGGAGGAAAAGCCGCTCTGGAAGAAGAGCGCCGGAACCGTCTCGAAGAACTTCGCGGTCAACAACGCGCCTGTTGAGCTGATGCGTAGTAAGTAGGGATAGTTCGTCTCCATCGGCTGGCTCTTGTCCATCGATCCGGCGATCAGGAAGTCACCGTTCGTGTGCTCCATGATGTCCAGCCCGGTCGAGTAGCGGAGCGCGGTGATATCGTGCTCATAGAGTTTCGCCCAGAGCACAGCCCCCATGGGATCGGTGCGCACGACATATACGCCCAACGCAAAGGACCCCGCGCCGGTACCTACGATGGCGTAGCCGCCGTCCGCGGTCTGCTTCACCACGTAGGTGAAGGGCTCGTTGGTGATGAAGTCACGGATGGCCAGCGGGATCTTCTCGGCCCACTCGGTCAGGCCGGCGGCATCGGTCTTGATCAGCAGGATGTTCGTGTTGCCTGTGGCGCTCATCGGTGCGCTGTCGTGGAAGCCCGAAATGATGTAGCCCCCATCGCTCGTCTGCTGCACACTGTGCGCGATCTCATCCTTGCTCGTGTCGAAGACCCGCGCCCAGACAGGGTTGCCCATCGCGTCGGTCTTCAGCAGCACGACGTCGTTGCTGTCCGGCGGCCACGTTTTGTCGCGGCTGTCGTGCCCGGCGATGATGTACCCACCATCGCTGGTCGGTTCCATGGACCTGGCGATCGTGCGCGACAGCGGCGTACCGATCACGCGCTCCCACAGCAGGGTGCCGTTGAGGTTGGTCTTGAGGAGGTGGATATCCGAGGTGCCCGGCTGCGACATAGTGAACCAATGCCAGTTGGTGTAGAAGTCGGTCCCTCCTGCCACCACATAACCTGCCGCGACTTCGTGCACGGCGAAGCCGCTGTTGCCGCGGTTGTACATCTTGAAGAAGGTCTGGCCGATGGTGTGGATGCCCGCCTGTGTCCAGAGGACCAGGAAAAGAAGGCGGAGCCGGATGGGTCGGACCATGACCACGGAAGGGTGGGTACCAGGATAGACGTGACCCCGGGATCCCGGTTGTGCGCCGTAGCGAACTGATCCGGCAGCTACATTCGACATCTCAAAATCACCCCACAATGACACGGAACATCATTTGGTCGGCGACCGCGATCGCCCTTCTTGCCGCATGCGGTGGCGGACCCACCCCGGAACAGAAAGCACTGATGGACAAGGAGGCCGCCAACAAAGCTGCCTTCGAGAACATCGGGAAGGCTTGGAACACCAACGACGAGAAGATGCTCGGCGAGCTGATCGCGGACAACTTCGTGAACCACAACCCGGACCCGTCCGTCCCCGGGGAGGGCAAGGCGCAGTACATCGCGGCGATGAAGACCTACATCGCCAGCAGCCCCGATATGAAGGCTGACGGCAAAGTGATGCTCGTAGATGGTGACTGGGTGGCCGGTGTGGCCATGATCAAGGGGACCAACACCGGAGAGATGGGGCCTGGCATGCCTGCCACGAACAAGGCCTGGGAGGCGTCCGGCATCGACGTGGTCCGCTTCGAGAACGGCAAGGCCGTGGAAATGTGGAGCGGCTTCGACGTCATGAAGATGATGAGCGACCTGGGCATGGGCATGGGTGGCGAGCACGACATGGCCGTGGAGAAGGACCATGTGTGCAACGACCAGTGCAAGGGCGACAAGCACAACATCCTGCACGGCGAGAAAGGCCACGCTTGTGCACCCGATTGCCCGGGCATGAAGGCGATGGAAGAGAAGAAGGGCTGAGCGTCCGTAGTTTCTTGGGACAGCGCTCCACTGCGGTGGGGCGCTTCCTTTTTCCGGGGTGTCATGCGCAGGGAGTGGCCGCACCCTGGACGGTCTTGTGATATCGCGGGAAGTTCCGTTCATTTAGCACAACAACCACCACACCATGAAAAAGACGCTCTTCGCCTGCGCGCTGCTGGTCTGCACGATGACCAGTTGCTATCACCAGACCCACATCGTGGGAACGGGGCCTGCGGGATCGACCGTGGAGAAGGGAAAGAACAACTTCTTCATTTTCGGCCTGGCCCAGGGCAAGCAGTCCGATTCCAAGGCGATGGCCGGTGGATCGGCCAACTACAAGATCGAGACGGTGCACACCTTCGTTGACGGTCTGTTGAACGGGATCACCTTCGGCATCTACAACCCTGTGACCGTCATCGTCACCCACTGATCGCCGACCTGCCCGGTGAGAAGGCCGTCCGATGGGGGCGGCCTTCTTTCGTCGTCGTAGCTTCGGCTCCCTTACAACACGCCATGCCAACGCTCACCATGAAGTATCCGGAGGTCACCAACTACGTGGCCGGCAAACCCGATGTGAACGGCCAGCAGAAGATGGAGGTGCGTTCGCCACTGGACGGCACGCTGATCTCCACCGTTCCGCTCAGCACGGCGAATGATCTGGACAAGGCCGTGAAAGCCGCAGAGGCCGCCTTCCCCGG
The DNA here is from genome assembly GCA_964649165.1 of uncultured Chryseobacterium sp. Lineage (GTDB taxonomy): Bacteria > Bacteroidota > Bacteroidia > Flavobacteriales_F > PHOS-HE28 > PHOS-HE28. Next base: position 48,316 of record CAZYPC010000028.1, read on the forward strand.
TTGGAGCGGCACACCGATCAAGGAGCGTTCGCAGATCTTCTTCCGCTACCGCGAACTGCTGTGGAAGAACCGCGAGGAACTCGCCACGCTCGTTCACACGGAGAACGGCAAGACGATGGACGAGTCCTACGCCGAGGTGGACAAGAGCATGGAGCTGACGGAATTCGCGTGCAGCCTGCCGCAACTGGTGCAGGGCGAATTGCTCGAAGTGAGCAAGGGTGTGGAATGTCGCATCGAACGCAAGCCACTGGGCGTGGTGGCGAGCATCGCACCGTTCAACTTCCCGAACATGGTGCCGCACTGGACCATCCCCAACGCGCTGATGCTCGGCAACACGATGATCCTGAAGCCGAGCGAAGTCGTGCCCATCAGCGCCATCCGCATCGCTGAACTACTGAAGGAAGCTGGCCTGCCCGATGGCGTATTCAACGTGGTGAATGGCGACCGCGCGATCGTGGAGGCCATCTGCGATCACCCCGGCATCAAGGCCGTGAGCTTTGTGGGCTCAACGAAGGTGGCCAAGATCGTTTACGTGCGCGCGACGAGCACCTTGAAGCGCGCGCTCTGCCTCGGCGGCGCGAAGAACCACTTGCTCGTGCTGCCCGACGCGCACCTGGAGATGACCGCGAGCAACGTGGTGGCCAGCATGAGCGGCTGCGCCGGACAGCGATGCATGGCCGCTGCTCAGATGGTCGGCGTGGGTGGCGTGGACCACATCATCCAGCAGATGATCATCGAAGCGAAGAAGCTCATCCCTGGCAAGAATCTCGGGCCTGTGATCAGCAAGACTTCCTACGAGCGCATTCTCGGTTTCATCAACGAAGCAGAGAGGGCCGGAGCCAAAGTGCTGCTCGATGGTCGCAACCCGCAGGTGGACGGCGACAAGGGCAACGGCTACTACCTCGGTCCCACGATCATCGACCACGTGACAACGGACATGCGCATCGCGCAGGAGGAGGTCTTCGGTCCGGTGATCAGCATCGTGCGGGCGAAGGACCTCGATCAAGCGATCGCGATCGAGAACGCGAACCCGTACGGCAATGCTGCGGCGGTCTTCACCCAGAGCGGTGGCTTGGCGAGACAGGTCATGGAGCGTGCCTCGGCCGGCATGATCGGCGTGAACATCGGCGTGCCTGTGCCGCGCGAGCCCTTCAGCTTCGGGGGGTGGAACGATAGCAAGTTCGGTACCTGCGACATCACGGGGAATAGTTCCATCGAATTCTGGACGCAGCACAAGAAGACTACGACGAAGTGGAACCCGGAGGGGAAGACGAATTGGATGAGCTGAATGGAACGGAGAGGAGGGTTATTACCCCGCAGATCTGAGCAACGGATGACATGCTTCGAGCGCTTTCGAGCCACTGACAAGAGCCGAACCCGAACTACGGAGTTAGTGCACCTTTTGCC
>CAZYPC010000029.1:0-49546 GCA_964649165.1 uncultured Chryseobacterium sp.
CACACGCGATGGGGTACGCTGGCTCCGCGAGCCCTAGTGTCGTAACCACCAAGTTGGTTAACTGAAGACCTGCCACTATTTCGCCTTCATGCAAGGCGGAACATGCACGGCGCAGCGGGCGCTACGGCGAATTGTTCCAACGCGGCAGGAAGGTGAAAGAGGGGCGGAGATGGTTAATGAACTTGGTGGTTACGACACGAACCGATCAACGCGGCGGCAGGAAGTTCTCAGCGATCATGCACCGCACGCTCCCTCCACCAACGGTCTCGATGATCGGAATAGCGACGGGCACGAATTGCGCGTGTTTCTCCATCGAGATGCGCTGATCGGGTTTCAGCGCCTGGAAGGCGGTTTCTGAAAGGAAAATGAAATTGCCCTTGTCCGACCGCAATTCGAGCAGGTTCCCGCAGTAGTGGTGCATCTGGTCGAGCGTGATCGGAATGATCTCGCGGTCGGACCGGTCCAGTTCGGCCCAAAGATCATCGCGATCCACGGGATATGGCAGTGCTTCAAAACAAGCCAGCGCGTAGCGCTCCCCGATGGACATGAGCACATTGGTGTGGTAGACCGGCTGGCCGGCGAGGGTGCCGTCCATCGTGGCCAGGAAGGTGACGGGTGAAGCACCCGTGGCACCACACCAGAGATTCAGACCGCGCTCCGAGGTACGGGGACCGACGGCGGCGTAAACGATGTTGCGACGGCGATCGATCACCAGGCTGCCGGTGCCTTCCAGGAATTTGTCGCTCTTTTCCAGCGGCGACAGGTCCATCACCTTCTTCACGTCGAAGCCTTCGCGGCCCAGGACCTTGTCAAAAGCCGGGTCGCGTTCCGAGCGGCGGCTCGGCGAGCACATGGCGTAGAGCACCAAGGTCCCATCGGCATCCGTGCTGAACCAGTTGTTCGGAAAGACGGCGTTGGGCGCGTTCGGGTCGGTGGGATCCAATACCGTGGTGCCGATGCCGCAGTGGTCCAAGGCTCCCAGCAACGCATCGAACTCCTCTTCGGCGCGCAAGCGGATGTCCGCATCGACCAGCTGGCGTTGGAAGGCGTTCGTTGCCGCGGTCTCCGGATCGTAACCGAAGCCCGTGGGCCGGATGAGGATGACGCGGGAGGCGGACTGTTCCATAGCCGGTTGTTCAGGGTTCAAGGTCATCCACCACTTCGAGGAGCCGGATGTCCAGATCGGCCATCACCTTATCGATGTCGTGTGGAAAGTCCCTGGGAACGTTGATGGTCAGGAACCCGCCAAAGTCGACCTGCCAAAAGCCTCCATGTTTGCTCAACTCATCGCCGAGCACGCGATAGTCACTCTCGGTGTACTTGCCGGAAAGGAAGAAGCGCCGCGTGATCAGCTCCGACGGTCGGGTCAAGGAGACGAATTCATAGGTACCATCCTCCATGGATTCCGCTCTGAACTCTGTTCCCCGTGTCAGACGGCACATCAACATGGGATTGTCGAGCAACCTGAACACACCGTCGCCGATGGGTTCGACTTCCACGGTGGACGTGGTCCCTTCCTTGCGAACGTGGAGCCGGATGTCCATCTGGACCGCACAGGGATCGGAGAGCACTACCGGTTCCTCAGAATGGGGAACAGCGGCTCCAGCACGGTGAGCACGGCCTCGGCCATGGCGTTGTTGGTGTCCAGCGCCGGGTTGATCTCCACCACGTCCAGGGTGGCGGTCTTGTTGTCCGAACAGAAACCCGTGAGCAGGGTCCGGGCTTCATCCAGGCTCAGTCCGTGCGGCACGGGCGTACCAGTACCTACGCTGATGCTGGGATCCAGGCTGTCCACATCGAAGCTCACGTGGATCTTGTCACAGGCACCCAGGTAGGCGAGCGTGTCGGACACAACACCGGCCGCACCTCTCGCGCGGAGCTGATCCACAGTGATCACCTTGATGTTGTGCTCCTTGATGATCGCCTCTTCCTCCGGCTCGTAGTCGCGCAGGGCGATGAACACGAGGTCCGTCGGCTGGAGCTTGGCCCCACTCATGCCGATCTTCCGCAGGCGGTCCCATGTGTCCATGGTGAAGACCCGGGGCTTGTTGCGGCCCTTCTTCTCGATGTTCATCAGCAACGACAAGGGCATGCCATGCACGTTGCCGCTGGGGGTCGTCCACGGGCTGTGCAGGTCGGCGTGCGCGTCGATCCAGATCACGCCCAGGCGCTCGGTCGGGAAGGCCATCTTCGTGCCGCTGACGGAGCCGATGGCGATCGAATGGTCGCCCCCGATCACCATCGGGAAGATGTTGCTCCGCAGGAACTTGTACACCTCGTATGCGAGATCCGATTCAAATCGGATCAGGCCGTCGATGTGGTGCGCATTCGGCGTATTGTCGTCCTCATAAAGTACGTCGTTCTCATCGCGCAGGATGCTCTCCTCGGCATGGCCGAAGAGGTCGCTCCCGTTCTTCCAGGCGGCCACGCGCAAGGCGCTCATGCCCATGCTGGCCCCTCGTTTTCCAGCGCCGATCTCGCTGGCCGCCTCGATCAATCGCACATCCATGGTGGTCGGTGTTGAGCGTGCGAAGGTAGCCGGGGGCGCTGGCGGGTGAGATGTGGGCGGCACACCGCAGTCAGATGCATGGCTGGCCACGCAAGCATTTCCTCAGCGGCCATCCTTGACTCAACCGAATGATATCCAATCGGTGACGTGCCTGATCCGGCCTGTTCCGAAAAAATCGCTTTAACAACTCCTGAGCACAAGATGCGTGCTTGGCCAACCACACTAGTTTTCTATCCCCCCGGCTCAATGCCAGATCACCCAGAACCCCACGATCCCCCCCACATACCCCAGCGCCGCAGGCCCCGCGATCTGGCGCAAGTACCACCCGAATGGAATGTGCAGGATCCCCATGGCGGCCACCCCCGCTGCGGAGCCGATCACCAGAATGCTCCCCCCGGTACCCGCGCATAGCGCAAGAAGTTCCCAGAAGGAATGGTCCTGCGGGAACCCACCAGCAGCGACCTCCGCAACCGGGTACATCCCTTGCGCTGCGGCCACCAGCGGAACATTGTCCACCACGGCGCTCAGCACGCCGATGGCCGTGTTCACCGCATAGTAGTTGGAGCCGAACAGCGAAGACAGACCTGCGGCCAGATCGGCGAGGTGCCCGGCTGTTTCCAGCGCGGAGACCGCGACGAGAATGCCCAGAAAGAACAGGATGCTGCTGTGATCGATGCGGCGCAGGATGCTGGCGACCTGCAACTGTCCACGCTCCTCCACCCCGGCGCGCGCGTGGATGAACTCGGTGTACACCCACAGGATGCCCAGGCCGAGCATCACGCCCACGAACGGCGGCAGATGCGTGGCTTCCTTGAAGAACGGCACGCCCAGGAGGGTGACCACCCCGAGCACGAAAACGCGGGTGCGCTCCCCGGCGCTCAAACCGGTCTCGTCCTTGTCTTCCTTCTCCGGCCGCTGCACTTGCCCCTTGAGCGACCAGCCCAACCACACGAGCGGCAGGACCATGCACACGAGGCTAGGGGCGAGCAGCTTCAGGATGATGTTGGCCGAGGTGACCTGCCCATCGTTCCAGAGCATGATGGTGGTGACGTCCCCGATCGGGCTCCATGCTCCGCCCGCATTGGCCGAGATGATAACCGCGCCCGCATAGAGCCAAAGGTCCGCACGCTCCGTCATCAACTTGCGCAACAACGCGCACATCACGATGGCCGTGGTGAGGTTGTCCAACGCCGCGCTGAGAAAGAACGTGACCAGGCCCACCACCCAGAGCAACGTCCGCTTGTCGGTGGTGGTGATGCGATCCGTGATCACCTGGAAAGCCGCATGGGCATCCATCAATTCCACCACCACCATGGCCCCGAGCAGGAAAAAGAGGATGCCGGCGATGCCACTGAGGTGCTCGCTGAACGCCGTGGTCTGATGAAGGTGCGGCGGGTCGGTGGCGAGAAATTCTCCGGAACCGACGTCACCTATGGAGACGATCGTCCAAAGCACCATCCCGGTGAGCAGTGCGCTTGCGGCCTTGTTCACCTTGAGCGGGTGCTCCAGCGCGATGGCGATGTAGCCTATGATGAACAGGGCGGCGATGAGCGCGTACATGGCCCGGCAAGGATAGCGATGGCCTCGCCGCTACCTTTCTCCCGGCGATGGACAAGCGCGCGAACATCCGTCTACAGGCTTGGGTGCTGGCCGCCGGCATGGGGCTGATGTCCATCAAGTTCCTCGCCTGGCGGCTCACGCACAGCAACACCATCCTGAGTGATGCGCTGGAGAGCATCGTGAACGTGATCGCGGGCTCCTTCGCCTTGTACAGTCTCTGGCTGGCGGCCAAGCCACGGGACCGGGAACATCCCTATGGCCACGGCAAAGTGGAGTTCATCAGTGCCGGGGTCGAGGGCGGCCTGGTGGTGCTCGCCGGGGCGCTGATCATCTGGCGCGCTGTGCAGGCCCTGTTGAACCACGAGCACCTGCACGACCTGGACACGGGCATCGTCCTGGCGGGCTCGGCGGGCATGCTCAACCTGTTGATGGGCGTCACACTGAAGAGACGCGGGCGGGCGTCGCACTCCATCACGATGGAAGCCAGCGGGGAACACCTCTTGAGCGATGCATGGAGCACGGTGGCCATGGTCTGCGGCCTTGTGTTCATCCATTTTACCGGCCGCGAATGGCTCGACCAGCTCTTCGCCATAGCCTTCGCGTGTTACATCATGTACTCGGGTATGCGGGTATTCAGGCGGTCGGTGGCGGGGATCATGGATGAAGCCGACCCGGAGTTGGCACAGGAGGTGATCGCGATCCTGGAAGACCACCGCAAGCCACAGTGGATCGACGTCCACAACTTCCGCACGATCAAATACGGTCCGGTGCTGCACATCGATTGTCACGTCACGCTCCCCTGGTACCACAACCTGGAGCAGGCCCATCAGGAGATCGCGGACATCGAAGAATTGGTGAACACCGAATGCGCAAGGGAAGTGGAACTGTTCATCCACATGGACCCCTGTGTGCCTCGCTCCTGCCCCGTATGCGCGATTACCGACTGCTCGATGCGGAAGGCATCATTCTCCAAACGCATCCCCTGGACACTGGACACCGCCTTGGTGAACCGCAAACATGGGGTGGATGCTCCGTGACCGGCTGTCGTTCAGAGCTTCAGGCTGAACATCCTGCCCTACCTTCGCCGCCCTTTTTTATACAGCCCGGCAACGGACAGGGGCCCACTGACCGTCATTGCCGCGAACATCCAGAATACTCCGACCATGCACAGTCGCCCTTCGGCCTCCGTCCCCGCCTTGCGTACTCTCATGCTGGCACTTCCGCTCGCTTGGGCTGGAGGGGCTATGGGGCAGGCCTACAGCATTACGGAACCTTCCATCACCACCTGTGTCGGTGCCTTGCTGGACAGCGGCGGTGAGGGCGCGAGCGGCTACAGTAACAACGAGGACTTCACCACGACCATCTGCTCCGACCAGATCGGCCAGGCGATCACGCTGAACTGGATCACGTTCAACCTGAACACTGACGGTCCTGAGCCCATCGACCAGTTGACCATCCATGATGGCCCCGATAACACGGCACCGGTCATTGGCACCTACACGGGGACCAATTCCCCAGGTATCGTCTCCGCGAGCTTCGGGAACACCAGCGGCTGCCTGACGTTGCATTTCACCAGCAATGCGAACGGCACCGGCATCTTCGCTGCCACCATTCTCTGTTACACGCCTTGCGAACCACCGACGGCGGTGGTCTCCATGAGCGAATCAGCCCCTGCCCTCATCTGCCAGGGAGAAACGGTGGATTTCAATGCCTCCGCATCCTTCGCCGCCGCAGGCTACAACGTGGTGGAATACGCCTGGCATTTCGATGACGGCAGTGATGTGGACAGCACTACCGGTCCGTTGGTCAGCCATGCGTTCGAGGAACCCGGCGAGTACATCGTGCAGATCGTGCTCACCGACGACAACGCGTGCAACAACACCAATACGATCGATCTGGCCGTGCGCGTGAGCACAACCCCGGTATTCGACCTATCGGACACGGCCGTATGCCTGGGCAACGTTGTCCCGTTGAGCGGGAACGTGGAAGCGACCACATGGACGGCCCTGCCGGGTGGTGACCTCGGCGGTGGTGTCTTTCTACCGGATAATGTGGGTGAAACGTTCACCACGCAGTTGGACTACAACAACGTGTTCGCCCCAGGGGCCACGCTCCAGAACATCGACCAACTGGAAGCCTTCTGTATCAATATGGAGCATTCCTTCATGGGTGACATCGTCATCCAATTGGTCTGCCCGAACGGACAGTCCGTTATCGTGCATCAGCAGGGCGGCGGCGGCACGTTCCTTGGCGAGCCGGTGGATGACGACGCCCAACCGGATGTGCAGGGCGTTTGCTACAACTACTGTTGGGCTCCGGATGCCACCAATGGAACTTGGGTCGACAATGCGGGTAGCACGTTGCCGGCCGGCACGTACGCCAGCCTCAACCCGATGTCCTCACTTCAGGGCTGCCCATTGAACGGCACATGGACCTTGAACATCACGGACCTGTGGGGAAGTGACAACGGGTTCGTGTGCGACTGGGGTCTGACCTTCGATCCCGCCTTGTATCCCGACCTCACCACGTACACTCCGGTATTGGGCATGAGCACCACCGACTCCACCTTCTGGTCCGGATCCGGGGTGGTGCTGAACGATAGCGACCCGACCATGGCGAGCGTGGTTCCTACGGCACCCGGAAGCAATACCTACGTCTTCACGGTCACGGACAACTTCGGCTGCACTTATGCGGATTCCATCGTGGTGAGTGCCAGCGGGCCGCTGGCCCAATATCAGGTCGTGCCCTTCTCTCCTCAGGGCGTAGGGGCGATCGCCCAGTTCACTGACACGTCGGTGCCCAACGGAACCACGATCACCGGCTGGTCCTGGGATTTCGGGAACGGCCTCCCCGGGAGCACCGAGCAGAACCCCGCGATCGTCTTCAACGAACCCGGTACCTACCCGGTAACGCTCACGATCACCTCGGTGGATGGTTGCACCAGCAGTGTGACGTACGACTACGTCATCATTCCCAGCGACGTTATCATCCCCAACGTCTTCACCCCGGATGGGGATGAGTACAACGAAGCCCTGGAGTTCCAGAACGCGCAGTTCTTCAACAACAATCTGCTCCACGTTTACAATCGCTGGGGCCAGATGATCTACGAGAACACGAACTACAAGAACACCTGGCGGCCGCGAGATATCCCCGAGGGCACTTACTACTACGTCTTCGCGATGGCCGATGGCCGGAAGTGGGCCGGGCACGTCACATTGCTCCGGAAGAACTGACAGGAGCCCGGCTGAAAAACGGAGAGCGCCCCGATCACGGGGCGCTCTCCTTTCAGGGTGGTAGACCGGGCTTGAACCGGCGACCTCCGGAACCACAATCCGGCGCTCTAACCAACTGAGCTACAACCACCATTTCAACCGCATGGCGCAACGTGCTCGACGCGGTTTTCCGTAGGCCACAGGGCGAACGGGTGGCAAATATAGCTGGGCAAGGGCTGCGCGTTACTTTGCCGGACGAGGATGCACGTACTGGTTCTTCCCAAGTGGTACCCCGGCCGGAACGATCCGCAATTGGGTGACTTCGTGCGGAAACAGATGCTCGCTGCTTCAACCGCCATGGGAACACGCGGGGGCAGGATGAGCGTGGTGTTCGCGGTACCCCTTCAGGGAACGCCGCAACCGGAAAAGCAGGAAGTGCAGGAGGACGATGGGGCCTGGGAATTGCGCTGCTATTACCGCCCCAGTACATCGGCCTTCACGCCGCTAAGAAAGCTGATCAACCTTCGACGCTACTGGCGTGCCACGTGGAATGGCATACGGCGCGTTTCCCGAGAGCGTGGCGATCCCGACCTCACGCATGTCCACATCCTGGTCCGCCCGGCCTTGGTGGCTTGGTGGTTGAAGAAAATGCGCAGCGTGCCGTACATCCTGAGCGAACAGAGCAGCGAATACCTGGACGGCAAGTGGGACGCGAAAAGCGCGTTGTTCAAGGCGATCAATCATTTCCTGTTCCGTCGCGCGGCCGCCGTCACCGCAGTGAGCGCCCACTTGGGTGAGGGGTTGCGACAACGAGGCTTGTGCGCCGGATACGAGGTTGTACCGAACACGGTGCCGGGTACCGATCGGCCCCTTCCCCCTTCCGGTCCATCCGGCCGGTTCATGGTCGTCGCGGACCTCGTAGATGGAACAAAGAACGTGAGCGGCGTGCTGCGTGCCTTGAAGGCCGGTCGCGACCAAGGGTATGACCTCCGGTTGGACGTGATCGGGGACGGCACGGACATGAACACGTTGCGCACACTGTCCGCGCAATTGGGCCTGAACGGTCATGTGAACTGGTTGGGGAGGATGAGCAACGCGGATGTGCTTACGGCGATGGCCGGCACCGGAACGGTGATCATCAACAGCAATGTGGAGACCTTCAGTGTGGTCACGGGCGAAGCGTTGGCACTCGGCAAACCAGTGATCGCCACGCGGTGCGGCGGTCCGGTGGCCTTCATCACCGAAGAGAACGGTGTGCTCATCGAACCCCGTGATGACCAAGCGCTGGCCGCAGCGATGGTCGCCCGTTTCCGGGAGGAACGTTCATACGACCCTGAAAGGATCCGGCGTTCGGTGGACGATCGGTTCGGCGCGTCAGCGGTGGGCGAAAGGTTCCTGGCCTTGTACCAACGCATCCTGGGACATGGCTGACAAGCTGCGCGTGGGGATCCTGTGCGACGGGCTTGCTTTCAAGCACTGGCAGGCGGAGTGCATCCGACAGGTACTGGCGGTCCACGGTGTGGAGCTCGTATTGCTCATCATACAGGACAAGGCACAGGCGACGGACCGCAAACCCTCGATCAAGCATGGACTTTACCGTTGGTTCAAGCGCAAACGGCTGAAGGCGAAAGCGCTCGTTCCTGAGGACCTGACCGATGTGCTCTCCGCTGTGCCCAGGATCCTCTGCCGACCATCGGGCTCTTCCATGGCTCAGCGTTTCGATCCGAAGGATCTGGCCATCATCCGAAGCCATGGACCGGATGTGCTGCTCCGTTTCGGATTCGGCGTGCTGGCTGGTGAGGTGCTCACCCTGGCAACGCACGGGATCTGGAGCTATCACCACGGCGATGAAGAGGAATACCGCGGCCGACCGGCCGGCTTCTGGGAGATCGTTCACGGCGAGCCCGTTACTGGCGTGACCCTGCAGCGCTTGACGGACAAGGTGGATGCTGGCCTGGTCCTGAGGAAGGGCTGGTTCCCGACGATCGACCGGTCGCTATCCGAGAACCTGGACAGCATCATGTTGGGGAGCACGGGCTGGATGGCCCAGCTATGCCGTGAAGTTCTGATGGGCAGACCAGAAGTAGCGAAAGGCACACCGAGCACCTCGGAAGCCCCCCTGCATGAGGCGCCCGGGAACCTCGAATTGTTGGGCTTCCTGTTCACCTGCAACAGCAATCGTATTCGCGAGGAGCGCGAGCGCAAGTCACAGCGCGATGAATGGAACATCGGGGTGCTTTACCAGCCGATCGCATCGTTACTGGAGGCGAAACCCAACTTGAACGTGCGTTGGCTCCCAGCCCCCGGTCCTGGACAGCAACGGCGAGCTCCGTTCGGTTACGTGGCCGATGGGCAATTGAACGTGCTCTACGGCAAACACGACGCGTCCACGGGCAAGGTGGATATCAGTCGCCTGCGTCCCAAGCGCGACAATGTGCTGAAGCGTTCGCGGACCATGCTCACCTCAGAGCAACCGCTCGCCCATCCCTTCCTGCTGGAGCACGAGGGTAGTACGCTGGTGGTTCCAGAAAGCGGTGAGGGCCGCGTGGACCTGTTCCGTGTGAACGAGAACAATGAAGCGCTGGTATTCGTGCGCACGTTGTTGGCCGAACCTCTGTGCGCCCCTACCCTGTTCCAACATCATGGTCGTTGGTGGCTGTTCGGTACGAAGGCCCCCTTGGAGCATGTCGCTCTTTACGCCTACCACGCCTCCTCGATCGAAGGGTCATGGACGGCCCATCCGCTCAACCCATTGAAGATGGACGTACGCAGCGCGCGACCGGCCGGCACTCCGTTCGTTCATCAAGGGCAGCTCTTCCGACCCGCGCTGGACAACAGCCACACCCCGGGTTGGCGTGTGGCGCTCATGCGCGTGCTGGAACTGTCCCCGACCGGTTTCAGCGAGGAACTCGTGAAGACCATCGGCCCGTTGAAGGGTTCCGCTTGGTCGCACGGCACGGGCACGCTCAGCGCGGTGGGCGACCTCACGCTCGTCGATGGCAAACGACCGATGTCCATCAGGGCATCCACGGCGGCGCGTAAGAGTCGCAAGAGCCGACCTGAGAAGTCGAAGGCGCAGGTAGCGGAAGATGACGAAGATGAGGACTGACCCATGCTGAAGCAGGCAACGGGTACGGTGCTGGCGCGTGTGATCGTCACCGCGATGAACCTGCTGGTGATCGTGCTGGCCGGGCATGCGCTGGGCGCAGAGGGCCTGGGGGTGATCAGCCTGGTGGTCCTGGGGATCACCTTGGTGATGCTGCCGGCGAACCTGATCGGCGGTGGAGCGCTCGTATACCTGGTGCCGCGTATAGCGCTCCGGAGGCTGATCTGGCCGGCATACGCTTGGGCATTGGTAAGCGCTGCGCTCGCCTGGCTCTTTCTGCTCCGGTTCCCGCTCGTGCCGGAGGGATATGCGACCCACGTCTGTCTGCTGGCTCTACTGCAGGCGTTTTATAGCGTGCATTTCGGTGTGCTGCTCGGGCAGCAGCGCATTCTCCGTCATAACGTGATCAGCGTTGTCCATGCTGCCATCCTGCTCATCGTCTTCGGTGCCGAACTCTTCTGGAGAAAGGACGTGGACGCGATGGCCTACGTCCAGGCCAGCTACGCCGCGTTCGGTCTCACCACGGTGCTGAGCGCGTTGTCCATCGACAGGAAGGCACCGGTGAAGGGCATTGAACATCCCCACGTGGCGCGCACCCTGTTGCGTCAAGGGCTGTGGGTGCAGGGTGCGAACGGGTTGCAGTTGATGAACTACCGGCTGGCTTATTGGATCATCGAACATGTGTCGGGTCGTGCGGCCCTGGGTCTGTACAGCGTGGGCACACAACTGGCTGAAAGTGCATGGATCGCCCCGCGCAGCCTGGGCATGGTGCTGGTGAGCCGGGTGAGCAATCTGGATGAGGTGGCCCAGCAACGGCGGCTCACCTTGCTCACGGCCAAGGTGGCCATCGCGTTCGCACTGGCCGTTGTGCTGATCCTCGCGGTCCTTCCGGATGTGGTCTTCCAACTGGCATTCGGCGAGGACATCGCCGGTCTGCGGCCGATCGTGCTGTTGCTCGCGCCAGGCATCATCAGCATGTCGGCGTCACAGGCGTTCAGCCACTACTTCAGCGGCAAGGGGCAGAACCGCCATAACCTGGTCGGCTCAGGACTGGGCATGCTCATCACCGCAGGACTGGGCTGGTGGGCGGTGCATCAATGGGGTCTGAAAGGAGCCGCCCTCACAGCATCATTGGCCTACTCGGCGAGTGTGATCTATCAGTGGATGGTCTTCTCCAGAAGACATCACACACGGTTGCGCGACCTGTGGCCGAACGCGGAAGATCTCGCACGCCTGCGCGATCTGGTTGCGAGACTTTCCAGTCGACAATGACGTGGGAACGGAGCCTCCCTGCCCCGCCCCACGTCACTGTCAATGATCATTCCACGCCGTCGATGGCGAGTTCCAGGTTCTCCATGAGCCGTGCGTTCACCTCTTCCCCACCGCTGGCGTTCGGGGTGGTCACGACATCGATCCCTGCGAACAGGGCCAGCAGGTCGACGGTGGCCACTGCCGTAAAGGTCTCCCCTTCCACGATATCATGGTGGGCATGCACATGCGCGTCCGTGAGCAGCGCATCGGTCCCGCAGGCGTAGCTGAAAGCCGTCTCGAACGTGCCGTCGCCATCAGCATCCGCATGCCCGGTGATCACCAGGAATTTGTAGCCGTCCGTGGCGTTCAGGTACATCGCCGGATCGTTCAAGGGTGCTTCCGCCGTGGCGAAGTCCGCATGGTTCGTCGCGCTGTCCAACCCGAGGTCCAGATGGAACTCGTGGATATGTGATGCATAAATGGGCCCGAGCAGGAAGTCGTTAAGGGCGCTTACATCCACTAATAGCCGTGCATCCTCGAACGATCCGACCTCTTCCTCCTCATCATTGGTGACGTGCCCGCCACCGATGTAGAACCTCAGCACGTCCAGTTTCAAGGCATGGCCAAGGCTGTCATGCGCGATGGAATCGAGCGTGAATGGTTCCTCGCCCTGGATGAATGAAAAGGACATGCGGATGGTAGCGTTGTGGGCCACCTCGTTGTGGTCATCCGTGTCCTCAGGTTCGTCATCGTCCCGTTTGCACGCCGTGAAGCCCACGGCCAGGGCGGCCATCAAGGCCAGCAGTTGGTTCGTTGTCATGTCAGTTATTGTTCAGGTTGTAAGTGAATCCCGCGATGAAGCGTTCCCGGTTGGGAACCATCTGGTCGCCGTTGTCCTGTGCACAGGCGTGCTGCCAGGTGACCGAAAGGCCGAACGAGCGCCACCACAGGCGGGTGCTGAGGTGTGAGAAGAGAACGGAGGTTCCCGTACCGTCCACGGGTGAACCATCCTGCTGGTCTTGCAAAGCCAACTCGTGGTACGCCCCAGCGGAAGGCATCCATGTGAGCGTCCGGCCTTCGAACACGCGGAAGATCTCTGCGGTGGAGCTGAGACCATGCCCCATGGTATGGCCGTTCCCGGTTGCGCCGTTCACGCGGGCGATGACGCTCGTGCCCAAGCCCCAGGCTACGCCGCGCCGGAGGTATTCCACGCTGAGCAGTGCATCCCAGGTACCGGTGCCGGGCTGCAGGTCATGGTCCAGCGTTTCGCCGTTCCATGTCAGGTCGTGCCGGCCGAGCGGGGCTTTCACGCCGGCTCCAACGGTGAAGCGATGCCTCGTCGCGGACGAGTCCCCACTACAGCGCGTGTTGAAGAGCACGTACCGGCCCATGACCAGCGGATCGCCGCTCGCATAGACGTCCGCGGTACGTACGCCGTCGATGGAGGCGTAGTTGTTCACCAGCGGGATCGAGGCCATGATGCGGAAGCGCTGACCGAGCCAGACCTCCCCCCTCGCCTCCAGCACGGTGAAGAGTTCGGTGACGGCAGCCGAGCCCGCCTCCGTCGTTACATGTCCACCGTGTTTGGAGAGGTCTGTCGTGGAAGTGCGCACGCTGCCGTCGAGGTAGCGCATGCGGTACCACAGGCCGAAGTTGTTGACGCGGTCGTGCGGTTGCAGGCCGAGGTAGAGGCCACAGACGTCGCACGCCGTTGCCCGGAGCACAGCTATGAGCAAGGCTCCGAGCAGGATCGCTCGTTGCATGAGAAATGTGTTTGATGAACGGGACGCACGGCCCGTACAGGCGTGCGCTGATCAACGGCCTTGGGCCGCGTTCATCAACACCAGGGAACCGGCTCGGTCACCGGAGCACATCCGGGTGACAAGGCCTCGTCCACATCCGGCCGAAAGAGAGCAAGGACCGGAACGATCGATCTGAATGGAATCGCTGTGCGCTGCGCCACGGCGTCATCCAGTTTCAGCGCTCGTAACGTGCCGGGCAGGTCGCGCTCGCGAGCGTCCACTTCCTTCAGCTTCTTGGAGAGGTAGCAATGGCCGTGGCAGGTGCGCATCTCTTCCGGCACCAGGCGTTGAACGCAGAGTTCCTGGGCGATACGCTCCTGGTCCACGAGGAAATCCACCACAATGCCGGCGGGGATCAGCAGGTGTCCCAGGAACACCACCCATAGCAACGCACCGAACCCACGCATCGGTGGCGAAACTACGATAGTTGACTTTTTGCGCGACGCGACCATCCGAAGGACATTGGCAGGAGCCTAGCTTGCGCCTCATCAGGCCCGCACCAGCCCGCCGTCGCGGATGGCAGCGACCGCATCGAACAGCCCATGATCCGAGCTCTTCTTCCTTTCGCCCTCCTGCCCACCACGCTTTTCGCCCAGAGCTTCCAGAACAGCTATGGGGCCGGCAAGTACGAAGAGGGCGTGGCCGTGGTGGTCGATCAAACGGGGATCACCTCCGTGGTACGGCACTATCGCGCGGGCTATGGTTATGGACTGCAATTGCTGCGCACCTCGCTTACCGGCACCAGCCCCGTTACCATCGACATCACGCTACCCGGAGCGGCTTTCCCCCAAAGCGCCGTAATGGCCGATGGGGACATCGTCATCTGCGGGTCCATCATTCCCACCGGGCGCTTCGATCATGACGCGCTGCTGCTGAAGGTCACCACCTCCGGTGACATCCTCTGGAACTGGACGAGCGCCAACCCTGCCGGCGAGGAGCAGTTCCTCTGTGTGGACATGCTGGATGATGGTTTCGCCGCCGGTGGCGTATCGCGCAACGGAGCGGACAGCGATGCGTTGATCGCGCGCTTCAGCAGCGCCGGAGCGTTGCAGTGGCAGGACCACTACGGCACTGAAGCTGACGACCAGGTGCGTGGGATCGCCCACGACGCGGGCGGCATCGTGGCCGTCGGCTCCAAGCATTTCGCCTTGGGCGACGAAGCCGACAAGGACGTCTTCGCCGTGCGCACGGACCTGCTCGGTACCCAGCAATGGGTACGGACCTGGGGAGGGCTGCAACATGATGCCGCCTTCGCCGTGATCGCGCGTGCGGACGGTTCCTTCGTTTGGGGCGGCTACACGGACAGCTTCCCGATCGGGGACACCACCCTCTCCGGGGACCGCTTCCGCCACGTCTACGCCATGGCGATCAACCTCACCGGCGATTCGATCTGGGGGGCCACCTATGGCGATACCATGCTCAACCGGGAGTGCTGGACGCTGCTGGAGGCCACCAACAATGAGGTGCTCTTCGCCGGCGCGACCGAACTGGGGCACCGCTCCAATGCGTTCACCATCCGTTCCGGGTCCACCGGTACGTTGCTGTGGGAGCGCACCTATCCGCTGCAGCGCACGGACCGGTTGCAGGACATGCTCCTGATGCCGGACGGCGGCTTCATCGGCACGGGCAAATGCTTCGGGCCGCAGAGCGGGCAGGTGCTCTTGTTGCGGAAGAACAGCGTGGGGCAGTGAAAAAGGTGAGAGGGTAAGCTCTCACCCTTTCGCGCTCTTACCGCATTACCTCACATTCAACTTCACCGCCTTCTTCACGAGCGGCTCGTCGTTCACGCACAGCGTGCAGAAGTAAGTGCCTGCGGCCAGGGAAGTGGTATCCCAACCATAGCTGAAGGTGCCTGTGGTGCGCGTGCCTTCATCCTGCACTTGGATGATCCGGCTGCTCGCATCGGTTATCTCCAAACGCACGCGACCTTCTGAACCCACCGTGTAGCGGAGTTCTGTGCGGTCGGCGACCGGATTGGGGATGATGCGGAGGTCGGTCTCGAGCAGCGCTGCGCTGGCAGGTTGCGCCGCGCGTTGGTCGGCTCCTGCGGCACAGCAGGCGGCGATCATTTCCTGCATGTCATCCAAGCGCGCTTGCAGCCGCTGGTTGTCCGCGATGAGGTAGGGGATCAGACCTGTGTAGTTCACCGTCTTCAGCGTTTGCTCCGCTTGGATAACGTTCCCTAGGGTATCCATGACCGCCGGATGGACAACTTCTTTGACCAGTCCAGGAAGGACCTGTTCCAGTTCCTGGGCCAATAGACCCACCTGCTCTCCTTCGGGCACGTTCAGGTCCTCCACAGCTTCTGGCGTGAAGGTGTACGAGACCGGATGCAGTTGGGAAACGACAGCAGATGTCTCTTCTTCAGGAACCTCTGCCACATTCTCCTTCAACGATTGGTCGGAGATCGTGAATGCGCCCGCAGTGAAAAAGCCGATGCCCTGTGTCCATGTGTCCCCTTGGAACCACCCTGCCCAATCGCGCGCCTCGCCATAGACACCGATAGTCGTAATAAGACTTGGCGGCGCTCCGTTCCCGACATAACCAAGCGTGCCCACGTTCATTTGACTATCCGCAGGTCGGGTGACACCGGCCACACCGGTGCGAGCATTATAAGCCGGGAAGCGCACACCATGACTGCCCACATAGCCGGCAGTGCCGATATTCCGGGTTTGCTCGTCGCGCGAGCTCTGCCCGAACACACCGTAGTAACCGCGCTCGTTCAGATGATCATCGAGACCCGCTGTGCCACATACACCTACAGAGTAGGTCGGTGTTCCTGCACACCGGCCCCACACACCGAAGGCGAAACCACCACTACCCGAGGTATTGGATGATTCGTTGTCCGCGTGGATACCGTAGGAGTATGGCGGTGAACTGCTGTGAAGCTTGAAGAAGCCACCATAGCCGGTGAACGTGGCGTTCGAAGAGTCCTCCACTTCGATCCCGCGTGATCGGGTCGTATTCCCGCGCAGACTGACCATGAGACCGCGATTGGCCACGGATCCGTTGGGCGTCTCGCATATCATGCGCACCCCTTCGTTGGTCACACTGGCCGAGGTGGAGTTCGCGTTGAGGCGCAACCCTTGGTTCGTACCGGTTCCATTGGCCACGGACATCACCGCGCCCCGGTGTGTGGCGGCACTGCCGGTAACGGAAATGGTATCACCGATATTGGAGGTTGTTCCACCGGTCACCGTCAGCCGACTTCCGATATTGCGCACGGCGGTGCCGCTTACAACCCCCGAGAAGGCCGTATTGGTGTTCGATGCGCTGTTACATAGGGCAAGTGCGCCCGTATTGTTCGTTCCGCCACCAGTCGATAGGGTAAAGACCCCGATGTTCTGGTTGGTCCCTCCAGATGCCAAACCCACGAACGCTGAGTTCGAGCTGCCGGTCGAGGTGGCTTCAGAGGCGACGCCGACAGTGTTCGTGGACCCTCCGCTCGCTTGCACGTAAGCGCCCCGCGTATTGCCTAAGGGGGCCACATTCTTCACATGCAGGCCATCCGCATAGAGGCTGTCCAACACATGCAGCTTGGCATCCGGGGTTTTGGTACCGATGCCGACCGCATCTGTTTTGTCCGGGCAATGGTCCACCAACCCGCCAACCGCGGTCCAAACAGGGTTCGCACCAGCCCCCGTACCCGAGGTAACGCCCCATTCGCATCCATCGTCAGCGATCGCCGAGGCCGGCACCCACTTCACCACACCCCGTTCGCCACTGGGACTAGGCGTGGTGTCCACAACCATCACCACGTATTGGCTGTCCGCAGGTGAGTCATCGGGTAGTTGCCGAATGCGCACACGGCCATCGAGCACGTCCAAGCGCTCGCTGGGTTCGTTCACCGTAGACGGGAAGTTGATGTGACCCGCATAGAAGTCCCCGATGCCAACGTTCATCTTGTCATAATCCACCGGGAAGAGCCGCATGCCTTCCAGACCTTCTTTGCTCGTAGCGCCTGTAGTAGCGGAAGAGCTATATCCACTGGTGAACAAGAAGCGCATCCGGTCCTTCAGTGCCTTACCCGGATTATCGCTCCAATGGATCACCATATCGGTGGTGTCGAAGCCGGTAGCCTTTTGCCCGACATAGTTCTGGTCCGCATTTCCCGTAAAGGTCACGCCGGTATTCATCCAGTCCCGGAAGCTGGTCACTTGGGCGTTGTCGTCAGCGGACGCGAGGTGCAACAGGCTGAACGGCCCCGGAGCGCCGTTGAAGTAGAACTGGCCCACATCCGGGCTCAGCAAGAGCGACCCATCGCGCACTTGCGCTGGGAATGAGCCGATGGTGTACGTGGCATTGGGTAATAGCGATAGCCGTTCAATCGCGTCCGTGAACCAGTTGATCGGTTGGTTCCCATCATGCCGGATCGGCAGCGGAAATGGGTTCGTGTTGTCCCAACCGAGGTAGTCGGTAGGTACACCAGCATTCCCTAGCACAGAGGCTTGTCCAAAGCCTTGTCCAGCCGAAATGAGTGCCCCGCCCCAAAGTAGGCATCGGAAAAACGCTTTTGTTCTCATGTCCTTTCGTTGTTGATCGTTGAAAGGACCGGAACGATGTCACTCGTCAGTCAATACGAACTTGAACACACTTGTCTTCTCACCATCGCCAAGCCAAAGCACATACATCCCCCGTTGCCAGTCACCAACACCCATTGACCATGCGTCTGCAGTGATCCTATCCTGCCGAACTACGCGCCCCAGTGCATCTAAAATGCTTGCGTTTGACCCGCTGGCGCCCCTGATCAACAGATCATCCTTTGCTGGGTTCGGGAACAGCAACACGTCCCGACTCGACCCCTCTACCAGAACCTGGCCCAAATCGCAACCCATCGGATTCGCAGAAACGCATACGGCATCGACCAATGTGTACGCTCGTGGATACCATGGAAAGACCGAGTTGGGGTCAGCGAAGTGAAGCGTATCGGTCAGCGCATTCGTAAAGAATTGCCCAATCATTACGTACTGATAGGCGCTATC
This sequence comes from uncultured Chryseobacterium sp., assembly GCA_964649165.1. Taxonomy (GTDB): domain Bacteria; phylum Bacteroidota; class Bacteroidia; order Flavobacteriales_F; family PHOS-HE28; genus PHOS-HE28. The sequence goes on from CAZYPC010000029.1 coordinate 18,423, forward strand.
CGCCACGAAACTTCCGCTCACCAATGTCCAACCCACGCTATCAGCAAGGATTTCCGGGTACAGCACATGTGCATAGTTCGGCTTTGCAGGAAAGGGGTCACCCCATTCCCAACGGAGTTCGTCCGTCGTGAAGAGCATTCCCACCTTGTCATTTGCTAACCAGACCTGTGGGTACTGCGCATTGCCACCGAAGGCCGCGTTCGCCCGGAAGCTGCAGTAGTAGGTCTGGCCGGGAACCATGGGGTCCAGCAATGGTGCCATGATCCACTCACGCTGTTCGTCCGCACCGTTTTGGTGATAGGTGAAGAACCCCGCACAGTAACTCCCAGCGAAGGGTTCCTGAAAAGTGAACATATTCATCGGCAGGCCCACCACTGAACCATACGGCAAGCATCCTTGAAGATGGTCCGGCGTCCCATTGGCACTAAACCAGCCCGTTGGGCCTTCCAAAGCGAATGTCCCGAGGCCATTCCAACATGTGTCTGTTTCTTCGAAGCCTGGATTGGGCACCAGATTTTGGCATGGAGCGTTTGACTTGAGTGCGGTCAACACAACGCAGGCGACCACCCTAGGCCAGAGGCTTTGGAATAGTCGGTGTGTCGTGCAGATGTGCATTGTCGTGTTCTCGTTCGAATCGACCAGGACATCGTTCCGGTCCTGTTCCGCTGGAGACAATGCCCTATCCGTCGCGGCTTGCGGTTGGGCATCCGAAGGTAAGACCGCCTCGGGTGCGGTTGCGCTGCTTAATGCTGTTCAACAGCGCGCCATTGCATATACCCCGTTCCTCAGTTCACGCCGGATGCAACTCCGGGGCGGGCACCTTGGACCGGGGCCGTATGACGCCCTGACTTGTCTGGTCGATCACCCCGGCACGGAAAAAGTCGCCGATGCCCACGTTGGCCGTGGTATCCGTGGGGATGTAGATGCGCATGGTCTCCGTACCCTCCAAGCTGTGTGCGCCATAGGAAAACGGAGCAGCAACGCTGTAGTCGCTAGTGAACAGGAAGCGCATCCGGTCCTTCAGGGCTTTCCCCGGGTTATCGCTCCAGTGGATCACCATATCGGTGGTGTCGAAACCGGTAGCCTTCTGCCCCATATAATTCTGGTCCGCATTTCCCGTGAAGGTCACGCCGGTATTCATCCAATCGCGGAAGCTGGTCACCTGCGCATTGTCGTCAGCCGCTGCCAGATGCAACAGGCTGAACGGACCAGGTGCGCCATTGAAGTAGAACTGGCCCACATCCGGGCTCAGCAAAAGAGACCCGTCGCGCACCTGCGCTGGGAAAGAACCAATGGTGTAGGTGGCATTGGGCAATAGCGATAGCCGTTCGATCGCATCGGTGAACCAATTGATTGGTTTGTTCGCGTCATTGCGTACTTCCAGGATCTGGTTCGCACCGGCATTCCAGCCAACGAATGCGCCTCCTAGTCCGTTGTTGTTACCAATGGTCACTTGTGACCTGGCTTGGCCAGCCCAAAGCCCAAGCACGCCCAAAGCGATGTGTCTCACCCAATTCTTTGTTCTCATGTCCTTTCGTTTTTCTGGTTATTCGAAAGGACCGGAACGATGCTCCTATTCAGCTAATACGAACTTCACCACCTTCACGGCATTTGCCCCCTTCACCTGCAACACGTACGCACCGCGCGCCCAAGATCCCACGTCTACAGCGAAACGATCATGGGTCACCCTATCGCCCCACACCCGCCTCCCCAGCATGTCCAGTACCACGGCATCACTTCCGGCCGCGTTACCGAGCACCAGTTCATCGGCGACCGGGTTGGGATACACGAAAGGCAGTGCGTTGCCAACTTCCAAGATGCCATGGCTCAACTCACACCCGAGCGGGTTGGACGATACGCAAACGGCGTCGATCAGCGTATAGCCGTAAACATCAAAGTCTGGACCCAGCATCGCCAAGTGGAGCGTGTCTATGAGCGCGTTGCTGAAGAAGTTCCCGATCATCAGGTACGTGTAAGCACTGTCCGCAACGAAACTGCCACTCACCAGGGTCCAGTCCACCGTATCGCTCACGATCTGCGGGTGCAGGATGTGTGCGTGGTTCAACGGCGCAGGATAGGCATCCCCCCAGGTCCAGTATCGATCGTAGGTGGTGAAGTGAATACCCAGTTGATCGCTGGCCACCCAGGTCGTCTGCCCTCCAAATGCAGCATTGGCTCGGAAGCTGCAGTAGTAGATCTGTCCCGGTGCCAAGGCCTCCAGCAAAGGCACGATGAGCCACTCCCTCTGTTCCTGTCCACTATCACCATCGTAGGTGATCATGCCCGTGCAAGAATTCCCTTCAAAGGGCTGCTGGTAGGTTGCTGCGTTTAGTGGAAGGCCGTTCGCTGAACCATAAGGAAGGCAGCTTTGAAGATGGTCTGGGGTGAGATAGGCGCTATGCCAATATTGAAGTGCACCAAGTCCAAGGCCGAATGTGCAAGTGTCCGTTTCTTCGAATCCCGGGTTGGGCACCATGTTCTGCGCTTCGCAGCGGAGAAAGGCGACAAAACTCAAGCTACCGAGCAGCAGGTTCAAACCCGAGCACGGCCACCTGAGATCTGTTATCCGGGAGGTCATTGTTGTTCGTATTGACCGGAAGCATCGTTCCGGCCCTCTTCCGCTCCTTTCAAGCCCTTGTCCGTCGCGGGTCGCGGAAAAGGCTCCGCCGAAAGACCGTGTATGCACGGCCGGGCGCTGCCTGGGAGGCTCAACGGTGGCACCCTACCTTTGCCTAGCTCGTGTTCATCTTACGTCGCAGTTTGGTGGGACATGGGTAACCGGCCCCTGGTGTTCGCGCACCGGGGGCTATTTCGTTCGGGCCTAACGCAGGCCGCGTTGGTGTAGAGAGACAGAGAGAGAGAGAGAGAGAACTCCCGCCCTGGGTCGGAGCCGATACAGACCTTCGATGATGTATGCTACCACTCCGACCATGGAAATGGCCTTTTTCCGAGTTACCGAACCTGAACGACCGGGAGCAACGGTCATTCCCAAGAATGAACCGAAAGTAGTCATCACTCTGTTCGGCCCTGCGTCGGTTGAAAAATATCACAGCACGATAACGTGCCCGATATACAGGTCCGATCGCTCTTCCTGCAAAGACAGCATCGTCCGGATCATGGAGTACTCAAACCTCCACGTACGCCCAGCGCAGCACACGCGCTTGGTGGTTGCTCAGCGTGCTGTTGTCCTCGAACTTCCAGCCGATGTTGATGTGGGTATGATGCACCTCCACGATGCGCAGGCGGTCGGGGTCTTCAGGCAATACGGGCGGGAGAGTCCAGTTGGAATTGGCCACAGGCATAGCTTGATGGATACGGGGATCATTGAGATCAGAGGAGCGATGCAAGGTCACCGACCCCTGCCGGTCTCGCACAGGTGAATCCTTCGCCGAAAGCGACACCGAGTATCCGCCCCATGTCGCGTGCGCGGCCCTCCAGTGTCGGCAGGAATTCGGGCACGCTGATCGGTGACAGCGGCTCATCGCTATCCGGATCATGGAACTGGCTCTTGAAGCAGGTAAGCGCGGCCATTTTGGTGGCCCAGTGATCGCTGATGTCCACCACGATCTGCGGATCGATCCAGCGGTCCTGGATGCAGTGCAGCACGGTGACCGGCCGCCAGACCTCCTGGGCTACGCCGGCATGTTGGGTCAGGATCCGCCGCAACCCGCTGAGGAAGGCGGCTTCGGCCACCAGCGCCGCGGCACGGCCGTGATCCGGGTGGCGATCGCGCACGGCATTGGTGATGAGTACGCGCGGCCGGTGGCGCCGCAGGCTGACGATGACTTTGCGGAGACTTTCCTCGTCCGCACGGAAGAACCCATCAGCCAGCCCGAGCTGGTAGCGGAAGCTGGCACCCAGCACCCGTCGGGCCGCCTCGGCTTCCGTTGCGCGGATCTCCGGTGTGCCACGCGTGCCCAGCTCACCGGCGGTGAGTTCCACAAGGCCCACGCTCTTCCCGGCCGCGATGTGCTTGGCCACCGTTCCCGAACAGGAGATCTCCACATCGTCCGGATGCGCGGTGATGCACAGGATATCGACCTCCTCGCCCATCACTTCTTGCCGTCGAGCCAGGCCAGGACCTGGGGGCTCAGCGGGTCGGCCGCCGAGGCCAGCATCGTATAAAAGGAACCGTCCTCGTTGATGAGGTACTTGCCGAAATTCCACTTCACCACGCTGTCCAGCGCACCGTTCTTCGCCTTCTGCGTGAGCCACTGGTACACCGGGTGCTGGTGCTCGCCCTTGGTCATCACCTTGCTCATCATGGGAAAGGTGACGCCGTAGTTCTTCTCGCAGAACGTCGCGATGGTTTTTTCATCCCCCGGCTCCTGCTCCCCGAACTCGTTGCTGGGGAAGCCGATGATGATGAGACCCTTGTCCTTGTAGGTCGTGTAGAGTTCCTGCAGTTGCTTGTACTGGGGGGTGTATCCGCACTCGCTGGCGGTGTTCACCACGATCACCTTGTGGCCCTTCAGTTGCGCGAAGGAAAAGGGCTGGCCGTGGATGTCCGTTGCGGTGAGCGCGTGGAACGACTCCACGGGCTGTTGGGCGTAGGTGGAGTTCCCTCGGCCCTGGCCCAAGGCCATCAGGAGGATGGAGAACAATTTGGCCAGTTGGTGCTTCATCGGTGCGATGTTCCGCCCCTTGATCGGTGCGGGCGGCGAATGTATCGAGCGCTTGAACGTCCGGTCTTCAACTGGTTCTATCGGACCTTTGCTTTGGTCATCCCGGAGCGGCGACAGGGCTCTCCACAGAGGTTAACAACTCTTTCGCCCATAGGTATCGAAGCCTTTGCGGGCGCGGGTACCTTTCGCCATGCCTCCTGCGTATGAGGCCCCGTCATGCGTTCGCCCACCCTGTTCCTGAGCTTGTTCCTTCTTGTTCCAGCCTTCGCCCAGCAACAGGTGAAGATCTCCGACGCGCGTGTCCTGGACAACCCCCAGTCGGTGCATAAGAGCCGGGGAGCGGAAGCCGCATTGCAGGCCGTGGGTGTCACGGCCGAGCAGATGACCCAGGTGCTCACTTACGGCGATACGGACAACTGGCCCGAGGGCATCAAGGTGGACAGCATGCGCCTGCGCAACCAGCCCTATATCCAGAACTACGCCTGCTTCCGGGTGGCGAGCTATCCGGAGGACAGTGTGCTGAAGACGATCATCATGGTGCCGGCACGGGAGAACATCCACATGCCGGAGGCGATGCGGCCCTTGAGCGACTTCTACCTGTTGGTGCCGAACACGTCCATTACCGACGTGAACACCGGGAAGCTGCGACCGGAGATCAGCCGCGGCCCGAAATGGAAGAACCTGGCACAGGCGAAGATCGTGCGACCGGAGGACCTGTATGCCACGTATGACATCGGCCGCGACAGCGTGGCGTTGAAGGCGCTGAGCGATCGCGGCCTGAGCCAGGCGGAGATCGACGCCGTGATCTTCCGCAGCACCGATCGCAACTGGCCCGATGGCATCGACAGCTTCGAGGAGCGCCAGAAGCTCCTGCCGAAGTTCACCAAGTACAAGGCGTTCCTTGGTGCCAAATGGGAGGACAAGGTGCTGCTCATCGTGCCCGTCGAGAAGAACAAGAAGCAGCCGATCCTGATGCGCCCCTTCGTGGACCTGTACTTCGTGTACAACGCGAGCGCCGTGGAGGTGAAGGCGAAGAAAAAGAAGTAGCACCCGCTTTCCGGCGCACATTCGGGGTTCAACGGTTCGGGGTTCGAGGTTCTTGACAGTTGTCTGGACCTCGAACCCCGAACGCGTTCAGGCTGGGCCTCCCGGAATAGCTTCGCGGCCGTGAACCGCAACGAGATCGCCGGACTGCTGCAGTTGGAGTGGCGCCTGGACCGCCGCCAAAAACACGCGTGGGGGAGCATGACCCTCTATGTGGTGAGCACGGTGTACACCTGCTATCTCGGGGTGAAACAGATGAGCACGGTGGCCACGTGGAACGCGCTGTTCTGGATCATCGTCCTGTTCGCGGCATTCAATGCTCTGGGGCGCTCCTTCCAGCGGGAGGAAGGCGGCCGGCAGATCTACCTGCACACGCTGGCGCATCCCCGGAACGTGGTGCTGGCACGCACGCTGTACAACGCTGGGACCATGGTGGTGCTCGGCGCGGTGAGCCTGGCGGCCTACACGCTCTTCATCGGTGACCGGGTGCTGGCGGAAGCGGATCTCGGGCTGTTCTTCACTTCGGTGATGCTCGGTTCCCTCGGCTTCGCCTGTGCGCTCACGCTCATCGCTGCCATCGCGGCGCGCGCGGGCAGCGGCCTTGGATTGATGGCCATCCTGGGCTTTCCGATCGTACTACCGATGCTGCTGGCCACCTTGCGTGCGAGCAAGCTGGCGCTCGATGGCGTGGCCTGGTCCGTCGCCGGGAACTACCTGCTCGCGGTGCTGGCGATCGACATCCTGGCCGTGGCCTTGTCCGCCATTCTCTTCCCCTACCTTTGGCGCGACTGATGAAGGGCCTCTGGTGGAAGGTGTTGGCAACGCTCCTGTTGCTCTACACGGTGATCGTCGGTCTGCGCACGCCGCTCCGTCCGGCCATCGTTCAAACCTCGGTGTCGCGCATTGTTCCGGGGGAACAGATCATCGACATCTGGGGGTACAACACCCGCTTCTTGGACACCACCCTGTCCATCTGGATCGAGAACGACAGTCAGCGCGTCTGCGCCTCGTCGCTGGAGCCGCTCGGGGATGACCATGTCCGCGCCACGTTCACCGTCCCCTCGGGGCTGCGCAACGAGATGAGCCACCTGGTCACCTGGTGCGATCACACCTGGGAGGTGGCACGCTTCGGAGCGTTCTTCACGGAAGGCCGAGGTGAGGGCATCATTGATCAACCATGTAGGCTCGCGTCCTACGCATCATCCCAAGGAAAAGTCAATGGCGACCTGGCCTTCCCCGATCGCGATATTCTGAACGAGAGCATCCGCAACCTCTTCTTCCATGTGCCGATGTGGTTCACGATGGTCGTGTTGATGAGTATCGGCGTGTGGAAGAGCATCCGGGTGTTGCGTTCCAACAGCCTTGATGATGATCGGGCCGCATCGGTCGCGGTACAGGTGGGCCTCGTCTTCGGTGTGCTCGGCCTGATCACGGGCTCGTTGTGGGCGCGGGTGACATGGGAAACGTGGTGGACCAGCGACCCCAAATTGAACGGGGCCGCGGCCGGCGTGCTCATTTACCTGGCCTATCTGGTGCTGCGGGGCAGCGTGCCCGAACCGTCGAAACGCGCGCGGCTCGCGGCCATCTACAGCATTTTCGCCTACAGCTTCATGCTGCTGTTCTTCTTCGTGCTGCCGCGCCTGAACGATTCGCTGCACCCGGGCAACGGCGGCAACCCGGCCTTCGGCACCTATGATCTGGACAACCGACTGCGTATGGTCTTCTACCCCGCCTGCCTGGGCTGGATATTGTTCGGTATCTGGATGTACGACCTGCGCAACCGCCTGACACGCCTTCAAGACCGCTTCTCCGATGCCAACGATCGCTAGGACCGTGACGGTCCTCACACTTGTCCTGGTCAGCGGGGCTACCTTCGCGCAGGACGGCCAACAAGGCTGGCTGGTGGATACCATGTACAAGAGCGGGAAGATCAACAGTGTGATGGCGGTGGTGGCCGTGCTCATCGCCGGGCTTGCCGCATGGATGTTCATGATGGACCGGAAGGTCCGCCGCATGGAACGCGAGCAGCAGAACCGGAACTGATCCATGAAGCGGAGCCACATCATCGCCATCGTGATCATCGCCGTTGCGGTGGTCATGCTGGTGGGCTCCATGATCGATAGCAGCACCTACGCGAACGTTTCCCAAGCGGCCGCTGAACCGGGTGAAGAGTTCCATGTGGTAGGCACCCTGGACCGTTCGCAACCGGTGATCTACGAACCGAGCGTGAATTCGAGCCTCACCGAATTCGCCATCAATGATCTCGAGGGTCGCAACTGCCGGGTGAAACTGGCCATGCCCAAGCCGAACGATCTGGACCGCAGCGAGCGCGTGGTGCTCATCGGCTCCATGGGCAGTGACGGCACCTTCCATGCGAAGGACATGCTGCTGAAGTGCCCCAGCAAGTACAACGAGGAGAACAGGATCACGGGGTGAGGGCTTTGTGGTCGTACAACATGGGTTCGGGGTTCGGGGTTCGAGGTTCGAGTTTCCTTGAAGACCGCAGGATCCGCGAACCTCGAACCACGAACCACATCTGAGCCTCGGTGACCTACCTCAACGAACACACATTCGCAGGTGAACTGGGGCATTGGCTCGCGCTGACCTCGTTCGTGGGCGCCTTCTTCGCCGGCATCGGATACCTCCTGCATGCGCTGAACGAGGAACAGGGCTGGCGCACGATGGGCCGCCTCTTCTTCCGGCTGCACACGGTGGCGGTCCTCGGCATCATCGTCACGCTCTTCGTGATGCTGTTCAACCATTGGTATGAGTTCGACTACGTGTGGAAGCACAGCAACTCGATCATGCCATTGCGGTACATCGCGAGCTGTTTCTGGGAGGGGCAGGAAGGATCGTTCCTGCTGTTCACCTTCTGGAACGTGGTGTTGGGCAACATCCTCATCTTCCGTGCGAAGGACTGGGAAGGCCCGGTGATGGCGGTGTTCGCGCTCACGCAGGTCTTCCTGGCATCGATGCTCCTGGGCGTGTACGTCCTGGATGTCCGCATCGGCAGCAGTCCCTTCCTGCTCATCCGCGAACTGCCGGAAAACCTGGCCATGCCCTGGACCCGGGTGGCGGACTACCTCCAGAAGATCGAGCAGTTCAAGGACGGCCGCGGCCTGAATCCGCTGCTGCAGAACTATTGGATGGTGATACACCCACCGACGCTCTTCCTCGGCTTCGCGTGCACGCTCGTTCCCTTCAGCTACGCCATCGCCGGCCTTTGGAATGATCGGTTGAAAGACTGGATGGCCCCGGCCCTGCCGTGGACCTTCTTCGGCATCATGGTGCTGGGCACCGGCATCCTCATGGGCGGCGCATGGGCGTATGAGGCCCTCAGCTTCGGCGGCTTTTGGGCATGGGACCCGGTGGAGAACGGATCGCTCGTCCCTTGGATCGTACTTGTAGCCACGGGACATCTGCTGCTCATCAACAAGCGCAAGGAGACCTCGTTGTTCACCACGCTGCTGCTCGCGATGGGCACGTGGCTGCTCGTGCTCTATAGCACCTTCCTTACACGCAGCGGAGTTCTTGGGGACACGAGCGTACACAGCTTCACCGGTGAAGGCATGCTGCCGGGGCTGCTGGTGCTCATCCTGTCCTTCGTGCTGCTGAGCACGTTGATGCTGAACCGCGACAAACAGTTGCGGATCTATTACCTGGTGCTCAGCCTGGGCCTGCTCCTGGCCGGTCACTTGATGGACAAGCTGGCGACGGCCATCGTGCTGTTCGCGCTCCTGACGCTGGCCATGACCATCGCGGCGTATTTCACGCGCACCGAATTCAAGGACACCGCCGAAGAGGACGGGACGAGCCGTGAGTTCTGGTTGTTCATCGGATCACTGGTCCTGCTGCTGAGCGCCGTGCAGATCACCTGGACCACCTCGATCCCGGTATATAACCTGCTGCTTGAAGCGCTGGGCGACACGGTGAAGCGCGCACCACCGGTCGAGCCCATTCCCCACTACAACAAGTGGCAGGTCCCCTTCGCGTTCATCATCTCGCTGCTCGTCGGCGCCGGGCAATACCTGCGGTACAAGAACACGGAGATGCACCGGTTCTGGCGTGAACTGGCGCTGTCCATCCTGGGAGCAATACTGGTCACGGCGCTGCTCACCTGGTGGCTGGGCTTTTCTTGGAAGGAGGGCACCATCGTGGCCTTGATCTTCGCCTCAACCTTCGCGGCATTCGCGAACGCGGCCTACTTCTTCCGGACGCTCAGGGGTACATTGAAGAACGCGGGACCCAGCGTAGCGCATGTCGGCTTCGCGTTGGTGCTCCTCGGCGCCACGATCAGCACGAGCCGCCAGGAACCGATCAGCCGCAACGTGAAGGGCCCCATGCTCAGCACGCTCAGCGACGAGTTCAACGACAACAAGGAAATGCTACTGTACAAGGGCGACACGGTGCCCATCGGTGAGCATTTCGTCACGTACACGCATTCGCGCAAGGACGGTGTGAACCTGCACTTCGACATGGACTACCTGAAGGCCGAACCGAGGCGCTTCAGCAAGGGGGATACCGTCCGTGTGCGCAATTCGATCTTCGTCGCGAACGATGACCACGTGGCAGGGAGCAGCTTCCTGCTCGATCAGCCCGCACACTGGCACCCGCTGGACAGTGCGGCGCACAGTGTGTTCTGGCACGCGGCCGTCTGGAGCAGCACCACCGCCGGGGCGAAGGATTTCTCGCTGGAACCGTTCGTGCAGTTGAACCCGCGCTTCGGCAACGTGGCCGAACCGAGCACGCGGCACTGGCCGCACCGGGATCTCTACACGCACATCCGTTATGCGAAGCTCGATCCGAAGGACACCACCGACTACATGCCGGCGCGCCTGTTCGAGAAGAACGTAGGCGACACCATCCTCACCCCGACCTGTGTGATCGTGGTAGACAGCATCCGCGCCGTGCGCGACAGCGTGATCATGCGACGCCTCGGGCCTGAGTACGTCGCGTACGCCCCCGTGCTGAAGGTGCGCGACCTGTACGACCCAACACGCTGGTTCGAGGCCAAGCCGGTGATCGTCTATCGCTTCGACCAGCCCGTGGGAAGCAAAGGCTTCGAGATCCCCGCGCTGAAGGTGAAGCTCGACATCGCGAGCGTGAAAGGCGACACCATCGGCATCAACGTGTACGAGCACGAGTTCGTGATCCTTCAAGCCATCCTCTTCCCCGGCATCAACATCCTGTGGATCGGTTGCGTGCTGATGGCGCTGGGCACGGGCATGGCGGTTCGGAGCCGGATCAAGCGCATGCGCACATGAACATCTTCCTCATCGGCACGGGCCGCATGGCCTACCACCTCGGCCACGCCATGCACAAGGCCGGCCATACGATCATCGGGATCACCGGACGGGATGCGCAGAAGTTGGCGGACATGTCGCGGTTCCTGGAATGTCCCCAGGTCCGTTGGAACCAGGAATGGCCGGAGGCGGAGGTCAGCGTCATCGCCACGAGTGACGACGCCATCGCCGAGATGAGCGGTCGCCTGAAACCCACGAGCAGCGTGGTGCTGCATACAGCCGGCGCCGTGGACATGGACGTGCTCGCATCCCATGAGCACCGCGCGGTGCTCTGGCCGGTACAGACCCTGAGCCACGGTGCGCCGGCGGACCTGTCGGACATCCCGCTGATGGTGGACGGCAACACGGCCCACGCCCGGGAAATCGTACTCAAGCTGGCACGTTCGATCAGCGAGAGCGTGCTGCAACTCACCCACGCGCAGCGTCAGCGCATGCACCTGGCGGCGGCGATCACGAGCAACCTGCCCGTGTTCCTGGTCCGCGAAGCCCAGCGCCTGCTGCGCCAGGAGAATCTCCCGCCCGATCTGTTGATGCCGCTCTGGCGCACGACAGCGGCCAATGTGAGCACCATCGGACCTGAACACGCCCTGACCGGTCCGGCCAGACGGGGCGACACACGTTCCATCCACAAGCATCTGGATCAGTTGGCATCCGATAGCGACCTTCGCAGCGCCTACGCCCTGCTCAGCGCGATGATCCTGAAGGCGTACGGCCACCCCACCGATGGCATCGAAGACGTACAAGGAGATCCTCGCTGACATCGACACCTTCCTGTTCGATGTGGACGGCGTCTTCACGGACAACCGCGTGCTCCTGTATCCGGGCCTCGACCCGGTGCGCACCTTCCACAGCCGGGACGCTTATGCGATGCAGCATGCGATGAAAGAGGGCATGCGCATCGTGATCATCACCGGCGGGAAGAGCGATGGTGTGGAGCAGAGCTTCCAGCGCCTTGGTGTGAAGGAGTACTTCTGCCACGTATTTGACAAGAGCGCGAAGCTGGACGAGCTGATCGGTGCCGGGCTCGATCCGGCGCGAACGGCCTACATGGGTGACGATATCCCCGACCTGCGCATCATGGAACGCGTGGCCCTGCCCTGCTGTCCGGCTGACGCAGCGGAGGAGGTGAAGGCCATCAGCCGCTACATCAGCCACAAACCCGGCGGTATGGGTTGCGTGCGTGATCTGCTGGAGCAGGCGATGAAGGTGCAGGACAAATGGCTCACGGCGAAGGCGCATACCTGGTAACCCCGTGAACGGGACAGAACAGATGCTCGCTTTCGTCAAGCTCACCCGCCCGCTGAACCTGCTGATCATGGTGCTGACCATGGCCGCGATGCGCCATGGTGTGGTGGGTGCATGGCTTGACTACACGAGCGCCGCGATCCAGAGCGTGAACGCTGCGCCCGACGAGACGCTGATCCCGGAGATCCCGGGAAACCGGCTGGAGCACGCCTTCAGCGAGGTCCACTTCTGGCTCCTTGCGCTCAGCACGATCCTGATCGCCGCCGGTGGCAACGTGATCAATGATTACTTCGATACGCGGATCGACCGGGTGAACAAACCGGATGAGCTGATCGTTGGGCGCTCGGTGAAACGCCGTGTTGCGATGGCGGGGCATCTGGTCCTGAGCGGGATCGGGCTGGTCATAGGCGTGCTGGTCGCCTGGCGGAGCGGGCAGTTGCGCTGGGCAGTCATCCCCGTCTTCGCCGTTGGGGCATTGTGGTACTACAGCGTGCGACTGAAGCGTACCTTCCTCATCGGAAACGGTACCGTGGCGCTGCTGAGCGCGCTGGTGCCCATCACGGTCGGGCTGTATGAGATCCCGGCCCTGGCCTTCACCTATCCCCGTGACAACTGGCTGGTGAACGGCGCGGGGGAGAAACTGAAAATGGTCATCAACTTCAATGAGCCCTGGTTCTGGATACTGGGCTATGGCGTGTTCGCCTTCCTCTCTACGCTCGTACGCGAACTACAGAAGGACCTCGCGGACGTGAAGGGCGACAAGGCGGATGGCTGTCGCACCGTGCCGATCGTGCTCGGCTTACGCTGGGGCAAGGTGATCGCCATGCTCTATCTGGGCCTCTTGCTCGTGTGCGTGCTGTACGCGCGCATGGGTCTGCTGCACGACCGCATCAGCTATTGGTACATCGGCCTGATCGTGATCGCGCCTGTTCTTCTCTCGGCCGGCTTCACATACAACGCGATGAGCCGGCGCGAGTACAACACGGCCGGCAACCTGGTGAAACTCGCCATGGTGGTGGCCATCTGCTACGCCTTCCTGATGCATATGACCATATGGAACCCAGCCCTGCTCTCCTCCATTGGCGGTTGATCCTGGCGTCGGCCTCGCCGAGGCGCCGGCAACTGTTACAGGGCCTGGATCTGCCTGTGGAGATCACCAGCGTGGACGTGGATGAGACACCGCCCGCAGGCATGGCGGACGATGAGGTCGCTGAGCATCTGGCCCGCAAGAAGGCCGGGGCGTGGAACGGGACCCTTGCTTCGGACCAGGTACTCGTTACGGCCGACACCACCGTGCTCATTGATGATCACCTGTTGAACAAGCCCTTGGACGCTGAGGATGCCGAGCGGATGCTCGGGATCCTCAGCGGTCGCGACCACCGTGTCATCACGGGTGTCTGCCTGCGCACAGCGGACCGCGTCGTGAGCTTCGCGGATATCGCCGTGGTGCGCTTCCGCCAGCTATCGGCCGAGGAGATATCCTACTACGTGCGCGCCCACAAGCCGTTGGACAAGGCCGGTGCGTATGGGGTGCAGGATTGGATCGGATACACGGCCGTGGAGCGGATCGAGGGCAGCTTCTACACCGTGATGGGACTGCCGATGCACCGACTTTACGCCGAACTGAAGGAACTCGCCATCAGCTGATCCGCACAGAGCGCACATCTTTGCCCGCATGATCTACGGTTGGAAAGCGAAGGACCTGGGGCAGACACAGATTCCCGGTGCGTGCCCTTCGTGCGGCACGGAAGGCAGCGTGGCGCTTCACGTTGTGCAGAAGTACGCGCACTTCCTGTTCATACCTGTCTTTCCTCTGGGCCGAAGCGCCGTCACGGTCTGCGGACACTGCAAACACACCCTGGAAGGCAAGGAGCTTTCCCCATCGGCGCAGATGGTCTACCAGAGCGCCCGATCGGAGTTCAAGGCGCCGGTCTGGATGTGGTCAGGACTGATCATCATCGGGTTGCTCACGCCAGTGGCGGTGTGGCAGTCGAACAAGCACGACAAGGCAGTGCTGGCCCGCCTGAACGCTCCGCAGGTCGGGGACATGTATGAGATAAAGCTGGGGACCCGCAGCTACACGCTCTACAAGGTGGAAGAGGTCAGCGGTGATTCGATCTACGTGAGCGTCTTCAACTACGAGACCAACAAGCACCGCGGTCTAGGTGAATTGCTGGACAAAGAGGACGGCGAGTTCGGGCCGGACCTGATCGGCTACAGTCGCGCGGATGTGCTGGCCATGCGGGAGGACCGGATGATCCAGGGGTTGCGGGATCTCTAACGGATCAGCACCACATGGCCGCTGGCCTTGCGCGACTTGTGCTCGGAGTCACGCAACTCGACATTCCACGAATAGACACCGACCTCGTCCTTCTCGCCGGACCAACCTTCGGCCGGGTCGTTGGTGCTGAACACTTCCCCGCCCCAACGGTCGAAGATCCGGAGCTGGAAGAACTGCGGTGAACGCACGCTGCTCACCACACCGAAGACCTCATTGAACCCATCACCGTTGGGGGTGAAAGCGTTCGGGGCATAGAGCGCGTACTCATTCTCCACACAGACCTCCACAATGGCGGTATCGGTGCAGCCCACATCATTGAAAAGCACCTGGCGCAGCGTGTAGCAATCCACTGCGGGGAAGTCCACGACCGGGAATGCGGACGTGTCATCGCTCGCCGCGCCATCGAAGTCCCACTCCCATCGTATGCCACCGGACGAAGCGTCCACCACCTGCAACGGGTTGTCGGTGACGATCAACGTGGCCGGCGCGATGAAGCCTGCATGCGGAACGGGAAGCACCTCCACCATGGCCGGGAACAACGCGCTTCCAGAGCAGCCGATCCCATCCGTTACAGTGAGCATCACGTCGAAGAGCCCTGGTCGCACATAGCAGTGCGTCACTTCCGGGCCCGCAAGTCCATCACCATAGTCCAAGGCATAGGCGCTCATGCCGACAGGCCCCGGGGTGAACTGCACGCAATGCACCGCACAACCGACCGGCTCGTCTACGCTCAGCGTCGGCACGATCGCCGGTGAAACTTCCACTGTGGTCGCAGCCGTGTTCGAAACGCACCCGTTCGCATCCGTCGCCACCACGCTGTAGACGGTGGTGACCTCGGGCGAAACCTCCGGACCGGACGGACTCCAGTCGAATTCAAAGCCACCTGATCCACCACTTGCCTCCGCTGCGAGGAGCACGGAAGCTCCCGCACACAAGCCGACCTCCGGATCGGCGACCACCACCACCGCCTGGGGTTCGTCGATCGTGACGGACTGCGTGACCTCGCATCCATTATCGCCTGTCACGGTCACCGAATAGTCGCCCGCCGGAAGCCCGGTCGCCTCCGCCTGGTCGCCACCCACAGGAGACCACAGGAACGCGGCAGCCGTGCTACCGGAAACCTCGACACTGGCCGTCCCATCACTGGCTCCATTGCAGGAAACGTCGGTGTGTGATACGTTCGCCTGAAGCAGCGATCCATCATTCTGGATCGTCGCCGAAGCCGTGGCCGGGCACATGCCGGGCCCGAACACGGTAAGAGAATAGGTGTCGGGCGCAAGGCCATCGTAGGTCGTCCCCGTTCCATCACCTGGCTCCCAATCGAACTCGACCGAGCTGCCACCACCGGTGACCTGCGCTTCGAGCGAACCGTTGGATTGTCCGCATGTCGCGTTCGTCGCGATGATCTGCACCCCGAGAATGATCACGTCCACGGTCTGTGTGAACGCCGGCCCACAAGGGCTCAGCACGCTTACGGTCGCCGTGTAGTTTCCCGGAACGGTGTAGTCATGTGTGGCGTTGGCCCCGGAAGCCGAATTGGAAGCGCCCGAACCCGGATCACCGAAGTCCCACGAGATCGACGTCGCACACGGCGCATCCGCTGTGAAAGAAACCACCTCATCGACGCAATCATCGGACACCCCCACTTGCGGCGGGGGCGGCTCACCGATGTAGATATCGTCCACGGCGATGCCATCGAAGTTGTTGCACGTGGTGCCCGCACCGAACAGGAAGCGGAACCGCACGCTGGGCTCTCCCGCAAGGTCCTCCATACAATGTGAAGCGGTGATCCATTCCTCGCTCCCCTGCCCACCCTGGCACCCACCACTTGTAACGCCCGCCCGGCCGCTCCAGCCATGCTTGGGGCTCGCATCGTCCAGATTGATGATGTTGCTCGTGTTGTACCAGTTGACGTCCATACAATTCTCCGGATCCCCATAAGCACCCACGTTCTGCCAGGTGCTTCCCTGGTCAAGCGAATACTGCAGGACCATACCATCGTAGGTGCGCTCCACTTCCCAGAAGACCTTGAAGGATATCCATGGGTAGCTGAGGGCTGAAAGATCGAAGCAGGGGCTCATGAGCCAACTCTGCGCGTCGAATTCGTAGAACTGGCCGGTAAGCCCTCCGACACACCAGCTCTTGGAGCCCCCACCTGCCGAGTTGATCAGTGGATGTGCGGGCGTGCCCCATTCCCAATCGTCGCCCGAGCCGCCATGCGTCCACGCCTCCGCGGTTTCAAAGTCCTCCTCGTACGGGAAGGTGCTGATCACCGGCCCGCACTGCGCCATCGCCAACGGACCCGGTCCAATGCCGGTGGCCAGGACGATCAGGCGAAGGGTTTTCATTCGGGGTGCAAAGGTCAGCCGATCGGGGTCCGGTAGAACCGGGCGCTGAGCCATTCCACGGGGGCGACCGGTCGAGAGATAGACGTGAACGGAGACGGTTCCGGTGCATACCTTCCCGACCATCACGTCCGACATGCTGAAGTACGCCCTCCCCATCGTCTTGCTGGCCCTGGCCACTTCCTGTGCCGCACAGCTCAAGGTCAATCCGCAACTGGGCGTGGTGTTCACCGATCTCACCGACGACATGCCCGGGGTGGAATCGAAAGCGGCTGTGGGCATGCAACTCGGTCTGGACCTGAGGATCGGCGATCGGTTCTATTTCCAGCCGGGCGGCCATTTCGGGCGCAGTGCCACCACGGTGGAATACGCCTTTACGGACACGACGGTGATCGAGGACAACCTGATCCGCACCACGGCCAAGTTCAAGGCGCTCGTAGGCTTCGACCTCATCCACCGCAGCGTCTTCAAGTTGCGCGTCAACGCCGGTCCGACGTACGAGGCGTTGTTGAGCGTGGACAGCAAGGACGACGAGATCGCGTTCAACAAGGACGACTACAACGCAGGCTCTTTCAACATGGACGCCGGGGCCGGTCTGGACCTCGCGATGATGAGCGCGGAGGCCGGTATCAGTTACGGCTTGAGCAACGCCTACAAGGACGCCGGCGAGTTGCAGGCCAAAGCGAAGTACTTCACGTTCTACGTCACCTTGGGCATCATCATCGGCTAGCCAACTCGCCGCGACAGGCACTTCGCAAGGATGGGAATGAAAGGATACGTCTGGGCGATCCTCGTCATCGTGGCGCTTGCGACGGCGTGGCTCGGTCACTGGCGGGATGGCGCGGCCTTCGCGGTGGGCACGGCGCTGGGCATGTTCCTGTTCCCGGCCATCATCATCGGTTTGGTCTGGCTGGTCGCTAGCGTGTTCAAGGTGAAGCCGTCCGGGGTCACACAGCGGGCCGTATTCCTTTCCGTCTTCGGCTTCATTGTGCTCTCCCAGTTCGCGCAGATGGGCGCACGGGCCGGCCGAACGAACCGTTCGATCGGCATGGCGGCCTGCATGAAGGCTGCCCGGGACAGCGCCAAGTACGATATCGACAAGGTGCTCGACGTACGGAAGTACTGTGAATGCGCCCTGGCCAAGATCGAGGAGAACGGCCATATGGACCTGGCAGACCTTCAACAGATGCGCGACAGGAACTCCGTGATGGCGCATGAACTGGCCTGGCCCTGCGTGGAAGCGGCCCTGTACGCGTCCGGAACCGGAACGGGCGGGCTGCGCGGGGATCTGGAACGCGACACCATCGTTGTGCTCAACACGCCACGCGGGATCAAGGTGAAGGTGGCCATGGGTGACGGCGAGTATTATTTCCTCTTCGACAGCGGCGCGTCGGACATCATGATCTCCACGGGTCTGGAGCGGGAACTGACGCGTTCGGGTTCGATCGGCGGTTACCTGGACAGCCTGAGCTACGAGATGGCGAACGGCGATATCATCCAATGCCGCCGCGCTCTCGTCAACGGCATCCGCCTGGGCGGCTTCAGCGTGGACAGTGCGGTGGTGGCCGTGTACGACGGGGACATCGATTACCTGCTCGGCAAGTCGTTCCTGGACAAATTCACCTCGTGGAGCTTCATCGAGAACGGCGAGAAGCTGGTGCTCGTCAGGTGAGACACTACACGCCCTTCGCGCGCTCCCAGTAGGCATCCATTTCGGCCAGGGTCATCTCCCCCATTTTCTTGCCATCCCGGGCGCTCTCGGTCTCCAGATAGCGGAAGCGTTTGATGAACTTCCGGTTGGTCCGCTCCAGCGCCTCATCCGGATCGATGTCCAGGAAGCGCGCGTAGTTCACGATGCTGAACAGCAGGTCGCCCAGTTCATCGGCCTGCCTGTCGGACGACACGTCCACTTCATGCTTGAGCTCGCGCAGTTCTTCGTTCACCTTGTCCCACACCTGATCGCGGTGATCCCAGTCGAAGCCGACCCCGCGCGCCTTGTCTTGGATGCGGATCGCCTTTACCAGCGACGGCAGGCCCCGCGGCACGCCGTCCAGCACACTCGGCGGGCCACCATCACCCCCACCATTGCCGGCCTTCTTCTTCTCGCCCAGCTTGATCTTTTCCCAGTTCGCCTTCACCTCCTCATCATCCTTCACCTTCACGTCGCCATAGATGTGCGGGTGGCGATGGATGAGCTTTTCGCAGATGCCGTTGAGCACCTCCGTGATCGTGAAGGCGTTCTTCTCGGCCCCGATCTTGGCATAGAACACGATGTGCAGGATGAGGTCCCCGAGTTCCTTCTTCACCCCGTCCAGATCGCTCTCCAGGATGGCGTCGCCGAGTTCATAGGTCTCCTCGATGGTGAGCGGCCGCAGCGTTTCGAGCGTCTGTTTCTTGTCCCATGGGCACTGGGCGCGCAGATCGTCCATGATGTTCAGCAGGCGTTCGAATGCGGTGAGACGGGGATCCATGAACAATCAGCGGGTTAGCGGAGCGGTCGATGAGCGGATGAGCGGATGCGCAAATGTGCGGTGCGAAGCGTGAAGTGCGGGGCGTGAGGTTGAGCCGTGATGCACGTTGCGCTCCGCAGGGCGCGTTCATCTGAACGCATCGCGACTTGCCGTGTACGGCTCGGCGCATTCACCACACCTCACCCCTACCACAATGAAGAAGTACCTGTTCCCTGCCAGCCTCCTCCTGCTCGTCATGGCCTGTAGCCGGAACAAGGACGAGCGGGCTTTCCGTCCTGAACCCGGACCCGCGACACCGCCCCCCGCCGTGGAGGATCCAGCACCGACTGCGGACAAGCCGGAAGAGACCACTGCTGAGAACGGCAACAGCGCCGGTGACGACGAGTTCAGGTACACCTCCACTTACTCAGTGGGAGATGCGAACCTGAATATCCAACTGGATCGGGCCGATGGCTCGATCACGGGGTCGAGTTCACTGGCCACTACAGGCGCTGATCAGGTGAAGCCTCCGCCCATGAGCAGCAACGCCGCGGTAACGGGAACGGACACGAACCACCGTTTCATCCGCACGGCCGATCTCGCCTTCCGCGTGAAGGACGTGGTGCATGCCACGTTGGGCATCGAGGACATCGTGAAGGCCCACGGCGGGTGGATCACCAACACGCGCCTGCACAATGAGCCGCGCGGCACACAGAGCATCCCCGTGAGTGAGGACAGCCTTCTGGAGATCTCGCGGTACGAGATGATGAACACCGTCACCCTGCGCGTACCGGACGATGAACTGGATGTGGCGCTACGCGAGATCGGTGCATGGGTGGACCTGTTCGATCACCGGGACATCGTCGCTGACGACATCAAGCTCCGCATGACAGCCAACGCGCTGGCCGAGCGCCGCGCCAAAGCCCATTCGCAACGGCTGGGTCGCGCCATCGACGGCCGCGGACGTCGCTTGCGCGAGACGGTGAGCGCCGAGGAAGCCCTGCTGGCCAGCGACGAGAAACGCGACCAGAGCTTGCTGAACAACATGGACCTGGCCGACCGCGTGGCCTACAGCACGGTAAGCCTGAACATCCACCAGCCCATGCTCACGCGCAAGGAGATGAAAGCGAGCGACCATGCGATCAGTGCCTACGAGCCCTCACTTGGCAGCCGTCTGCTCGATGCGCTTGCCGATGGCTGGCGCCTGGTGGAGGTGTTCATGACCGGATTGATCGCCATATGGCCGTTGGTGCTGCTGCTCGGCGGTTCCCTGTGGCTGATGTGGCGCAAACGGAGAACAGGCCGCATTGCACCGCCGATGGTCACTCCGCAGGTCTGAGCTTCACAGACCTCTGCGCATAAGTGGGCGGGGGCGACCGAACGCGCGGTGACAGGGCGGGTACTTTCACCCGCATGCGAACCACCACCGGCACCCTTCGGGCCATGTTCATCCTGGGCCTGTTGTTCTTCCTGTTCGGCTTCGTCACCTGGCTCAACGGCACGCTCATTCCTTACCTGAAGCTGGCATGCGAACTGAGCACCTTCGAGGCCTTGCTGGTGGCCACGGCCTTCTACATCGCCTACTTCCTGATGGGC
The DNA here is from genome assembly GCA_964649165.1 of uncultured Chryseobacterium sp. Classification (GTDB taxonomy): domain Bacteria; phylum Bacteroidota; class Bacteroidia; order Flavobacteriales_F; family PHOS-HE28; genus PHOS-HE28. The sequence continues at coordinate 39,312 of CAZYPC010000029.1, forward strand.
CTTCCGGCCGGGAAGTTGTTGGAGCGTATCGGATACAAGAACGGCATGACGGCCGGGCTGCTGATCATGGCCTTGGGCGCGCTGGTGTTCATCCCGGCGGCCATCCTGCGCACCTATCCCCTCTTTCTCGGCGGCCTGTTCATCATCGGCACCGGGCTCACGGTACTGCAGACAGCGAGCAATCCGTACGTCACCATCGTTGGTCCCATCGAGAGCGCCGCAGCCCGCATCAGCATCATGGGGATCTGCAACAAGCTCGCCGGTGTGATCGCGCCGATCGTAATGGGGTCCGTCATGCTGGAGAACGCCAATGAGATCGAGCGCACCCTTCCGACGCTCGATGACGCGGCGCGTGCCGCGATGCTCGATGAGCTCGCGGCGAGGGTGATCATGCCCTATCTGCTCATGGCGACAGCGCTCGTCGGTCTCGGCCTCGGCCTTCGCTTCGCTCCGTTGCCACCGATCCCCTCCGAGGAGGAGACACCGGATGGCGGAACGGCACGGGGGAGCATCTTCGACCATCCGCAGTTGCTCTTCGGTGCCATCGCCCTGTTCCTCTACGTCGGAGCCGAAGTGGTCGCGGTGGATACCATCGGCCTCTTTGGTCAGGCCGTTGGTGTTCCCATCGACAGCGCGAAACTGCTGCCGAGCTACACGCTGATGGCGATGGTGGTGTGCTACATCGTGGGCATCGCGACCATTCCGAAGCGCCTGTCGCAATCAGCGGCACTGCGTCTTTCAGCGTTGCTGGGTACGGTGCTCACCGTGCTCGTGCTGCTCGTTCCGACCTCCCTGGTATGGCGCATCCCGGGTATCGACATGCGCACCTTCACGGGCCACATGATCGACCTGCCGGTGCCCGTGTTGCTCGTCGCCTTCATGGGTCTTGCCAACGCGCTGATGTGGCCTGCGATCTGGCCGCTGGCGATAGCAGGCCTGGGAAGCTTCACCAAGACGGGCGCGGCCATCCTCATCATGGCCATTCTGGGCGGTGCGCTGTTGCCTCCACTGTATGGCGCATTGGCGGGTGGAACTGCCGAGGGCCACCAGATGGCGTACTGGATCCTTGCCCCCTGCTACCTGTTCATCGGCTGGTACGCGATGAGCGGCTACAAGCTCCGGAAGAGCGCGACCACCTGACCGGGCAGTCCCGGGTATGCGTTCCTTTGAGCGGCGGCACACTTCCGCCTCAAGCACATGAAACAGAAGATCGGCATCCTCGGCACCGGCATGGTCGGCCAGGTACTCGCAACGGGATTCCTCAAGCACGGCCACGACGTGATGATCGGCACGCGCTCACCGGAAAAGGTGAAGGACTGGCAGGAGAAGAACCCGCGCGGCAAGGTGGGCTCCAACAAGGAAGCGGCCGCGTGGGCGGACATCGTGGTGCTCGCCACCAAGGGGACCGCAGCCGAAGCGGCTATCCGCTTATGCGACAGCAAGGATCTGCAAGGGAAGGTGATCATCGACACGACCAACCCCATCGCTGATGCGCCGCCACAGAATGGTGTACTGAAGTACTTCACGACATTGGAGAACAGCCTGATGGAACAACTGCAGGCCGCACAACCGGGCGCGCATTTCGTGAAAGCCTTCAACAGCGTGGGTAACGCTTACATGGTCGATCCGAAATTCCAGGAAGGCCGGCCCACGATGTTCATCTGCGGCAACGATGCCAGGGCCAAGGCGACGGTATCGACCATCCTGAACGACTTCGGTTGGGACGCCGAGGACATGGGCGGAGTGGAAGGCGCGCGGGCCATCGAGCCATTATGCATGCTGTGGTGCATCCCCGGCTTCGCCCGCAACCAATGGTCGCACGCCTTCAAGTTGTTGAAGCACTGAGCCGATCTCCGTACGGGTCCGGAACGTCATTGGTCCGGTGAACGGCTTGGACCGTCGAAAGGCTGGTCGGAAAAAGGCATGGTGTGCTTGCTTTAGGGAACAACTTTCCAACTGATGACCGAAGCCCCCATCGTCTTCTTCGGCCGCAATCCGGCGATCATGGCACTGGTGAAGCACCAGATCGCCGCTCTTGGTCATGCGGTGGAAGGCTATCTGGTGGAAAGCGAACTGAGCGAACGATTACGCGGTGAGCCGGTGGCCTTGCTCGTGCTCGGCGCCGGAGTGGAAAGGGAGCCGCGCGCGAATTGCCACGCATTGTGCAAGGAACTTGGCATCCGGCTGCTGGAACATGAGGGCGGCCCGGACAACTTGAGCCGCAACGTAGAAGCCGCACTGGCCGGGCACCGTACTTGAAAAGCCCGTGAAAGCGGCTTTCCCGTTCGGGCACTAAGCGCGGAAGTCGCCCGTTATCTTGGCCGCCTTCGGTTGCAGGCCTCTCGCCTCTTCCAACAGCCAAAATATCTTGATGCGCGCGTTATTCGGCCTTTTCCTGTTCCTGTCCTGCTCTTGGCTGCTCGCGCAGAACGCGACCATCGTCGGCACTGTGCGCGATGAGGATGGCCAGCCCAAACAGGGCGTATCGGTATCCCTCGTAGGAAGCGGCGCTACCACGGTCACGGATGGAGCCGGCGGCTATGAACTGACCATTCCATCCGACGGCCTTCCTCGTACGGTGACGATCCGGTTCTCCTCCCTGGAGGACATCGTCGAAAAGGACATCAACGTCGCTCCCGGTGAGCGCAAGGAGTTGAACAGTTCGATGCGCAGCAAGACGCTCGACCCCGTACCCGTGGTCAAGGAGGATCTCCGCGTGCGCGGCGCCATCGACAAGCTGGATCCCCGCAACACCGTCTTCCTGCCCAACCCCTTGGGCGACGTGAACACACTGCTCACCGGTCGCCTGGGCGTGGCCACGCGCAACGACCTGAGCAGCGGGTACAGCGTTCGGGGCGGCAACTTCGACGAGAACCTGGTGTACGTGAACGACATCGAGGTGTACCGCCCTTTCCTGGTGCGCGCCGGTCAGCAGGAAGGCTTGAGCTTTCCCAATCCGGACATGATCGACAAGATCCATTTCAGCGCCGGTGGTTTCGAAGCGCGCTACGGGGACAAGCTGAGCAGCGTGCTGGACATCACCTACAAACGTCCGCGCGAATTCTCCGGAACGGCGGCGGCGAGTTTCATGGGTGGATCGGTGAGCATCGCCAGCCCCATGATGAAGCGCAGACTGCGACAGGTCACGGGGTTCCGCTATCGTACCTTGAGCGCCGTGCTGAAAGGCCTGGATACGCAGGGCGATTACACGCCGGTGTACACGGACCTGCAGAGCTATTGGACCTACGACGTGAGCGAGAAGGTGGAGATCGGGCTCCTGGGCGTTTACAGCCGCAACAAGTACGACGTGATCCCCCAGAACCGGGAAACGGATCTGGGGAACTTCAACCAGGCCCTGCGCTTCACGGTGTACTTCGAAGGGCAGGAGAAGACCGCGTACGAGACCTTTTTCGGAGCGCTCAACGTGAACGTGAAGAGTTCCAAGGACCTGCTGCTGAAATTCACCGGCAGCGCGTTCCGCACCTACGAGACCGAGCGCTACGACATACTGGGCCAGTACCGCTTGAGCGAACTGGACCGCGACCTCGGGAGCGACGACTTCGGCCAGCCGATCAAGATCCTGGGTATCGGCACCTATCTGGACCATGCGCGCAACCAGCTCACGGCTACCGTGCTGGCCGCCAATCACAAGGGGACCTGGCACACGCTGCGCACGGCGACCCGTCACCACGAATGGCAATGGGGCGTGGAGGCCCGCGGGGAGACGATCGAGGATCGGCTGAGCGAGTGGTACATGCTCGACAGCGCCGACTACAGCATTCCTTATACCACCGACCTGGACAAGTTGGAGCTCCAACGAAGCGTGAAGAGCAAAGTAGATCTGAACAGTGTGCGCTCCAGCGCCTACCTGCAGCACGCCTGGGACTGGAACGGCACACACGACAACAATTGGTCGCTGGTGGCCGGGGTGCGTGCCCAGAACTGGAGCTACAACCAGCAGACGGTGGTGAGCCCGCGTCTGCGTCTGGCCTATCATCCGGGCTGGAAGAAGATCAGTGCCAAGGGCGATACCACGGCGAACGACTACAGCTTCTGGTTCGCGACCGGCTTCTACTACCAGGCGCCCTTCTACCGCGAATTGCGGGACTTCAACGGCGTGATCAACCCCGACTTGCGTGCGCAGCGCAGCATCCATTTCATCCTCGGTGCGGACCGCCAGTTCAAACTGTGGGAACGTCCGTTCAAATGGAGCGCCGAAGCGTATTACAAGATGCTGGACGACCTCATCCCGTATGAGCTCGACAACGTGCGCATCCGCTACTATGCGAAGAACAACGCGAAAGGCTACGCGGCGGGCATCGACACGAAGCTCAACGGCGAGTTCATTCCCGGTATCGAATCCTGGGCGGCACTGTCCGTGATGAAGACCGAGGAGGACATCCTCGATGACTTCTACTACGACCGCTACAACAGCGACGGAGAGCTGATCGTTCCCGGCTACACCTTCAACAACGTGGCCGTGGACAGCACACTGCGGACACCCGGCAACATTCCACGACCGGGCGACCAGCGCGTGACCTTCGCCATGTTCTTCCAGGACGAAATGCCCAACGCGCCGACGTTCAAAGTGCATGTGAGCCTGAATTTCGGGACCGGCCTCCCCTACGGTCCACCCAACGCCTCGCGCTACGAGGACATCCTTCGGGGGCCGCTCTACCGCCGGGTGGACATCGGCTTCAGCAAGCAGTTGCTCGGTGCCGAAGGGCAGAAGAAGACCGGCTTCCTGGGCAAGATCAAGGATGCCTGGGTCTCGTTCGAGGTGTTCAACCTGATCAACCTCAACAACACCATCGACTATAGTTGGGTGCAGGATGTGGGCGGGCGATACTATGGCATTCCGGAGTTCCTCACCCCCCGCCGTTTCAATTTGAAACTGATCACCTGGTTCTGACGGTCGATCGGCAGCGCGCTGTATTTTCGACCGCGATGCGCGCGCTCCCTTCTCTACTGCTGGGCTTGCCCCTGCTTCTCGTGGCCTGCTCCACCCACAAGCATGTGGCCAGCAGTCACCCCAACGGCAAGCCGGAGGTGGTGATCTACATGAAAGGCAAGGGGGAAGAAGCCGAGAAGGTGATGGAGAAGGTCTACTACCCCAATGGGCAATTGGAATACACAGGCCACTTCGAGAAGGGCGTAGAGAGCGGCGAATGGGTGTACTACTACGAGAACGGCACGAAGAAATTCATCGAGCACTGGGAGAACGGACTGGAGCACGGCATCCAGTACGACTTCGCTCCCGATGGCCAGGTCTACCGCGAGCTCCACTACGACAAGGGCAAGCTCGTGAAGACGGTGGACAAGACGAAGCAGTAGCTCATGTGCCCATGCGACCATGTGCGCATGCGGCCATGACGGTCATCACACGAACTGCTGCACGCTCAACGCGATGATGTTCACGCACTCGTGGAGCTGCTCCTCCGTGATCACCAGCGGCGGCGCGAAGCGGATGATGTCTCCGTGCGTGGGCTTGGCGAGCAGCCCGTTGTCGCGTAAGAGGAGGCAGAGCTCCCATGCGGTTTTCGGTGAACCATCCGTGGCGGTGCGCGGCTCGATCACCAAGGCGTTCAAAAGCCCACGACCGCGAACGAGCTTCACGAAGTCGTAGCGTTCCACGAGCTTCTGCATCTCGGCACGGAAGATCCTTCCGAGGTGTTCTGAATTCGCCACCAGACCCTCATCCTTCACGATCGCCAGCGCTTCGATGGCCAGTTTCGCTCCCATCGGGTTGCCGCCGTAGGTACTGCCGTGCGTTCCTGGCGTGAAGACGTCCATCACCTCATGGTCCGCGAGCACGGCACTCACCGGATACATGCCGCCGCTCAACGCCTTGGCGAGGATCACCGCGTCTGGTCGGCATGACTTGTCCTTCTCCTCGTCCGGCACACTGCAGAGCAACCGGCCCGTCCGCGCGATGCCCGTTTGGATCTCGTCAGCAATGAAGAGCACACCCCGTGACTTGCACAGGGTAATGGCCTTGGCGATGTAGTCCTCAGCCGGCGTGTACACGCCCTTCTCCCCTTGGATCGGCTCCACCAGGAAAGCGCACACGTTCGGATCGGCCAGCGCCTTTTCCAACGCAGGCAGGTCGTCGTAGTTGATCACCTCGAAGCCCGGCGTGAATGGTCCGAAACCGCCCTGGCTGTCCGGGTCCGTGCTCATACTCACGATGCTGATCGTGCGCCCGTGGAAGTTGCCTTCGCACACGATGATCTTCGCCTCGCCCTTCGCGATACCCTTCTTCTCATAACCCCACTTACGCGCCATCTTCAGCGCGGTCTCCACGGCTTCGGCACCCGTGTTCATGGGCAGCATCTTCTCGTAGCCGAAAGTCTCGCAGACCACCCGGGCGTACTCGCCGAGCACGCTGTTGTAAAAGGCGCGGCTGGTGAGCGTCATGCGCTCGGCCTGTTCTTGCATGGTCTTCACCAGGCGCGGGTGGCAGTGGCCCTGGTTCACGGCGCTGTAGGCGCTGAGGAAGTCGTAGTAGCGCTTGCCCTCAACGTCCCATACGAACACGCCCTTTCCGCTGTCCAGCACCACCGGCAGTGGATGGTAGTTGTGCGCACCGAATTTCTCTTCGAGGGCGATGGCCTGTTGGGTTCTGGTGCGCTGATCGGTACGGGTCTGCTGCATGTTCCGCGGAATGGTCGGCGAAGATATCCGGTGCGTTCCGGCGCTTCTCCCCTTCTTTGCCGCCCCAATGCGCCGCAAGAACAAACCGCAACCCGTCTGGGAAGCCCTTCCGATCACAGGATATGGGGCCAACGGCAAGGCCATTGCCAAGCGCGAGGGCATGGTCGTCTTCGTTACCGGTGCCGTTCCCGGCGACGTGGCCGATGTGCGCGTGACGAAGAAGAAAAGCAGTTGGGCTGAGGCCGAAGCCATCCGCATCGTCGAGCGATCCACCGACCGTGTGGATGCCTTCTGCAAGCATTTCGGCGTATGTGGCGGCTGCAAATGGCAGGACCTCTCCTACCCCAAGCAGCTCGAATACAAGCAGCAACAGGTCGTGGACAACCTTGTTCGTTTGGGCGGATTGGAATTGCCCGAGGTGATGCCCATCCTTCCCTCGCCGCACACCACGCGCTACCGCAACAAGCTCGAGTTCACGGCGAGCGCGTTCCGCTGGTTCACCTCGGAGGAGCTGCACAGCATGGGCAACATCACGGACCGCAAGGCGCTCGGCTTCCATGTACCGGGCGGCTTCGACAAGGTGCTGCAGGTGGATGAGTGCCACTTGCAACCCGAGCCGAGCAACAGCGTGCGCGATTTCATCCGCGCCTTCGCTGGCAAGCAGGAGCCGGGCTTCTACGACATCCGCAAGCACGAAGGCTGGCTGCGCACGGTGATGGTGCGCACCACGACGACCGGCGAATGCATGGTGCTCATCGCCTTCGGCCAGGACCATCCGGAAGCGCAACAGGAATTGCTCGCCGCTGTGAAACAGGAGTTCCCCGGCATCACATCGTTGCTGTGGACCATCAACCCCAAAGGGAACGACACGATCTTCGATCTGGACATCCATGTCTTCCATGGAAAAGACCACATCGTTCAGGAATTGAAGGACGCGGGCTTCGCGAACCTGAAGTTCCGCATCGGTCCGAAGAGCTTTTTCCAGACGAACCCGGAACAGACCCAACGCATGTACGAGGTGACGCGCGACCTGGCTGGTCTCACCGGGAAGGAGAAGGTGTACGACCTGTACTGCGGTGCCGGCAGCATCTCGCTCTTCATGGCGCGGCATTGTACGGAAGTGGTCGGTGCTGAACTCGTTCCCGAGGCCATCGCTGATGCGCATGTGAACGCCGAGCTGAACGGCATCACCAATGTGAAGTTCGAGGCCGGGGACCTGAAGGATCTCCTCAACGCGGACTTCATCGCCCGGCATGGCAAGCCCGATGTGCTCGTGACCGATCCGCCACGTGCCGGCATGCACGAGGACGTGGTGGCGCGCATCCGAGAGCTCGCACCGGCCCGCATCGTATACGTGAGTTGCAACCCGGCCACGCAGGCGCGGGACCTGTCGCTGCTGAAGGACATGTACAGGATCACGCATGTTCAGCCCATCGATATGTTCCCGCACACCTACCACGTGGAGAACGTTGTGCGGTTGGAACGCGTGTGATCATGAACCCGGTGGCGATCCTACAGAGCAAGAGCAAGCTCTTCTCCTATTTCCTCCTCAGCCTGGCCTTCGTAGCCGGTGGCATTTGGGTCTGGGGCGTGGCCGACGACTATACCGGCTTCAAACACTGGAAGGCGCTCATCGGCGCGGTTATCTGCGTGCCGTTCTTCGGGTTGGGCGTGGTGGTCTTCGGTTTCAAACTGTTCGATACACGGCCTGGTCTCATCCTCAATGATCAAGGCATCCACCGCTTGGGTGTGTTCGGTTTCCAACCGGTGATCCGTTGGGAGCACATCACCCATTGTTCCGTCACTCAGGTGAAGCGCACCACCATCCTGCTGATCCATGTGGACAATGCGGAAGAGGTTCTCACCCACCTCTCACCCATCGCCCGCTGGTCCCAACGCCTGGCCCTTGACCAGTTCGGCACGCCGTTCAGCGTATCCAGCAACAACCTCCGCATCAACATCGAAGAATTGAAGGAGCTGATCGAGAACGGCGTTGCCGCGCATCGCGCCCGGATCTGACAACGCTCCCGAAGATCCGTGGCGCGCGTGGCCTGGGCACGTGGGTAGCTTAGCGCAATGATGCGCCCATTCCTCCTGTCCTCGCTCCTGCTGGCCTGCGGAAGCGCCCCGGCCCCGATCGATGCTGATGGCGACGGCACCATTTCTCCGGCCGAGCAAGCCACTGCGGCCACGGAAGAACAGAAGCCAGGAAAAAAGTTCGTGGAGGGAAAGGACTACATCGTGCTCGAACGCCTCCGGGTGATCGATCCTTCCGGGTTCGCCCAGCCGATGGAAGCCTACTCCATCCTCGTTCCGAAAGGGTGGAAAAGCCAGGGGGGCATTACCTGGCAGGTGGGCAACCCCTGCATGATCGAGTCGATCAGGAACCGGGTGAGCGTGACCAGTCCGGACCGCACGATGGCGCTGGAGATCTACCCCATGCAGCAGTGGGAATGGTGGGACGACCAATTGATGTTGCAGACCCAGATGCAACAACAACAGAACCCGGTCTTCCGGCGGTGCCCGATCGCGCAACCGATGGACGCGGGCCAGTTCCTGCAAGGACCGATGGCGCAGGAGATGGGCGCACAGGTGGTGAGCGTGGAGCCGAACGAGGAGATGAACGCGGTGCTGCGCCAACAGGCCCAAGCGGCCAACCAGCAGTTCCAGCAGGCGGGCGTGAACCTGGAGAACCGCCCCAGTTCAGCGATCGGCACGCTGCGCTTCCCGGATGGCAGCGGCGGCATCGCCCTGTGCAGCATCGGCATGACGGTGGCGTGGATGCCCAACTACATGACGGGCGGGCAGAGCGCGAGCTACACCTGCTCCACCCAACAAAAGGTGGCCGTGAAATGCCCGGCCGGTAAGGAAGCCGAGGCGCGCAAGCTGTTGAGCACAGTGCTGGCGAGCTTCCGCGCCAATCCGGAATGGCAGGGCGGCGTGCAGCGCATGTTCAACAACGTGGCCGCAGTGGAGCGGCAGGAGACGGCCAAACGCGCCGCCATCCAGCGCGAGGCGATGAACTACTCCGCCGACCTTCAACAGCGCACCTGGGAGGAAGGCCAGGCCAGCCGCGACCGCATCGCCGAAGGCTGGAGCCAGACCCTGCGCGGCGTAGAGAGCTGGCGCGACGCCTCGGGAAGCAGCGTCGAGCTCACCAGCGGCTACAACGAGGCCTGGAGCCGACCGGACGGAACGTACATCCTGAGCAACGATCCGCTGTTCGACCCGAACGTGGCCTTCCAGGAGAGCTGGAACAAGCTGGAGAAAGGACGCTGAGGCCCCTCCTTCGCCGCAGTGAAGGCTTGGAGGGCCGGCATCCCCCATTCATGTCATATCCGGATCGTTGCATTTTGGCAGGCGCCTCGATGTACCATCAAAACACCCACTTATGCGTACACCTGTCCCATCCCTCGTCTCTTGCCTTATCCTCTGCAGTGCCTGTGGTGACATGACCAACAGCGAAGTGTCCGCCCAAGCCCCGGGTCCGACCGGCAAGACGTTCGTGGAAGGCAAAGACTACCTCGTGATGGAACGGGTCCGCTTCATGGACAACCAGGGCTTCGAGCAGCCGGCAGAGG
>CAZYPC010000030.1:0-49245 GCA_964649165.1 uncultured Chryseobacterium sp.
GACCCCGCTCGTATCCCGTCAGCGAAAATTACGGCGGAATAGAGACCCGGACTCAACTTGTTGGCCGGAATCTCGAAGATGCCGACCGCGCTGTTCACCTGTTCGGTAAGCACCTCGCGGCCCGTGGGATCAAACACGTTCACCCGGGCGGTACCCATGCCCTCGAGCAAACGGACCACCACATACACGGGCTGCTTGCCATCCGAGGGATTGGGATAGGCGGTGAGCAGCCCTGCGGCTTCATCACCGGCCACCGGCTCTTCGTAGTGCGCTGAACGCGACTCTCTGGGCAGGGGGATCCGCTCGGCATGGTCGGCCAGGCCGAGTTCTTTCAGCCAGGCCCGCGCTGCGAACATGCCAGGCCCATCGCCGTCGGCCAGTTCCTCCAACCGGCCAATGGCTGAGCCATCCGGTGGCGCGCCTGCCAACTCCGATCCCAAGCGCAGAGAGAGCACTTCGAGTTCGGGGTCCGGTGCTGTGGCCAACAGGCCATCCACCAGTTCTTTGGCGGCGGCTTGTTCGCCTTTGGCGATGAGCAGGGCCGCCCGCACCAAAGGAGCGCCATATTCACTGTGTTCGGCCTCCTGGGCCAGCACATCGTCCAGGCCCACCTCGCTCTCCTCGTCCATGGCGGCACCGGCCAGGCGGTACAGCGCTTCGGCATGGGCGTGCTTCCAATAGCCCATTTCGCTTTCCAGAATGGTCTGGCTGTTCACCCCTCCGTTCTGTGCGCCGTACACCAGGTCCTTGTAGAAGGGCGTAAGGCCGCTCCCCTCCATCATGCGCACCACTTCCGGTTGCAGGGGGCTGTTGGCCACCAGGGCCTGGGCCAGGTGCCAGGGGTTCAGCGGGGTTTCCCGACGGAAGACCTCCGTCCACGTTTCGACGCTGACACGGGGTGCATGCAACATCAGGGCGCTGCGCACGTCGCTGCTGTTCTGCGCCGGGTCGTACACGTAGGCCTTCAGCGTTTCTGTATTGCCGCCATCGCGTTCACTTTCGTAAACCTGTTTGAGCAATTCGTGCTCCTCCTCGGCTTCGACCATACGTAGCATTTCCGGGCCGCCGTTCCCCACCAAAGGAATGTAGCCCGGACAGGCCGACTCTTTGTTGAACACCGTGAAGGTATTGGTGAACCATCCATCCGCGATTGGTGGATTGGTCCGGCACAGCGGCTTCATCATCCAATTGGGGTTGGTGGCATGGTGCCAATAGGTGAAGGTGTTCACCGCGAGTTGCGGCACGTACATATTGCTCTCCCCGGTCCAGCACGTGGTCAAGCTGAATCGATTGCCCGCTGGTGAATCCAGGAAGCCTGCGGGCGACCCCTGCCGATCCCCCACGCTGGGGTTCACATCATTGAAGACGATGTCGTAGAAGTTCGGACCTTCTTCCGGGGTGATGCCGTAGTCGTTGCATTTGATCTCCAGACCGTCACCAGGGCTGCCTCCATCATTGATCCCTTGGATGAATGTGCCGAAGCCCAGGAAGTTGAAGGTATTGTTGTAGTAGCGCTTGGCGTTGCCACCCGTGCCATCGAAGATAGCGCCCACGGTGGGGTAGGATTGCCCCCAGTCGGTGCCCTCCACCAAGTTGTTGTCCACAAAGAACGAAAGGGGTTGGCCCCATATGCCAAAGCCGTAGGCGGCATCGATGCCGGAGGACGTGAAATCGGCCGAGCGCACCAGGATGTTGTTCCGCAGCAGCCCGCACCAATTCGCTGCACCCTCCACGCGGATGCCCGCACCAAGTTCCACCATGACCGCATCATGCACGCGCACCTGGCGGCCCGTTTGGGTATGGATGTACTCCACACCATGGACAAGTCCCTCGAAATGGTTCGTGTTCCCGATGTCGGTGATCGCGCAACTCAAGCTCCAGTTGATACCTGAAACACAGACCGGCAGAACCCAAACGCTGGTGCCGCGCGCGTAGATGCCGTTGCCCCAGCGCTCCGTGGGTTCGACATCCGGTGCGTAGGTGTTATCGAACATGTTGCCGATGATGCGCATGCGACGATTCCCATCGAACCAGAGGAAGTTCTCCGGATGGAGGTCGGGGTAGTTAAGCGCGGCTGTGGTGAGGAACTGGCTGTTGTAGAATTCGGAAACGGCCTGAGCATCAGGTTGTGTATTGGGATTGTAGGCCCGCATGACCACGCCAAAGCGGTTGTTCACCAGCTGCCCTTCATCGAAATGCACGATACCTCCGGAGTTGGTGAAGGCCGCTGTTGTCGGTGCCAAGGGATCGACCAGGCAATTGGTGATCGCCACCAACGCGTTGCGGATCTGCCCACCGGTCTTTACGGTCACCTCTCCTTGCTTCCATTGGACATCGTTCGCATAGAGCCCATCGCCCATGACGCGCACCCCATCCCACATGCTTTCCGGGCATTCGGCCAATGAGGTCACGGTCGCTCCCGCTTGGATGAATAGGTCCCCGGCATTGGGAGCAACGCTGGGCCGGTTCTTCACAACGATGTTGCACGTGTAGCCCATCTTCCGGCTATCGGCGAAGCGGATCACGGTGTTTCCACCGGTGATGATCAATGTACCGCCCTGGTCGACGACGATGCTGCCGCGCACGTTCATGTCCTGCTCCCCGGGGTCGTCTCCCCAGGTTACGGTGGTACCGGCGAGGATGTGATGCTCGTTGTTCGCGTTCAGCGGGAAGTGCTCCTCGAAATAGGAGTAATCCGCCTTCGCATCGCAACTCGTTTGTATTCTGGCCAGGTAGCCATCATCCTTGTTGTGCCCGGTATTGCCGCACACGAGCAGATCGCCGGCCGGGTCCACCGTGATTTCGAAGTCGCATTGGCGCTGCCGCCAATTCTCCGGGAAGCAGGTGGTCGGTACCGATCCGAGGCCTTCGTCCCACTGATACTGCCAGAGGAGCGAGCCTGATCCGTTGCGCAGGATGGCCACGTAGCTGTCCGTGCCATAGTGGCCGCACTGGGTCCAAGGCAACGTGCTCCAAGGGTAGGCACCCAAGGGGTTCCCAAAACCATCCATATCGTATCCGAGGCCATTGGGTTCCAAGGGGCTGTTCAGGCAGCCGGTGATCCCGGTGTTGAGGTCGGAATAGTCCATGGGGTTGTTAAGGCCGTAACCGACACCGGTCCTGGTGCTAGCAACGGCGTAGTCGCCGTTGGGCATGGGCTTCACAGCGAAGTACAGGTCGTAGGCGCGGAAGGGCCCCAGGTCAGGGCTGGTCCAAAGCACATTGCCATTGTTGGCCGCATCGACCTTGTACACCCGGCCGCGGGCTTCACGATTGTCCCATGCGGCGAAAACCGACGTGGCCGGGACAACGGCCTGTCCTGAGCCATTGCACTGGGCAAAGTCGTAGAGCACGGGCCAAATAACCCGCGGCTGCGTGCCGTCCATGGTCAGAGCCACCCGGTTGGCATTGTTCCGCATAGTGGTGTTGATACCGGGGAACGCATTGCCGACGATGTCCTTGGTCCATTCCGCATCCGTGGTGCTGCCGATGGCGTCGTCCATGTACATGACCCATGCGCTCTCCAGGTTGCCGTTGGCCGCCACGGTACGGTAGCCCGTCACGGCGAACCGTTCGCCCACGCTGAAGGGGCAGCGGCTGATGTACATGGCACGCACCTGGTTATCGCCGGCAGCGATAATGCCCGGGATGCTATTGAGGCGCGTTGCGGATAGAAGCATGCCGTTCGAATCCACCTGGATGATGCAGGGCCGCTGGTTGCCCGAGCTCACCTGCCAGCCCACCACGCGGTAGCCGGGCTGGCCACCCGCATTGGTCTCCACCACATGCTGGCCGACGCAACGCTCCGTGAACGCGGCAGCGGCATTGGCCGTGGTGTTGTAGTAGTGATGCCACAGCACATTGCCTGACAGGTCCATCTTGGTGATGGTGAGCTGGCTGGCGCTCAAGCAGGGCAGCGTGGATACCGGTACCAGATTGCCTGGGGTGGGATTGAAATAGCTGGGACTCGCTCCCGTTTCAGGGTATGGTTCGTGGTTGCCCGCTTCCCCGACGATAATCAAGTGGCCGGTACGGTCCACGGTGACGCCATACGCCTTGTCAGCGTCCAGGTATCGGAACCAGAGCAGGTCACCGTCCGGTTCGTAGAGGGCGACCGTTTGGCGCAGTGAGCCCCAACGGGTGGCATAGGTTTCCTGTCCGAACGGGTTCGGGGTGTTACCGATGGTAGCGGGGTTGCAGGTTTGCGAATTGACCCAATTGCCCACGAAAGAGCGGCCGCAGGCCACGATGGCGATGAGTTGGCCATTGGCGTCATAGACGTTCTCATGCGATTGCCACCAATCGTTCCCGCTCATCTCCGGGGCGATACTCGTAGGCGTGGTGGTTGTAGTCTGTGTGTAGGCCGGAAAACCGACACTTGCCGACCCCGCATTGTAAGTCCAAACCGTTCCGGCGGGTTGTTCGATGGCCGGCTGAATCTTCTGCCAGACCACCGTACCCTGCCCGAAAACACCCTCAGGTGCACCCCAAAGTGCACCGACCAGAAATACCCCCCCCAGTGCCATTTTTCCGCGCCCAGCGCGACCAAAGGCGCCTTGCAAACACACGGCGAAGCGGGCACGCGACCCTCTTCGGCGACTTGTCCTCGAAGTCTTCATGTTGTGATGGGTTTGTGTAATCCGCCGGAAAGGGTTCCTGCGGAGCGGAACAAACCGAACACGGGATTCCGGCCCCCACAGTACCCTGTTCAGGGTAATTGGTTGCCGATCGGCAACCCGTACCAGGCCACACGTGCCTCCGCGCATACAAGGTGATCGGAGCGATCAGGCATCGGCGGCGCGGAGGCGGCGAACGGCAACCGGCAATACCGCTGCGCGTTCTACGTTGGCAGACGATAGTGCCGGTGGTCTCTCCCCACCGCAGGAGCACATGCGACCATGGAGGGCGACAACATCCGCAGCATCCGCGAAGAGCTGAACCTGAAGCTCTGCTGGGTGGCCCTGCGCGCAGGCATGGGCAAGGACCGCTTGAGCCGTATCGAGCGGAACGAACGCAAGGCATCACTGAACGAAGGGTTCCGGATCGCCGAAGCCATGGAGGTGGACATCCGGCGCTTCCGGGTCGAGGAAAGCGATGCGAAGTGAGCATCGCGACGCCCCATTCTCACGGCAGGCCTCTTTCGTAATTCCCTGAACTGTCACGTCGAGCAACGCCGAAGGCGCAGACCGCAGGGCGCACAGCAACCGAGGGGTCGAGACGCTTCGACTGCTCAGGCGCTTCACGCCTTGCCCAGTGCCGCTTCGCTTATGCTCAGCGTGACAGATCTTGAGTGTTCTCCCGGATGATCTCCCTGAATGGCGAAAGAGGTCAAGCGAAGAAGGGCGACCTCCCGGCCGCCCTCTTCGCCAAACCAGCCCCGGCTGTTGTTCCCGGCTTGCTCAAGGCCGGGGACCGGGGCACCGTATTTCCTATTTGGCGGCCACCGTGTTCTCCAGCACGGGCAGGGTCACCAGGTTGTGGTCGTAGCTCACTTTCAGCAGGCCGCCCTTGGCGAAGGTCACGTGGCCCACGGGGGCGGCGAAGGCGAGGTTCTTGTCTTCGTTCTGGGGGATCAGTTCCACGTCGAAGCGCACTTTGCGGCTGTCGTCCTTGCTGAACTTGCTGATGCAGTTGGTGGTGTTGATATCGACCACCTTGGTCACGTAGCCGTTCTGGATGAAGGTGAGCATGGCGTGCTCGTTCTCGGCGAGGGTCACATGGAACAGGCCGCCGAAGCCCACTTGGGTGGTGTCGGCCTGGTGCCCGGTGCGCTGGATGATCACGGTGGTCTCGCGGGTACCGCCGTCGAGGGTCACCACTTTGCCGTGGAAGGTCACCTCCTTTTCCCCGGCGAAGGAAGCGCTGGCGAGCATCAGGCTGGCGGCGGCGGCGAGGGTGCGGAGAGCGTTCATGGCGGTGGTGGTCTTGGGTGGTGTGCGTCGTTCGATGGGTCAAAAGTGCCGGGACCTGCAGGCGGATCCATGTCTCCGTGAGCAAGTGGCGGCGGCGGGGTAGTATCTGGCGGACCGCCCGCTGGACCGGGGTTCCAGGATCGCCCCTGCTCCCCTTTCCGCCTCCCGGCGGACGCCTGCCCGGTCAGCTGCGTCATGGTACCGGACCGCTCCGTTTGCGCGTGTAGAACCTTGGCGCGACATTTGGGTCCGAGCAGCAACCAAGAAGCACCAAAACGACCGATGAGAACACTCCTTTCCACCCTGGCCCTGGCAGCGGGCATGAGCCTGATGGCGCAGGACGCCGACATGGACAACGACAAGAAGACCCCGGAAGAACGGGCCAAGCACCGCACCGAGGTGATGACCAAGGAACTCGGGTTGGAGGCTGAGCAGATCGCCAAGGTGAACACCATCAACCTGAATTTCGCCCGGGCGATGGCCGACGTGAAGGAGATCAAGGACGACAACACCCGGAAGGGCCGCAGCGATGCGCTCAAGACCAAGCGCGACGCGGACCTGCAAGGCGTACTCACCGCCGACCAGTTCACCAAGATGAAGGAACTGCGCGACAAGAAAAAAGACGACCACAAGGAGAAGAAGGAGCACAAGGAGTGACCTTCACTTGATCATTCAACTGAAAGGGCCGCATCGCAGCGGCCCTTTCGCATTCAGGGCAATCAGCCCTCGTTCCGAAGGAGTGAGGGACGAAGTGACGAGGTCGATCGGAGGTATGGCCTACTTCCCGACCGGAGCCTGCACGGTCTCCTTGGGCGGCGTGGCCCCTGGAGGCGTCGCGAAGCGGATCGGCATCGTGTAGAGCACGTTCACCGTTTTTCCATGTTGCTGGCCGGGGATCCACGGGGGCATGCCCATCACCAGGCGCAAGGCCTCCGCGTCCAGCGCGTGATGCTGGCCCCGGACGACTTGGGCATCGCGGATGCCGCCCTCCTTGGTGACCACGAAGCTGACCTGGACAGGTCCGGTGATCGTGGCTTCCATGGCCTCTTCCGGGTATTCGAAATGGCTCATCAGGTACGATCGCAGCGCGGGCTGTCCACCCGGGAATTCCGGCATTTTTTCGGCAATGGCGAACACCGGCTCGCCGCTCGACCCTGCCTGCGCGGTGCATGCGATCGCCCAGAAAAGGGCAACTGGCATCGCCCAGGAACGGAACAGCGCGGCGGACATGGCCGGGGCTTACGCAACAGGCGACCGGGAAGTTCCCCCGGGCCGGTGCGCGCAGGATCCAACAACCATGGAAAACTCGCCATGGACGCGGAACTTTCAGGGGTATACCGGCGTTACATTCGCCGCGAAAATCCAGCCACACACATCCCAGCAGCAGACCGATGAGCGAAACGGCGAAGATCATCCTGGACGGCAAGGAGTACGAGTTCCCCATCGTCAAAGGCAGTGAGGGCGAGAAAGCGATAGACATCGGCAAGCTAAGGGACACCACCGGCTACATCACGCTCGACTTCGGGTACAAGAACACCGGAGCCACCACGAGCGGGATCACGTTCCTGGACGGGGAAGAAGGCATCCTGCACTACCGGGGGTATCCCATCGAGCAGCTCGCTGAAAAGAGCAGCTTCCTGGAGGTATCCTACCTGCTGCTGAACGGCGAACTGCCGAACAAGAAGCAACTCGACGAGTTCGAGGGGAACATCCGGTACCACTCCCTGGTGCACGAGACGATGAAGCACTTCTTCGAGTTCTTCCCGAGCAATGCCCACCCCATGGGCATCCTCTCGGCGATGATCAACTCGTTGAGCACCTTCTACCCGAAGAGCCAGGACCCGAACCGCCCGAAGCAGGACGTTGAGCGCACGATCTACCGCCTGATCGCGAAGATGCCGACGCTCGCGGCCATCAGCTACAAGAACAACCTCGGGCATCCTTACATGTACCCCAACAACAAGCTGGGGTACGTCGAGAACTTCCTGTACATGATGTTCGGCATGCCCACCGAGGAGTACGTGGGCGACCCGGTGGTGGCCGACGCGCTGAACAAGCTGCTGATCCTGCACGCGGATCACGAGCAGAACTGCAGCGCCAGCACGGTGCGCATGGTGGGCAGCAGCCAGGCCAACCTGTACAGCGCGATCAGCGCGGGCATCGCGGCCCTCTGGGGTCCTTTGCACGGCGGCGCGAACCAGGAGGTGATCGAGATGCTCGAGACCATCCGCAACGATGGTGGGGACATCCAGAAGTGGGTGAACAAGGCCAAGGACAAGAACGACCCGTTCCGCCTGTTCGGCTTCGGGCACCGGGTGTACAAGAACTTCGACCCGCGCGCAACGATCATCAAGAAGAGCTGCGACGACGTGCTGAAGAAGCTGGGGGTGAACGACCCCGTGCTGGACATCGCCCGCAGCCTGGAGGAGGTCGCCCTGAAGGACGAGTACTTCATCGAGCGCAAGCTCTACCCGAACGTCGATTTCTACAGCGGCATCATCTACCGCGCCATCGGCATTCCCACGCGGATGTTCACGGTCATGTTCGCCCTGGGCCGCCTGCCGGGCTGGATCGCCCAGTGGAAGGAGATGGTGGAGAACAAGGAGCCCATCGGACGCCCTCGCCAGATCTACACCGGCGCTGTGAAGCGCAACTACACGGCATTGAAGGACCGCGCCTGATCCTTCCGGATCCGTTTACTTCGCACCCGCCAAAACGCCCCTCATGAACATCAAGAAGATCGCTGGATTGCTCTGCTGGTTGCTCGCTTTCCTCATCCCTGCGCGATTCGCGCTGCTGGAAACCGATACGCTGGAGGTACGGAACATACCGGGACTGATCGCCTTCGTGAGCTTCGTGTTCCTGGTCTTCCTGGGCTATTGGCTCGTGGACAGCTCTGCCGACAAGAAAGAAAGCCACGGTCACTGATCGCGGTGTGCCCCTCATACGAAAGGCCCCTGACGGGGCCTTTCCTTTTTTGCCATTCAGCCGATCGGGCCTATTTGCCCTCCGCCTTCACCTTCTCCCGGGCCTTCTTCTTGGCGTCATGCAGGGTGAACACCCGGGAGATGTTGAAGCCGTACATGATGTCGCCCTTGAAGAAGTTGTAGCTGGTTTCCGCGATGTAGGACCGCTCGTACATGCCACTGCTGTTGGTGAAATGCAGTTGGAAGACGTGCCCCCCGGTCTCGATATCGAACCCCATGGAAACGGAGCTCTGGAAATCCTGCCTCCAGCCTTGCTCAGGAAGGATATAGAAACACTCGGCATTGAAGGCGATCCTGCGTGTGAGCTTCTGCCGGCCACCGGCCCCGACGAACAGGATGTCGTTCTTCTCACGGGTCGTGGAAACCAGGTTGCGATGCACAACGCCCGGCATCAGCTGGAAGGAGAAGTTCTTGCTGAATTTGCGGCCGACGATCACCTGAAGACTGTTCGAAAGCCTGTGGGTGAAGTAGTCTGTGCGGCCCTCGCCGAACCAGGGAACTTCCTCCGCAGGAAGTGTGGTCATGCTCCCTGAGGCGAGCAGCGCGAGCGTGACAGGCATGCCGCAACCGGAATCGCACTGACGGAGGAGCTTGTATTTCACGAACCCGTCAAGGGTCTTCTGGTAGCTGCTGCGCCCGACCCCGATCATGAGCCGATCGGTAACACCATAGTCGAACCCGATCCGGATGGTGGCCTGGTCCAAGCCGAAGAAATTGTTGACCCCCTCGGAGAGGAGTCCGAAACGGTGTTGGATCTTCACGTCGAGTACGCCGTGCGCGGTGTTCTCCAAGCTATGCCCGTTGATCACACGTGTGGTCTTGAAGCTGGCCGTGGTGTATTCGACGGTCGTGCTGTCCTTGCCGAGCAGCGCCAGGAGATCATCCTGGGCGAAACCACAAGTGGCGATAAGAAGGGACAGGGCGAGTATTGGATGACGCATAGGTGTGGGGGTTTGGGTGGGTCCCTAAGACGCGGGCTCCCCGATCTTCCAGGAAGCCCGCGTCGGCCGACCATCGGCCGCTAAGGAGGTCTTCGCTTACATCTTTTGGAGGTCCATGTGGGCTTTCACCTTGATCTCTTCGGCGACGTTCACCCCACCAGGTACCTTGATACCGTGATCGGCAGGTTTCACGACGAAATCGCTGGTGGCCTTGAGCCCTCCGGCGGCATCCACCTCGATGACGCCGCTCAAGGTGCGCTGCTGTTTCACACCGTGGATGTCGAGCTCGCCGGTGAGCGTCACATCGTACTTACCGGCCTTGGCGGCGTTCTCAGCCGTGAATCCGGTGACCTTCCCCTTGAATTCTCCCTTGGGGAAGGTGTTGCTGTCCATATAATTCTCGTTGAAGTGCTCCTGCATGAGGGCCTTCTCGAACTCGAACGCCTTGATGAGCATGGACACCTGCACCTGACCGCTGGTGAGGTCCACAACGGCGGTCGCCTTGTGGTTCACCGCGTCGATGTTCTCCATCGGTGTTTCGGAGTGGAAGGTCACTTCCCCGGTGCGGGTGGAATACCGCTGCTGGGCGAAGGCGAGCGCGGGAATAAGCAGCACGCTCAAAGAGAAGGTACGGTTCATGTTTCCTGAGGTTTGTTCCGGTTATCCAAGATTCATTCCACGGCCGCACATCTGGTCAGAAGGACGTCCATCAGGATACCGGCACAAACACCGTTCACCTTGACTTGGGCCCCTTCCACCCAACCCGGGGCGTGAGCGGGTTCGAATTCGCAGACGACCGCGGCCAGCGCGTCACCGGTCTCAAGGACCACATTCACCTTGGCCGGGTCACTCTTGTCGATGGAGCGGACCGTACCGGTAACCTGGACGATCTGATCCGTCTTCGCATAGGTGGCCATGGCCTTGGTTTCATCGGCCTGGAATGCGCTCAACAGGTCCTTGGCGCTGACCACGACCTCGGCCTCTCCGCTCACCGATCTCTCGGCTGGCTTCTGGTACATATAAACACCCACGGACACGGCGGTCATGGCCGCAATGACGGCTCCGATCAGAATGGTCCTGCGCTTCATGATATTCAATCGTTCAGAGCACCGGCATCCAGCCACTTGGTGATCAGTTCGAGTTCGCAGGTTGTGAGCGAGCCGCCGTCCGGCATGCGCTTGGTCACTACGACCGCATCCCGGAAAGACCCGTCATCCACGACCGCCTTTACCTGGGCATAGGTGATCAGTTCACCGTTCTCACCGTCCGGTCCGTGGCAGGCGCTCGCGTAGCAATTGGCCTGCAGGATGGGCTGGATCTTCGCGCTGTAACCGAAAACACTGCTGTCGCAAGAGGGACCGTACAGATCCTCCTCGTTGTCGTAGTAGCATGCGGTGAACAACGCGCAGCACAGGGAGAGAACCAGCGGGTAGCGCATGGGGGACTTCAGTTGTTGGGTGCGCCGTCCTGTATCCAGGTAAGCACTTGCGATATACGACATTGCGACAACATCGGTCCGCTCGGGGGCATGGGCTCCGCGCCTGCCTGGTGCTGAATGGCCTGGGCCAGCCGCCCATCCGCCGCTACGGTGTTCAGGTCGTTCCAGCCGGTGAAGTCCAGTCCACCCTGGGCGTTGTTGCCGCCATGACATCCATCGCACCGATCCTGGATGATAGGCCGTATCGTGCCCGAATAGGTAACCGCGCCCGTCTGGCAGCCACCTTCACACGAGTTGTTCTGAGCGCCTTGGGCGAGCCATGCTTGCAACGTAGCGATGTCCTCGCCGGTGAGCTGGTTCATGGAATCCGGTGGCATGTCACCATCGCCGATCTCATCCCAGATGTCGTCGAAATAGTCGTTGTTGGTCACGCCTGCATAGCTCGTGAGCACGACCTCGTCGTTGTCATCCGTAGGCATGTTATGGCAGCCGCTCATGGTGCAGTTCTGAACGAATATAGGCAGCACCTCCTGTTGGAAATAGGCCGTTCCCGGATCGCAGGTATCCTCCGGCTCGGGTTCAACGCCACCACCATCGGTCGGAACGACCTCACCAGGGCTTACCATGGGTTCATGTACGCATGCCGTGAACAGTACACTGGCTGCGATCGGCGTCAAGAGCAAGAGGCCCGGTCCATTCATTGTTCGCTCCTTGTTGTGATGTCTTCCTTCGCTCGAGCGGATGCGAAACTCCTCGCCTTGACCGCGCCATCCCCGCTCCTTCACGATGGAACGGGCATTCGAGGCGATGTGCCGGTCAGCCATACGTTCACAGATGCCTTTCTCCCCTCGACCGCAGATCGATGATCAGCGCGGCCAGTTGCAGGGCGTCCAACCGGTTGTGGTACCGTGGCATGCGGTTCAGCCGCATGATCAGCCCGATCAGCTGACCTGATCCGGTACCAAGCAGGCGTCGGCGGTCGTAGGCCCTGAGCACGGACAAGGGGTCGAGCGAGCGTGACATGCGTGCAGGGGGTCAACGGGCGTTCACGATCAGGTTCTCGCGGAACGACCTCCCGTCCGCGCCGCTCACGGAGACGACGTATTGACCGGGTGTCAATCCGAACATGCGCGCCGGCCGGACCATACGCTCAGTGGTGGCCCTGTCCACGAGGCGTCCATCCGCGGTGCGCACCTCCACGACGAGAGGCCCATGCAGGGTGGCCCCTTCCAGTTTGATGTTCACATCGCCCGTGGACGGATTCGGGAATAACAGGAGCGCTCCGCCTTCAACGGACTCTGCCACTCCATCCACCGTGTCTGAGAGTTTCAGGATCGTACCACCGACCCCTACCGCGAAACCGGTCTCAGAGCCGGTCACGATATCGGTGAGTTCGCCTGAAGTCGGAGTGATATCGGTGTTCCAGACCAGCCCACCATCAATGCTCCGTACGATCACACCTCCGCTACCCGCTGCGCGGATCACACCCGAACCGTCAACCCACAGCGCATTGAGCTCATCCACCTCCACGGTTGCGGTGGTGGTCCAATCCAGACCGTTGTTCGCACTGCGCAGCACGGCGCCTTCTTCGCCGCAGATCAAGATCGTGAGGTCGTCCACCATGACCACATCGTTCAGGTCGCCGGTGAACGGCACGGTAACAAGCGACCATGTTGCGCCGCCGTCCGTGCTCTGCAGACATGAACCGCTCTTGCCCACGGCCCAAGCGTTCGTCAGGCTGGTCATGATCACCGCACTGAGGTCCGCCAGGGTACCGCTGACACCCGCGACCCATGTCGCACCGTTGTCCACGCTCCGGATGACCGCCCCCTCCTCACCGACGGCGATCGCCGAAGTGCCGAACTTGGCCACTGCCGTCAGTTCGGTAACTACCGGTGCCTGCTCCAGCGCCCAGCTGACCCCCAGATCATCGCTGCGCAGCAGCGCGCCATCATCCCCAAAAAGCAGCATCCCCAGGTAGTCGTACCGCATCATCGTGTTTATGTCCTCGGCAAAGGGGATGGCCACGGTGGACCATGTGTCTCCACCATCCACCGTACTCAACAGGGCGCCATTGCTACCGAAAGACCATGCGACCTCGGGGTCGAGCATGGTGACACCGGCCAACTCCTGTATGGTCCCACTATCAAGGTTCGTCCATTGCGCCAAGCAGGTGGTCGCCATCATCATCGGTAGGCAGTACACGGCTCTCATCGTTGCGGGTCGTTGGTTCCGAAGCCGAAACAATGGAGCACGCGAAGCCGCTCACGTATCCGTGCGGACGAAGCGGCCCATGGGAACGACGAGGCGGAAAACTCAGGAACCAGCGAGCCAGCGCTTGAACTCCGCTGAACGCTCACTGCTGACCACAGCGTCCTCGCCATAGGGCGGGTCCATGATGACCTTCACGCGGCTCTTGCTGTAGGCGAGCAATTCCTTGATGCTTTGAAAGTGCACGATCACCTGGCGGTTGAGGCGGAAGAATTTCTCCGGGTCCAGTTGCGGCTCCAGGCGATCGAGGCTCTCGTCCAACGGAAGATCGCGCCCTTCGCGCGTGCGAAGGAAGGTGTTCTTCTCCAACGAATGGACGTAAGCGATGTCCTTGGGCTCCACCACCCGGAAGCGATCGCCGAAGCGGATGAGAAAGCGTTTGATCGGTGCGGTGTGTACTTTCTCGCTCGCGGGCTGTCCCTGAGCGAGCGATGACAGGTCACGCACCGATCCCAACGATCGCGACCGGTCGATCGCAGCGGCAAGTTCCTCCCTCTTTACCGGTTTCAACAGGTAATCCAGCGCGTGTACACGGAAGGCGTTCAACGCGTATTCATCGAAAGCCGTGGTAAAGATCACAGGGCACTCCACCACTGTCCGCTGGAACACCGCAAAGCTGTCGCCATCACTCAGGCGCACGTCGAACAGCGCGAGGTCCGGCGTGGGGTTCGACTTGAGCCATTCCACCGTGGCCGCTACCGAGGTGGTGTTGGCCACCACCTCCACGTCAGGAGCCACTTCCGCAAGCAACTTCACCAGTCGGTTGAACGCGGCCGTTTCATCTTCTACGATCAGGATCCTCATGAAGTGGGGGGTATTAGTGGGAGGCGGGCTACAAAATTGTCGTTCTCGCGGCTGATGGACACTGTTCTGGGTGTGATCGCCGCGAAACGTTGGCGTATGCTGTCGATCCCAAAGCCGGTGCTTCTGGCCGCTGCTTCGCGCGGGCGGAAAGGATTGGTCACTGTGAGCGTATCCCCATCGGTGGTGATGGTGATGATGAGGGGTTCGGGATCGGTCGCCCGGTTATGCTTCAAGGCGTTCTCGACGAGCAACTGGACCGTGAGCGGTGGCACCTCCGCCCTCAACGACCTCTCCGTGACCCTGGTCTCCAATCGGATGCGTTCACCGAAGCGGCGCTGCTCGAGGAAGAAGTAGGTGTCCACCAGTCGGAGCTCATCCCGCAAAGGGATCAGTTCGCGGTCCCGCACCTGGAGGATCTCACGGAAGAAATCGCTGAGTTGCTCCACGTGCTTCACGGCCTTGTCCGGCGTTTCCTCGATGAGGCCGATGAGGGTATTGAAGCTGTTGAAGAGGAAGTGGGGGTTCACCTGGCTGCGCAGCACCTGCATCTGGAAGCGGACCTTCTCACGCTCCATTTCGGCCTGTGCCTTTTCCATGCGATCGCGAGCCCTGAGCCGGTCGTCGCGCAGACGGACGGCAGTGAAGGCGATCAGCGCGAGCAGCACGCACCCGAGAACGATGGTCCATGGACGTTGCCACCACGGGGCGGCCACGCTGAAGTTGAACGAATCGGCCACGGCGTCCAGCACGCGCGGGCCGCTGAACGCGTAGACCTCGAAACGATAGCTGCCCGGGGCGAGATGGGAGAAGGTCAACTCACGATCACGTGTGGTACGCAACAGGGTATCCGTACCGATCAGCCGGTAAGCGAACCGGATGTCCTCAGGCGCATCGTAGTGGATGCCCGTGAACCGGAACGTGATGAAGTCATGGTCGGCGGGAAGATCCGCGACCGTTCCTATGGGAAGTTCTTCCGCCCCTTGCCGCACGTTGGTGATGGAAGCCCTTACGCCGGCCCCACGTCGTGCGAAGCCGGGAGAGAGCCGGAACAGGCCGATCTCCGTAGCCATCCAAAGGGCGCCTTGGGCGTCCTTGGTCGCTGCGTTCATTTCCCCCTTCGCTCCTCGCAGCCCAAGCAGGCCGGTCATCTCATCGGTGCGGCCTGTAGCGGGATCGACCAGAAAGGCACCGCCGTCACCGAAAACGAACAAGCGGCCGGCGAAGAACGTAAGGGAGTACACATCGTTCATCGCCGCTCCGACCTCGGCCGCCACGGCGATCACCCCTTCGCGCTCGACACGATAGATCCCCGTAGATGGCCCACAGGCCCATGCATGACCCTTGTCATCCGCACAAAGCGAATAGAAGGTCCGATGTGCTGCGGCCGCACCGGGAAGCATGTGGGCCCGGCCATCCCGCTCCACCCTGATCACACCGTTCCCATCGGTCGCCACGAGCACGGCGCCGTCCATCAGCGGAAGCACATCATATGTGAACCCGGTGCCCGGGATGGACACTTTCGTCGTGATCCCGGCAGGCGTCGGACCCTTGGTATGGCGGTACAGTCCGTTCAGCGTGGCGAACCAGACCGTATCGTTCCGGGCATGAATAGACAGTACGTTATCGTTCATGGGGTCCGGCGCACCCGCGAAATGCTGAGCCGGCCCATCGTTGAGGATGCGGAAAACACCGTTGCCGAAAGTGCCGGTCCAAAGCGTGCCATCGGCCTCGTTGAGGAGGCTTACCGGTCGTGTTGTACTATCAACAGGAAGTCGGATATGCTGCAGCCGATGGTCTTCCTGGAACGTATTGGCATGCACGAAAACACCCTTGCCACATGCGAAGGCTATCCTGTTCTCAGGGCCTGGTGCGATGGCGGTGATCCCACGCATATCCACCCCTTCGTGTTCCGGGGTGACCAGAACGTCCACATCCGCACGCCGCAAAATGGACGAACCGTCGCACCACCAGACCGCACCGTCGTTGTCCAACAGAAGATCGAGGACTTCCGTTCCGGCCCCTTGATCACTGTCCGTGGGCCGATAATAGGCTAGCCCTTGGGACAGGTCGCAAACCACGGTTCCCTTCCCAGCGACGCCCATCCAAACGCGGCCGGCGGTGCTGGCGATGCGGGTGATGGCCCCGCCTGCCCACGTGCTGTCCAGTACACGGACACCCTCATCGAGGTGAAGCGGACTGAAACTGAACGCCCCGCCCCGATCCGTGCCCGCGACGACATGGCCGTTGTCGGAGGCATGCAGGGCCAGCACGAGATTGTCCGGTGCACCCTGCGCCTCTCCGATCTTCGCGACAACGCGGCCCTCGAGATCGGCGATGGCGATGCCTTGATCCGTTGCGATCACCATGTGTTCCGGGCCAGCCTGAGATTGCGCGTTCACATGCGCATCATTCAGCCCGTTAGCGGCGGTGAGCCGTGTGATCGTACCCGCCCGCCAGATATGCACACCACCGCCGTACGTACCAGCCCAAATGCCATCCCGTCCATCCAGGATCAGCGATCGGACCGGGTTCGAACGATACAGCGTATCCGACCATAACGTGTCACAGCCGGAACCATCGCAGCGAAGCACCACGCCACCGGCCAATGCGGCAAACACACCTTCCTTGCCAGCACAGAGCGCCAATACCGCGTCATTCTCCGTCCGGAGAACAGGGTCGGTGCGGTCACCATCGGTGCGGAAGAGTCCTTTCTCACTGCCCAGCCAAAGCAGGCCTCGGGCGTCCTGGGCCAGGCAGGTGGCATGAACGCTTCGCTGACCGTCCATGGCGGTCATCGTCCGCACCAGCGGGTACTGCGCATGCAACAGGATGCATGGGGCCGACATCACAGCGACCGTGATCGCCAGGCGCATCATTTCGCGGATGAGGGTCCGAAGAGCAGGTCCACTTTGACCTGTGCGGTACCTGCGAGCTTCTGCTGTACGACGCGTGGAATGCGGATGCCGTGCTCGGCCAGCGCCACGTCGAACCGGGAGGTCACCCGTAAACCGCTCGGTGAGACGGCGATGTCGCACGGTATGATGCGCTCGCGTGACACCCCGTGCATGGTGAATTTGCCCTTTGCTCGGACGGCGTATGTGCCGGGGGTCGAAAGCTCCGTGTTCTCGATGATGCGTCCTTCGAACAACGCGCTCGGCCACGTCCTGCTCTCCACATAGTTTTCCTGGAAATGCTCCGACTGCGTGGGGCTGTTGAACCCGGCGAATGAGCGCATGGGAACGCGCACGACGAAGTCCCTGTTCTTGATGTCCAGGATCCCGGAAGCGGAACGACTGCTGGCCGTTATTCGCTCCAGCGGGGCATCACTAACGAAGCTCACATCGCTCTTCTGCACCGCATACAGCACCCGCTGCCCCGATGCCCCAGCCAGGCAGCATAGCGCTATAGCTGCGGTTATGGAGCGCAAGTTCGACGGGTTCACGCCGTGAAGGTAGGCGGGAGCTCAACGGCCGACCACCAACCTGGCGCACTGACGTGATGTCGGGTTCTGGACGACGAGCAAGTAGGTGCCATCAGGAATTGACGTCAACATGAATTCCTCAACTCGGCCTGTTGCAGGAGCGGTCCAACACATGCGCCCTGGTTGATCCGACAGTGTAAGCAGATCACCCTCGCGACAGCCGTTGACGAACAATCGATCGCCTTGAACAAAGACACGGAGCTCACCATCGGATGCTCCGGCCTCCGCTCCCGATGTGGACAAACAGTTGGTTTCCGCGAAGAACCTTGCCGTGGAGGCGAGGGAATCAAGCAACCCTGGCCATGCACTCTCATCATCCAATACGTGCACGCGCAGCCAGAGGTCGGTCACGTCCATGACCACGGCATGTTGTTCCTCCCGTGTGATCGTCAGGTCCGGCCCACAGGTCAATTCACCGAAGGAGCAGGTGAAGCTCTCGTCCCCGAAGGAACAGTGTCCTCCACCGGTGATATTCACAAAGGCCTTGCACGGGACGGTCAGCGCCTCGTACATCGGACCCTGATGGTCGGGGATCGGCGTGACACAATCCTCGCTCGCCGAGAAGACGAGGGTCGTGACCAGCACCGAAGGGGCGGCGGCGACCGCACTAGGGTTGGTCTCAGCCGGCGCGAATGTCACCAATGCGGCCACGTCAGAATTGCTCGCAGCACCGAGGAATGCCGCACCCCCGCCCATGCTGTGTCCCATGAGTACAGCCTTGGGCAGCACATGCTGGTAGAACGGACTGGAAGACACCTCATTCGCGGCCAGCAGATCGGACGCGACGAACGCGAGGTCTTGACCGAAGGTCTCGTGATCCGGGCTGAATCCGGCTTCCGTATTGGGCAACGCCACGATATATCCCAGCGGCGCGTAGTGTTGCCACAATTAGGTGTAGGCATCGGTCCCCATCACGAATCCATGGCCGATGACGATCACAGGGAATTGGCCGTCCGCCGTAGGCATGTCCGCACCTGGTTCCGTGGCGGGATAGTGCACTTCACAAGCGATGTCGCGATCGCGTTCCGCGTCGTAGAACGTGATGCTCCGGTCGCCTACCGCGTAGGGCTGGGCGGAAGAAGTACATATCGCCGCCAAGGCGCAGGCCATCAACAGGTATCGCATGGTGCGGGAACACAGGTGTCGTCAGAATGTTCGATCCGGAAGAAAAGAAAACCCCGCTTGCGCGGGGCTTGTGCGGAGAGGGAGGGATTCGAACCCCCGGTACCCGTGAGGGCACATCTGTTTTCGAGACAGACCCGATCGACCACTCTGGCACCTCTCCTATCACCCTTGGCCTGTGCTTCGGCGAAGGGGGCGCGAAGATAGGCGGGCACAGCGGACCGACCCGTTCATCAGTTCTGGGCCACATGGACGTTATTTCGTGGCCCTTGTTCCATGCGCGACATGCTACCGCTATTCCCCTTGATACTTGCTGCGGCCTGTACGGAAACCCAGCCTGTCGTCGAGCGTCCCCCGGACTATTGGGCCCCTCAGGAACTCGTGTGTGAGGACCGCGTGTACAGCCCAACGATCGGCACCGTACAGTTCTTCAAAAAGGGGTTCGAGCTCGCTCCACCTGTGATCGAACTGGGCGCCCAGGACCCACTGGTCCTCCGATTCGACGACTTGCAACCGGATCCTGAACAACTTTCCTACACCGTAGTCCATTGCGACGCCCAATGGCAGCCGAGCGACCTGATGACCAGCCAGTACATCGCTGGCACGCCCACCGACTTCGTTTCCCCCGCCGAGCAGAGCCGGATGACGCTGCAGCCTTTCATCCAGTACACAGTGGAGGTGCCCAACGAGTTCATGCGGCCGGCCATCGCTGGCAACTACCTCCTGAAGGTATTCCGCAACGGCGATGAGGAGGATCTGCTGCTCACGCGCCGTTTCCTCGTTTTCGAGCAGCGCCTGGACGTACAGGCCACGATCCAGGCGAGCCGCGATGTGGAGCTCCGGGACATCGCTCAACAGGTGGACCTCGTGGTGCGCTACCCGGGAATGACGATCACCGATCCCTTCGGGGACATCCGCGTGACCATGCTCCAGAACATGCGGTGGGATGATGCGCGCACCGGTTTCAAACCAAAGTTCCTAAGAGAGCACGAGCTGGTGTACGACTATCCGAAAGAGGGGCAGTTCCTGGGCGGCAGCGAATGGCGTGTATACGACCTGAAGAACACGCGCTATGTCACCAACGAGATCCAACGGATCACACGTTCCCCGGATGGACTGGACGAGGTATTCCTGCTTCCGGATGAGAAACGGAACATCCGGGTTTATGTGGAATCACCGGACCTGAACGGAAAGTTGTTCGTCCGCAACGACCAGATGGATGGCGATCCGCTTGGCGCGGACTACACCTGGGTGGATTTCACTTTGAAGCTGGACGGCCCGCTATCCAGCGGTGACCTCTACGCGTACGGAGGATTCAGTGACTTCCAATGCAAGAAGGAGTACCGCATGGTGTGGATGCCCGACCTGAAGGCCTACACCTTGCGCGCCAGGATCAAGCAGGGATTCGTGAACTATTGCTACGCCTACCTGCCCTCCGGCGCGGACAAGCCGGACCTCACCACGGTGGAGGGATCACACTTCCAGACCGAGAACGACTACCTTGTCCTGGTGTACGTGAGGGACTATTCACTGCACTGCGACAAGCTGCTCGGCTTGCGATTCGTGAACAGCCGGCGTGGTTGATCGAAGAGCGCATGGCTCTCGCACGCGGCCGGCCCGGCCATGCAGCCCTGCTCAGTTCTTCACCACGCGGACATAGCGCTTGAGCGCGGCGAAGTCGAAGATGTACGTTCCGGTGCTCAAGCTGCGCACGTCCAGCAGACCGCCGGGCATCAATGTGCCGCTCGCGATGAGCAGCCCCGCTTCGGTCAACACCATGAAGGGTTCAGGTTTGGACACCGGAAGGTCGATGCGCACGAGGCCGTCCGCCGGGTTCGGGAAGGCGGTGATGGTACTATAGGCCGAATGCTCGCCAACGGCGTTCTCGCAACCTGTCAGTTCCGGGAGAACAACCGTGTTGTCGCCTGCATTGGGAACGCAAATGACGCCGTGCTGCAGATCCACATCGATGTCAGCCGGGTTGTTCAGCCCGCTGGAAACCACGGTCTCCGCAGGCTCCGTGAACGTGGGCTCGAAGCGCGTAATGCGTGCCGGGGACCAGGAAGCGATAAGTATGTTGCCATCGCAATCCAGTGCGATACCGTCGATATTGCCCACGCTGGTGGTGAATGAGGTCAGTTCGGCGCCGGAATTCCGGTCATAGCTGCGGATGCGGGCGTTGGTACCCCAGAAAGCCACCCACAGTTTGTCCAGAACAGGATCATAAACAATGCCATTGGGTTTTTGCGCAACGCTCGGGACCAGTGTATTGAACGAGCCCGCCTCCGGATCGATCTTCAGGATCGTGTAGTCGTTGAAATCCGTGGCATAGAGGAAGTGCCCGTCCGTCGTCAGTCCATTCAGGAAATTCCCGCTGAGGTCGATGTCGAACACCTCGGCCCCTGTGCTGGTGAGGAAGCCCATCACGTGACCACCCACACACCCGAATAGCGTGTCGCCCTTCAGCTCGATGCCATAAGGCGCATCGCTCAAGCCTGTAACGAAATTGGTCACCGTACCATCCTGCGCACGCTGCTTGATGCTGTTGTTGCCGGTGCAGCTCACGAAGTAGCGATCACCGACGGGATCGTATTCCACACTTTCCGGTCCGTTGTACTGGGCATTGCCGGTGCAGCTGGCAAGGAGGAACGATGCGTAGAGATAGTGGCGCATGAAGGTCCGATGAAGGTGGCGCAAACTACCGGGCCTCCCCCATGCGGTTCCACCGGCAAGGCGCGAATTGTGAACACCTTACGTTGGAGCCTTCATTGGGGCCGACGAACACGGTCGTACGCGTGGACCCGTCGGTCCGTTCGGCGTTGGATACGCAGAAATACGCTCGGCTCCTGATCCCACAGGTGCCCTGGAAGAACACCGTTCGTCACAGGCCCTTCCGCCCCGCACATATCACGTCACGCGCGCAGGACGGAGTTCCACATTTGGGGCACCCCTTGTCCGACGGCCACTCGCGGTCCGTTGCCAAGACGTTCGTGCCCATGGACCGTGTGATCGACCCCCGCCCTGCCCGCCGCAAGCGGATGATCGCGATCGGTTGCGGGGGCGGCGTCGCACTCGTCGCGATCGCGTTCTGGAGCAGCTCTTTCACTACCAGCCGGGTGCGTGTGGAGTCGGCCAAAGTCACTATAGGCACTGTGGAAAAGGGCATGTTCCGCGAGTTCATCCCGGTCACCGGCACGGTGCAGCCGATCCAGACGGTGTTCCTGGACGCACTGGAAGGGGGCACCGTGAAGCATCGTTTCGTGGAGGACGGTCACATGGTGAAGGCCGGTGAACCCATCATCGAGCTGAACAACCCACAGCTGCACATGGATGCGATCAACCGCGAGGCGCAGCTGCTCGACCAGCAGAACAACCTGCGGAACACCCGACTGGCGATGGATCAGCAGACCACGCGGCTGAAGGACGACCTGTTGAACCTGGACAAGGACCTGAAGCGACTGGAGCGCGATGGGCATGTGGACGACCGGCTGGTGAAGGATTCGTTGCTCGCGCAGAACACCTTTCTCAGCAATCGGGAGAACCTGGAGTACATGCGCGAAAAGCGCAAGCTCGTCGCCGCCAACGTGCGCAGTGACTCCCTGTTCCGCCTGAGCCAGATGGGCTCCATCACGAACAACCTGGAGCTGATCGACCAGAATCTGCGCTTTCTGCGCGAGAACCTGCAGAACCTCACGATCAAGGCCCCCATCGATGGACAGCTCAGCGGCCTGAGCGTGGAGATCGGGCAGACCAAGCAGCGCGGCGAACGCATCGCGCAGATCGACGTACTGGAGAGCTTCAAGGTACGCGCACGCATCCCCGAGCACTATGTGAGCCGCGTGAGCATGGGCCTGCTGGGCACGTTCCTCCATGCCGGGAAAGAGCACGCCATCGAAGTCTTCAAGATCTATCCGGAAGTGAGCAACGGCGAGTTCGACGTGGACCTTCGTTTCACCGGTGAGAAACCGGCCGACATCCGCCGTGGGCAGACCTTCCAGGTGCGCCTCCAGTTGAGCGAGGACATGGAGGCGATGATGCTGCCTCGCGGGCCGTTCTTCCAGGACACCGGCGGTCAATGGGTGTACGTGGTGGACAACGAAGGCAACGCCGTGAAGCGCGAAGTGAAGTTGGGCCGACAGAACCCGGACATGTACGAGGTGATCGAAGGACTGGAGGTCGGTGACCGCGTGGTCACCAGCCGCTACGCGGCCTTCAACGACGCCGATGAACTCATCATCCAATGAGCGATCATCCGTTGTCGGTTGTTGGTGCGCACCATCCGCTGGCAAGCCCGATCCGGATCGACAAAGGACAACTGACAACCGACAACCAAGCCCCATGAGCCTCCTCACGACCAAGAACCTTTCGAAGATCTATCGCACCGATACCGTAGAGACCACCGCCCTGAACGAGGTGAGCATCAGCATCGCACAGGGCGAGTTCGTGGCGATCATGGGCCCAAGCGGTTGCGGCAAGTCGACCTTGCTCAACATCATCGGCCTGCTCGACTCACCCAGCAGCGGGCAGTATTCCGTGAACGGCGAGGACGTGAGCGGCTACAACGAGCGCAAGCGCGCCGAGGTGCGCAAAAGCACGATCGGCTTCGTGTTCCAGAGCTTCAACCTGATCGACGAGCTCACCGTGTCGGAGAACATCGAGCTGCCGCTCATCTACACGAACCTGGGGAAAGCGGAGCGCAAACAGCGCACGCAGGCCGCCATGGACCGCATGAACATCGCGCACCGGGCGAAGCACTTCCCCCAACAGCTGAGCGGCGGCCAGCAACAGCGCGTGGCCATCGCCCGTGCGGTGGTGAACTCGCCCAAGCTCATTCTCGCGGACGAACCGACAGGGAACCTGGACAGCGCGATGGGCGAAGAGGTGATGAACCTGCTCACCGAACTGAACAAGGCCGGCACCACCATAATCATCGTCACGCACAGCCTGAGGGATGCGGGCTATGCACAGCGGACCATCAAGCTCCTGGACGGGAAGGTGTTGGAGGGGGCGGTCCCGGCATAAACACTGCTCTGAACCATGGCGTGGAGCCGAATGATAGATGCCGGTGATCCGAAGATGGCGATATTGATGTGATGGAGCTTTGGTCGATAGCTGCCTTGGAACGACCGCATCCTGGCGGGACATGAACGGATCCCACAAGTTCATGGTCGGTCGCCTTCGGGGCGGGGTGCGATAGTAGAGATCGGTACTTTCGCGGCTCATCGCACATATCATGAGTGACACCCCCCACTGTCCCGAATGCCGCTCGGTCATCACGTATCCCACAGGCACCTCACAGATGTGCGCGGAGTGTGGTCACGAGTGGAACCCGGAAGAAGTGGCTACTGAAGAAGCGGACCGCGCGGTGAAGGATGCCAACGGCAACGTGCTTCGAGATGGCGACGACGTGGTGGTGATCAAGGACCTACCGGTGAAGGGTGCTCCAAAACCAGTGAAGGCCGGCACCAAAGTGAAGAACATCCGCCTGGTGGATGGCGCTCACGACATCGATTGCAGGATCGACGGCTTCGGGGCGATGGGCCTCAAGAGCATACACGTGCGCAAGGCATAAGCGTCAGGAACGGCCCAGCGCCTTCCGCACATCAGTGGTCATCAGATCCTCGCGGAACCACGGTTCCTTGCGGATCTCTTGGGCAACGGAAATCCGCACATCGGTCAGTAACACCTGCTTGCGCTGCCGCTCCAACCGCTGCACGATGTTCCCGATGCGGTGCATCCCCGTGGCGTCGATCATGGGTACGTGGCGCAAGCGGATGATGATCACCTTGTGCCGGTCGTTGATCTCCGTGAGCACATCCTGGAACTTCTGTGCGGCACCGAAGAACAGCGGACCCGTCACATCATACACGAGCACCCCGTGAGGCACGTCCGCCTCACCCTCCTCCGTTTCCGGCCCGTCGGTCAGCGCCGGCTTCAGGTCGGTGATGTCACTCATGCGTTTCATGAAGAGGAATGCCGCGAGCACCATGCCCACTTCGATCGCCAGCACCAGGTCGAACACAACGGTGATGAAAAAGGTGGCCAGTAGAACCACGGCATCATAGCGGTGGCCTTTCAGCGCACTCATGAAGCTGCGCCACTCGCTCATGTTGTAGGCAACCACCACCAGTACACCCGCGAGGCAGGCCAGCGGGATATGGCCCGCTAGCGGCGCCCCCACGAGCATGATGAGCAGAAGCGTGATCGCATGCACCATGCCGGCGATGGGCGTGCGCCCGCCGTTCCTCACGTTGGTGGCCGTGCGAGCGATGGCGCCCGTGGCGGGTATGCCTCCGAATAACGCGGAGAGCAAATTGCCGCCGCCTTGCGCGATCAACTCAACGTCGCTGCGGTGGCGGCCACCGATCATGCCATCCGCCACAATGGCGCTCAGCAACGATTCGATCGCGCCGAGGAGGGCGATAGCCACCGCCGGTTCCAGCAGTTCACGCAGCGTGGCGAGGTCCAGGTGCGGCACATGCGGCGCGGGCAGCGTGCTCGGTATCGCACCGAAACGGCTCCCGATCGTGTCCACCGGCAAGTGCAGGCTCCAAGCCAGCGACGTGCAGGCGACGATGGCCGCCAACGGCCCAGGGACGATGCGCGTAAGTCGGGGCAGGAACAGGATGAGCAGCACGGACAGCGCTGCCAGAGCAAGGGCCCACGGGTTGATACTTGCGGAATGTTCCGCGTACGCGGCCCATTGCCGTACCGCACCGCTGGGCAGTTTTTCCATCCGCAGGCCGAGCAGGTCCTTCACCTGCGTTGTGAGGATGATAAGCGCGATGCCCGAAGTAAAGCCGACGATGAGCGTGTGCGGGAAGAATTTCAGCAGTTTCCCCGCACGCAGAAGGCCCATACCTACGAGCATGATGCCGGCCATGAACGTAGCGATGATGAGGCCGTCAATGCCATGCTTCTCCACGATGCCGTAAACGATGACGATGAAGGCGCCAGTGGGGCCGGCGATCTGCACGCGACTGCCACCGAAGGCACTGATGAAAAAGCCCGCGACGACGGCCGTGACCAGTCCCTTGTCAGGTGGCACTCCGCTGGCGATGGCGAAGGCTATGGCCAGCGGCAGCGCTACGATGCCGACGACGACGCCGGAGACGATGTCCTTGCGCAGCTGTTCGCGGGGTATGCCCGCTTTCCAAAGCGTGAACAGCTTCGGGGTGAGGTCGATGTTCACGGGGGAACAAAAGAACGCAAAGTCGATCAGGAGATACTATACCACCCAACGACCATCCATCGATCAGGCCGGAACGATACCTGCCTTCGGAAGGACCGATGGCCCCGCCCGTTCCGTCACTCGCACGGCCTTACGTGCATCAACGGGCGCGTTGGACCGCGCCATGCGCCGCAACGACCGCCGGGGGTCAAGACAGGCTCCTTGTGGATCTTTGTCCTGATCGGTCCGGTCCGTTCGTCAATAGGACAAACAACCCGAAACATGAGCAAGTACCTCTTTCTTTTCCGCGGTGGCATGAACATGCAGGCCGCCAGCCCCGAGCAGATCCAGACCAACATGATGAAGTGGAAGGTCTGGATGGATGAGTTGACCGTGAACGGAAAGATGCTGGCCGGCGAGCCTTTGGATCGCCCCGGCAAGACCGTGAACGGCAAGGCGAAAAAGGTCACCGACGGTCCATTCGCCGAAGGCAAGGAACTCGTTGGCGGCTACTTGATCGTGAACGCGAGCGGCATGGACGAAGCCGTGGAACTGAGCAAGGGCTGTCCGATCTACGATCACGAGGGCAGCGTGGAAATACGCCCTGTGATGGAGATGTCGATGTGATCACCATCTTTCCGATCAAACAAGAAGATCATGGACGCGACCACCAACAGCCTCAACTGGTTCGAGATCCCAGCCACGGACATCAAGCGGGCGAAGACGTTCTATCAAGCCATCTTCAAGATCAAAATGGATGAGATGGAGATGATGGGTATGCAGATGGCCTTCTTCCCTTGGAAGGACGGCAGCGGCAAAGCCAACGGCGGACTTTGCAAGAGCAAGATGCACAAGCCCAGCAGGACCGGTGGGACCGTGGTCTACCTCAACGCGAACCCGGACCTGAAGACGGTGCTTGGCCGCGTCGTGAAGGCGGGCGGACAGGTGATCATGCCAAAGACGGGCATCGGTGAGAACGGTTTCATGGCCTTCTTCATCGACACGGAGGGCAACCGGGTGGGACTGCATTCCTACAAGTGATCCCGTCGAGGCGGGAAAGCGAAGCGCGAGGGCGGCCTCGCGCTTCGGCCTTTCCCGGTGATCGCGGGTACGTATTGCACACCTTTGGTCCATGAGCGGGAATGTGCCGTCATCGGAAGTCCGGCCGCTGGTGGAGAAGCTTTTCCGCCGGGAAAGCGGTCGGCTGACGGCCCTGCTCACACGTTTCTTCGGTAGCGAACACCTTGAGCTCGCTGAGGACGTGGTGCAGGACACCTTGTTGAAGGCCATGCACGAATGGCCTTTCAAAGGGATACCCGATGATCCCGTGGCCTGGCTGCACCGCGTGGCAAAGAACGGTGCCATCGACCGCCTACGCCGCAATGCCCGGGGCGTTGAGCTGTTGAAGGCGAACGCGCCGCTCCTGCGAAGTGAATGGACCCTGGCGGCGGCCGTGAACGAGGAACTGGCCGAGAACACCATCGCCGATGATCAGCTGCGGATGTTCTTCGCATGCTGTCATCCGTCGCTGTCATCGCAACAGCAGGTTGCTCTGGTGTTGAAGACCCTTTGTGGGTTCAGCGTACCGGAGATCGCCCGAGCCTTCGTTACCAGCGAGGAGACCATCAACAAGCGGCTCTACCGGGCTCGTGAGGCTTTCCGCGCGGTGGGCCGCCTGGAGATCCCGCGCGGCGATGCGGTTAACGCCCGGATGGGACCCGTGCTGGCGTCCATCTACCTGCTCTTCAACGAAGGCTACAAGTCGACCAGTCACGAAGACCTGATCCGGGAGGACCTGATCGAAGAAGCCCTGCGCTTGTGCGATCTGCTCGCGCAGAATACGAGCACGGCCCTGCCCGAAGTGCATGCACTGCTGGCCTTGATGCTCTACCACGCAGCACGTAGCGAGGCCCGCAGGGACGCGGACCGGGGCATCATTCTGCTGGACGAACAGGACCGGACGAAATGGGACCGATCGCTGATCGGCCTTGCCGATCGGCATCTGGACCTGGCAACGGAAAATGGGGCCTATTCCAGCTATCACATCGAGGCCGCGATGGCCGGCGTTCATGCCAATGCCAACGCCTTCGAGGTCACCAACTGGCCGGTGATCGTTGCGCTGTACGATCAGCTGCTGCTCCTGAAGCCGACGGATATCGTCCGCATGAACCGGGCGATCGCCATCGGGCAATTGCGCGGAGCGGAGGAAGGATTGAAGGAGTTGCGTGCGATCTCCGGGTTGGAAGGCGACTACCTCTACCACGCGGCCATCGGGGGCATGCACCTCACCCTGCGGGACCAGCAGAGCGCCAGAGGTGCCTTCGACAAAGCGCTCAAGCTCGTGCCCTCACCCACTGAGCGACGTTTGATGGAAGCGAAGCGCGCGGAATGCGCATAGTCGTATTGATGCACCTTTGCGTTCCCGATGAAGCTCATCATCCGCAACATGGTCTGTGACCGCTGCAAGGCGGTGGTGAAGCGCGTGCTCGGCGAGAGCGGCATCGCGGTGAAACACGTGGACCTGGGCGAAGTGGAACTGGAACACGGGCCCACCACCATCCGACTGGATGCTGCGCGCGGAAGGTTGAAAGGCGAAGGCTTTGAAGTGGTGGATGGACGTGAAGCCTCACTGATCGCCCGCATCAAGGCGGCCATCGTGAAGTTGGTGCACCACAACGAGGGCATCGGTCGCGTGAAGCTGAGCGAACACCTGGGCAGCGTACTGCACAAAGAGTACTCGGGCCTCACCGCCCTCTTCTCACAGGTCGAAGGCATCACGATCGAACAGTTCTTTCTGCTACAGCGCCTGGAGCGCGTAAAGGAGTTGATCAAGTACGATGAACTCACCCTGAGCGAGATCGCCGATCGCACGGGTTTCAGCAGTGTGGCACACTTGAGCGCGCAGTTCAAGAAGCTCACCGGCATGACGCCTTCGGCCTTCAAGGCGATGGGCATGGGGCGAACGCCGCTGGACCGTGTAGGCTGACATGAATTTCACCGTTCAGGATGTAACGCCAAAGGCACCTGGCGCCGGGACTTTTGCGTCGTCGAACAACAAGAAAAACCATCGACGCCATGAACGACCAACTGAACACGGCCGAAGCGGCCACTTGCACCTGCGGCACCACCACATGCAAATGCGCTCCTTGTACCTGCACGATCCGCACCTGCAGCATGAGCTGCCAGGTGGCTGGTTGCGGCTCCGGAACCGGATGCTGAGCGAGGTGGGCGGCAGAGGGCGGTGCAAGCGCTCTCCGCCATCTCACCATTCATCACTCCGGCAACACCTACGCACCTTCCCTTTCCGGGCAGCGGTCGCGTGGACGACCTTGCCAGCATGTGGAAGAACCACCTCCTCATCGCCTGGCGCAACCTCAAGCGTGACAAGCTCTTCGCCGCATTGAACATCACGGGGCTGGCGCTCGGCATCGTGGCGTGCCTGCTCATCTACATCTACGTGCAGGACGAGCTGAGTTTCGACGCGCACCACGCGAAGAGCGAGCGCATCTACCGCATCCAGTCGCACTTCAACTTCGGCGACCAGAGCGACGATTTCGGGTTGACGCAGTTCGCCATGGTACCCTCCTTGCTCAAGGAGTACCCGGAGATCGAGAGCGGTAGCTGGCTCTACCAGCTCAGCAAATGCAGCTTCACTTATCAGGGGCAGAACTTCATCGAGGACGAGGGCTACTACGCCGACACGGCCTTCTTCCGGACATTCGACTATCACTGGCTTCGCGGAGGTCCGCATGCGCTGGATGAGCCGGACAACCTGGTCATTACGTTGCGACTGGCCCACGAGATGTTCGGCAGCGAAGAGCCCATGGGGAAGCTGGTGGAGCGCAACGGTCGCACATTGAAAGTGGCGGGGGTCATAGACGAGACCAAGTACAACACGCACATCCCACCGGGCTGCTTCCTCAGTCTGCTTGGCATGCCCCCACAGGCGAAGGAGCAACTGATGACCGGGTGGGGGCAGGTGAGCAGCTATGGCTATCTGGTGCTGGCACCGGGAAGCACAGCCGAGAGCTTCCAGCCGAAGATGGACGCCTTCGCGAAGAAGTACATCCTCCCCTACTGGCAGCAGGACGCGGGGTTCACAGGCTCGATGCGTTTCAACCTCGAGCCACTGCGTGACGTGCACTTCAACAACGAACTGATCTACGACACGCCCAGGAAGGGCAACCGCGCTTATGTAACGCTCTTCAGCATCGTGGCGGTGCTCATCCTGTCCATCGCGTGCATCAACTACATCAACATGAGCACCGCGGACGCGACCCGACGCGCCAAAGAGGTGGCCCTTAGGAAAGTCAGCGGAGCGCAACGCGGACAACTCGTGGCGCAGTTCATCGGGGGCAGCGTGCTCATCGCGCTTATCGCCATCGTGCTGGCGCTGGTGCTGCTGAAGTCCGCGCTTCCGATGTTCAATGACCTGAGCGGGAAATCGATCGGAATGGGACACATGCTCAGCGGTGGCTTCCTGGCGATGATCGTCCTGATCGTGCTGGTGATCGGCGTGCTCGCGGGCAGCTACCCGGCCTTCTTCCTTTCCCGTTTCGCACCGCAGCTTCTTTTGAAGGAAGGCATCGCCGGGGCGGGCAAACAGCGCGTGCGCAAGGTGCTCATGGGCGCGCAGTTCGGCATCGCCCTGTTCATGGTGGTCGGCACGCTCGCCGTATTCGCGCAATTGCACTGGCTGCGCAACAACGACATGGGCCTGCGCAAAGAGTACGTGCTGCTCATCAAGATGCCCTCGCCGCATCCGGAAGACACGCTGAAATGGGACGCCCTGCGCCCCATGAAGACCGAGCTCGCGCGCGAGAGCTTCGTGCAGGGCTCAGCCTTCGCGGACAACACCCCGGGCGGTGGAACCCAGCGCTGGGTGCTGCGCGCGAAGACACCACAGGGTCCGGTGGACAAGCCGCTGCCGGCAATGAGTTGCGATGCGGACTATCCCGCGCTCATTGGCATGGAATTCATCCAAGGGCGCACGTTCGACCCGAAGATCCCGACCGACCAGGACGGTAGCATCATCGTGAACGAGGCGCTGGTAAAGGCCTTCGGCTGGGCCGACCCACTGAATGAAAACCTGTACGTGCCTGGCGACAGCGTTGACCAGGAACTGCGGATCATCGGGGTGGTGAAGGACTTCCACTACACCAGCCTCCACACGCCCATCGAGCCCATCGCCATCTTCCAGGGCCACCCGCGCTATGGAGTGAACAACCTGTTGTTGCGCCTCGCGCCCGGCGACGTTCAAAGCCAGCTCGCCGCGCTGCAAGGACGATTCAAGGCGATGCAACCGAACGCGCAATGGGACGCGACCTTCCTCGACACGCGTATCGCCGAACTGTACCAGGCCGAGGACAAACTCTTCCGCGTATTCACCGCTTTCGCGGTTCTCACCATCGCGCTAACCGTAATGGGCCTGTACGGTCTCGCCTACTTCACCGCGCGCCAGCGCACACGGGAGATCGGCATCCGCCGCGTGATGGGCGCGCCGGTGCTGGACATCGTGCGGAGGCTGAACACCGAGTTCGTGGTCCTGCTCGGCGCCGCGTTGATCGTTGCGTTCCCGCTCGCGTTTTTCGCCATCGGCCGATGGATGGAAACATTCGCTTACCACGCGGACATCTCGCCAGTGCTCTACGCCGCTGCGTTGCTCATCATCCTGTTGGTGACCGTTCTAACGGTGACGTTCCAGGCATACCGAGCGGCCGTGGCCCATCCAGTGAAGGCGTTGAGATACGAGTGATCACCCCGCAATGCTCAAGAACCTCCTCCTTGTTTCCTTCCGCAACCTGTGGAAGCAGAAGCTCTACACGCTCATCAACCTGCTGGGCCTTGCCACGGGCATCGCGTGTTTCGTGCTCATCGGACTGTACGTGCAGTACCAGCGCAGCTTCGATCGGTTCGTGCCGAACAGCGAACGTGTGTACCGCGTGGTGGGCGAGATCGAGATGGAGGGTCAAGGCGAACACAGCAGCAGCATGGTCTTCGGACTGGGGCCAACGTTGTTGCACGACCATCCCGAGCTGATCGAGCGCCAGTGCCGCTGGTTCGATTTCCAGGATCCGCAGCATACGCTGAAGGTGGGCGACAGCTTGAGCACCGACAAGATGTTCACCGAGAGCGGACTCTACCTGGTGGACAGTACGGTGTTCGACATCTTCAACTACCCGCTGCTGGTGGGCGATCCGAAGACGGCGCTCACCAAGCCCGGCAGCATCGTGCTCTCGCAGGAGCTGGCCAAGAAGTACTTCGGCGATGCTGACCCGATGGGCCAGCTGATGAAGTGGGACAATGCGATGGACGTGCAGGTGACGGGCATCCTCGGCGAGATCCCCCAGAACTCCCACATCAAGTTCACCGGACTGGTCTCGTTCTACACCATCACGCAGTTCTGGAAGAATATCGAGAAGAACAATTGGGTGTGGAACCCGTGCTGGACCTACGTGCGGCTGAAGGAGGGCGTGAGCAAGGCGGAGGTGAACCGGATCTTCCCGGACTTCATTCAGAAGTACTACCCGGACTTCTTGAAGAATCAGATCGGTCACGAGTTGCAGCCGCTCGCGGACATCCACCTGACCAGTAAGCTCGATTTCGAGATGCACCAGAACGGGGACAAGGGCAGCGTGAACATCCTGTGGGCGATCGGCTTCTTCATCATCGTGCTCGCCGGCGTGAATTTCATGAACCTCGCTACGGCGCGCAGTGCCTACCGGGCACGCGAGGTGGGCGTGCGCAAGACGAACGGTGCCACGCGCGGGCAGTTGATCGGTCAATTCCTGATGGAGAGCGTGCTGATGAGTTTGATCGCCGCGTTGATCGCGTTGCTGCTGATCCAACTGCTGATGCCGGCATTCAACCAGCTCGCTGGCGAGACGATCCCGTTGCCCTCGATGCTGGTACCGAGCGTGCTGGGTCTCGCGGTACTGGTGGGGCTGTTGAGCGGCATCTATCCGGCGTTCTTCCTCTCCTCGTTCCAACCGGCGGTGGTGCTGAAGGCGAACGCGGCGGGCACTTCGCGTGGTCAGGCGCTGCGGAAGTCACTGGTCGTGGTGCAGTTCGCTATCGCGTTGGTGCTGATCATCGGCACCGTGTTCGTGAAGAAGCAGCACGACCATTTGCAGAGCGTGGACCTGGGCTTCAACAAGGAACAGGTGATCCTGATCCCCGTGCGCGCGCCGATGAGCGATGTGTACCTGGCCGTGTTCCCCGAGTTGAAGAAGATCAGCGGTGTGAAGGCCGTGAGCTGGGCCAACGACATCATCGGCAAGAAGCACAACACGCACGAGTTCAACTGGGGCGACATGGAGCAGGGCAAGTGGACCTATCTGCCTTGCCTCTATGTGAACCCCGAGTTCCAACAGGCCATGGATATCGAGCTGCTTGCTGGGCGTTGGTTCTCTCGCGAGTTCCCCGGGGATGATTCGCTCAGTGTGATCGTGAACGAAACGTTCGCGCGCCAAACGCATCCCGACGATCCCACCAAGGCGATCGGTGATCGGATGGACACGCCGCATGGCGAGGAGCGCATCATCGCCGTCACCAAGGACTTCGCGTTCGATCCGCTCTTCAAGGCTGTACAGCCCTTCGTGTTCGACATGACCACCGACATCGGACAATGGCTGCGCTACATCTACATCCGCACCGAAGGCGGTGATCCAACGCCGGTGATCGAGGCCGCGCGCAAGGAGTGGAACAGCCGCACCACACAATTCCCCTTCGAGTATCAGTTCCTGGATGATCAGTTGAACATGCAGTACGAAGCGCAGGGTCGCCTAGCGAAGCTCGTCGGGATCTTCTCGCTGCTCGCGGTGTTCATCGCGTGCCTCGGGCTTTTCGCGCTCGCTTCCTGGACGGCCGAGAAACGCACACGCGAGATCGGTATCCGGAAAGTCATGGGCGCGGATACGTTGCGCATCACCTACCTCGTGACGCGTGACTTTCTGCTGTTGGTACTGGTGGGTGCCGTGGTGGCAGTGCCGCTCGCCTGGTTCGGTGTCGGGCGTTGGCTGGAAAATTTCGCGTTCCGCACGGCGATCGAGCCGCTGGTGTTCGTGCTCGCGGCGTTAGTGGTGCTGTTGATCGCGACGGTGACGGTGAGCTTCCGGGCGATCAGGGCGGCGCAGACGGATCCGGTGCGGGCGTTGCGGCACGAATGACCCATCGACCATGAACCGCCGCCACTTCATAGCTACTACTGCGCTCGGCCTTCCGTTGCTGAGCAGCAGCGCAGGCCACGCGCAAGACACCATGAAACCGGCCAAGCCTGCCCAACTCCCACCGGAACTGGTGAAGGAGTTCGTGCGCGTAGGCCACAACAATCTGCCCGAGGTGCAGCGTATGCTGAAAGAGCAGCCCGGCCTGCTGAACGCGAGCTGGGATGTGGGCGGCGGCGATTTCGAAACGGCGTTGGAAGGCGCAGGCCACGTGGGTGACCGCGAGATCGCGGAGTACCTGATCGGCCAGGGCGCACATGCCAACATCTTCGTGCTCACGATGCTGGGCCACACTGCCATCGTAAAAGGACTGCTGGCGCTGTATCC
Organism: uncultured Chryseobacterium sp.; assembly: GCA_964649165.1. Taxonomy (GTDB): domain Bacteria; phylum Bacteroidota; class Bacteroidia; order Flavobacteriales_F; family PHOS-HE28; genus PHOS-HE28. Next base: position 34,680 of record CAZYPC010000030.1, read on the forward strand.
GCAGCTATTGCGCTCGAAAGGCCCCCATGGGCTCACACTGTTGCACCACGCAACGCGTGGCGGTGAGCCAGCAAAGGAATTGCTGGAGCACATCCAGGGACTGGGGCTCACGGAGATGAAGCTGCCGATGCCCTGATCGGCGTGCTTCTGACGCCGGGCCCGATGGTTCGGTATCCTAGCTGCCCGGTTCATCGCCAAGGGTATCCGCTTCATTCGGGTGGCTTGGGCCACTTCCAAGGCCCCGTGGACTTTTGGTCAAGCCAAGCCAGCGAACATGCGCCCACTTCTCCTCCTGACCGGTCTCGCCTTCGTCACCGCCTCCAGCGCCCAAAGCATCCAATGGTTCCGCGATGGCGGTGCGCCCACCGGCATCAGCAACTACGAGCAGGCCGATGCGGTGGCCGTCGACGATCAGGGCAACGCCTACGTGGCCGGCTGGGTGCAGGGCTACAGCGAGTTCGATGCGATCAGCGTGAGCGTGATCCGGGACGGCTACATCGCCAAGTACGATCCCGTGGGCACCGTGCAGTGGGTGAGCACCTTCGGCGGGCCGAGCAACTCCATGGAGGTGATGGCGCGGCGCATCAAGGTCGACCCTAACGAAGGCGTGTACGTCTGTGGCCACTTGACGAGCATGCCCTTGGACAGCATCGCGGTCTTCGGTGCGGACACCGTGTTCATGGGCGGGTACGAGGTGCATACCTTCCTGGCCAAGTACGACCTGAACGGCAACTTCCTATGGGTGCGGCACGGGGGCGGCGAGCCTTACGGTGCTGTGGCCACGGACCTGGACATCGATGACCAGGGCAACATCATCGTGGTGGGCGAGTTGCGCTACACCAGCACCTTCAGCGGGCAGACACTAGCGAACACCAGCTACCGTGATCAAGGTCTCCTGCTCAAGTACGCGCCGGATGGCACCCTGCTCACGCATCAACAGTTCGCAAGCAACAGCAGTTATGTGCGATTGCGTGCGGTGGAAGTCGCACCGGGAAGTGGCGAGATCCACATCGGTGGCGAGTTCGGCGGCACGGCCGGCTTCAATGGCGTCAACCTCACCGCATCGGGCAATGGACCGGTGTTCGTGGCCAAGCTGAACAGCGCGCTGCAAGGCCAATGGGCCGTGGGCGGAAGCAACAACAGTCCGGGCTTTGGGATCAGCGTGGCGGGGCTGGACATGGATGCGTTCGGCAACACCTATGTATGCGGCGGCGCGGCGGGCACCAACGTGCAGTTCGGCGGCACTTCCTTCACGGGTCCTGATCCCTATACGGCTGAGGTGTACATCGCCAAGGTGAGTGCTACTGGAGCTGTGCAGTGGATCAAGCACGGTGGAAGCATCCGCAGCGATGAAGCCTACGACATCATCACCGACGATGTGGGCAACAGCGTGATCAGCGGATTCCTCGGCGGCAACATCCTCACCGCCGAATTCGACGGCACGGTCATCGACATGCTCTCGCAGGAAGCGCATTGCTTCCTGGCACGCTACGATGCGAGCGGCAACCTGGCGTACGCCCGACGCATGGGCTCCGGCAATGGTGAGAGCGGCCGCAGTCTCGCCCTGGTGGGGGACAGCGCCTTCTACCTCTGCGGCATCACCAGCGGCACCACCATCTTCGATACGCTCACCAACGTGGCCTGCTGCTGGGAGAACAACCTGTACATCGCGCGCTTTGCCGATGAGTTCCAGAGCACGAGCCTCGGCATCGGCCATGAAGCGGTCCCGGTCCAGACCTCGCACGTGGCGTACCCGAACCCCGCGCGCGATCGCATCACGCTCAACCAGGTCGCTTCCGGCACCGCGATCGAGTTCTTCGACGCCCTCGGCCAGCGTGTGCTCGTTTCCCGTGAGCGCACCATCGACGTGAGCGCGTGGGCACCGGGCATCTACTTCGTGAAAGCGGGAGGACGGACGGAACGCATCGTCAAGCAGCAATGACCAAGCGCAGTGCTCTCCTGATGCTTGGGGCGTTCACTGCCTGCACAGCGAGTGCCCAGCCCCCAACGGGGCAGTCGATCTTCCGCTCCACCTTCCTCGCCAACGAAGGCCAATGGCCGGCGGGAATCCTCTACAAGGGTCGCTCGGCCAATGCGAACGCATCCTTCCTCCGCGATAGGGTCAGCTTCTCGTTGGTGAAGGACGAGGAGGAGCATGAGCATGCGCAGGAGGGCCAGCCGGAGAAGGACCATCACGCCGAGCCGGACTTCATCGTGTGGACCATGGTGTTCGAGGGCGCGGAGCCCAACGCGCACGTGGAAGGCGTGAACGGACGGCCGAGCGTGACGAGCTACATAAGCGGCAGCGACCCGGCACGGTGGGTGGTGCATCCGCAGGAGGTGGAGCGCGTGGATTACATCGGCGTGTATCCCGGCATCGATGCGCAGTTCAGCATGGTGGGCCTCGACCTGAAGTACGACCACATCGTGCATCCGGGTGGCGAGCCCTCCGACATCCGCATCCGCTACGACGGGATCGAACGCCTCTCGTTGAGCACGGACGGTGAGCTGGTGGTGCATACGGCCTACGGAGAACAGAAGCAGCACGCGCCGGTGAGCTGGCAGGAGATCGACGGCGTGAAGCGGCCGGTGGAGGTGGAGTTCCGGTTGCTCGATGAACGCAGTTTCGGTTTCCGCGTGCGTGGTGCGTATGATGGCTCGAAGAATCTGGTGATCGATCCCTTGTTCGAGATGGTGTGGGCGTCCTACACGCGCGCATTGGGCGCCAGCAACAACATCAACTACTGTTTCGCCAACGCCATGGACCTCCAGGGCAACGTGTACCTCACCGGCATGGTCGATGGCACCTTCCCTGTGACACCGGGTTCCTATTCGGGCCCTGGCAATATTCAGCCGGAGATCTTCGTGGCGAAGTTCTCGGCCGACGGCACCACGCTCATCTACAGCACCTACCTGCCCGGCAGTTCATCGGAGTTCGGCACGTCCATCGCGGTGGACTCGCTCGGTCGCGCATACATCACCGGTGTCGTGGATCTGAACATCACGGGCTTGACCAACTACCCTTCCACGCCCAATGCCTACCAACCCGTACACGCACCGGGCGCCGATGCGATCCTCACGGTGCTCAACCCGGACGGTTCGGGACTGGTCTATTCCACCTTCCTTGGGGGCCAGAGCAGCGAAACCGGATACTGCGTGGCGCTCGGCCCCACCGGCATCGCTTACATCACCGGCACCACCACTTACCTCGGCTTCCCGGAGGTCAATGCGGTCAACTACGTGCAAGGGGATAAGGATGTGTTCGTCGCCAAGTTCGATGTGGATCTCGCGGGTGCGGCCAGCCTGCTGTACTCCGTGCGCATCGGTGCGGGTTCTTTCAATTACTGCAGCGCGCACGGCATCGCCGTGGATCAGCTCGGTAATGCCTATGTGACCGGTTCGGTGGGCGTCGGCTTCGGGGGTAGTTCGTTCCCTGTGACCGCAGGTGCCTTCAACACCACTTACGACGGCGGTATGGATGGCGGCTGCGCTTACCTGTTGAAGCTGGGCACTACGCTGCCCGTATCGCTCGACTATGCCACCTACCTCGGCCCCGGCATGGGCACTTCCGTGGATGTGGACGACGACAATGGTGAAGCCTTCGTGGTCGGCCGAACGGCGACATCGACCTTCCCGGTGACCGCCGGTGCCTTGCAGACGACCATCGGCGGTGGCAGTGGTGATGCCTTCGTCCTGAAGATGAACAACGATGGCTCCGCGCTGATCTACTCGACCTTCCTCGGCGGATCCGGCCAGGATGAAGGCACCGACATCGTGGTGAACAACATCGGCGAAGCGTACGCGGCGGGCATCTCGCGTGGGAACTTCCCCACATCACCCGGCGCATACCAGGAATTGCATGCAGGGGTGTTCAGCAACGACGTCTGGGTCGTGCAACTGAACATCGACGGTACCGGCTACGGTTGTGGCGGATCAACGTACGTGGGTGGTACCGAGGATGAGTACTACGGCTCGTTCTACGACTATCTGGCGCCGAGCATCGCCTTGCGCGATAACGGCGGCTTCCAGGACACCTTGAGCATCGCCGCCACCACCCATTCGCAGGACTTCCCCACCACGCCCGGCGTGTACGAGGAGAACAAAGTGAACAGCATCGCCGATCAGCCCTTCTTCTTCAAGCTCTCCTGCGCAGCCATGCCCATGGCTCCCGTGGCCGACTTCGATGCTGCAGCCGATCCTTCGTGCACGGGCTACCTGGTCGACTTCGCCGATGCCAGCACTTTCGGCGCCACCAGTTGGGCATGGGCCTTCAACAGCGGCACGCCGGGCACTTCGAGCCTGCAGGATCCGCAGGACATTCTCTTCCCCGGTCCCGGCACGTATGATGTCACGCTCATCGCGTGCAACGCCATCGGTTGCGACACGATCACGCAACAGATCACCGTCGACCCGATCGTGCCCATCACGGTGGATCTAGGTCCGGATACTTCCTTCTGTGCGGGAGGATCCGTGATGCTCGATGCGGGGGCAGGTTTCGCGACATATTCCTGGGCGAACAACGGCTCGCCCATCGTGGGCAGCGATCCGCTCTTGGAGGTGACCTCAACTGGAAACTTCTCCGTGCTGGTGCAGGATGACAATGGATGCGCAGGAACGGACACGGTCGCCATTACGGTGCTCGATGTACCGACACCGGTTCCTTCCTACGTGATCGAGGCCATCCCATGCGGCCCGTCCACCGTCCGATTACAAGCCGCACCGGGCGCGGAGCAATACGCTTGGGATCTCGGCGACGGCAGCAGCGCGTCTGGATTCGCGGTGACACATGCCTACGAAGAAGCCGGCAACTACATCGTTACGCTGTCCGTGAGTACTGGTCCATGCGATTCAACCGCAACCCTGCTTGTGCAAGTGCCCGAAGCCGGTGGCACTGCACTTGTCCTGGGCCCGGTGCCGAACGTGTTCACCCCGAACGGCGATGGAGAGAACGATGAGTTCCTTCCGTTGGGTCCGGATGGGCCAGGCGGTTGCGCAACGCTGGTCATCCTGAACCGGTGGGGGCAGGAGGTGCGGGGTGAGGAGGACGCGAGTCATGGCTGGAATGGAAGGACAAGCGCCGGAATGACGGTGCCCGATGGCGTGTACTACTACATCCTCGTCGCCGGTGGTCAACAGGCCACCGGGTACGTAGAGCTCCTGCGCTAGAAGGGAGCCTGGCCGATCGTGTCGGTAGGGCGCGCTTCCGCTTCAGAGCAAGGAAAGCCCGCTTGGTCCACTTCAGGTTCGTGATCCGACCGCACCCGACCACCTTCGATCTGGCAAAGAAACCTCCGATCAAACCGTGATGAAGAGATCCGTACTCCCCCTGGTCCTCGTTCTGTGCGCCGGGTGCGCTGCCGCCCAGTCCCCCACCTTCATCCATCCCATCCGCACCGCGCAATACGAGCAGTTCTGGCTGCACGAGTCGCCGCTTGGTGGGTATATCGCCTACGGGTCGGTGAGCGACAGTGTGGACTTGGACCCCTCGTCGAGCGATGTGTGGATCGAACCGCAGCTCGGTTACGAGGAAGCCTTTCTCGCGGGCTACGATGCGAACGGCGCCTACCTCTGGCACAAGCAATTCTGGAGTACGAAGGCCATCCTCATCACGCACATCAGCTTCACCGAGGATGGACAGTTCTACCTGAGCGGCGAGGTGACCGGCTACGGCGATGTGGATCCCAGCGCCTCAACATCGAACGTGAGTTGCGGCTGCACCAGCGGGCCGCCTGGCTTCGAGACCGACTACCGCACCGGTTGGTATGGCAAGTACACCGCCACCGGCGACTACCTCTGGCACGAGCAGTTCGGCAGCACCGTACTGGAGCGCAGCACTGTGCAGATGCACTACAGTCCGTTCAGCCACGATCTCTTTCTCTTCGGCACAGCACTGGGCGGCGATCCCGTGGATTTCGATCCCGGGCCGGGCTCAGCCACCATCACGCCCACACCCATACCGGGCGGCAGCGGCTTCATGAACGAGAACATCTACGCGCGCTACGACAGCAGCGGCACGCTGATCTGGCACAGGAACTTCGGAGCGGAGATCGTGGATGTGCAGCGCTGGGACGATGGCGTGCAGGAGCACTTCTATCTCACAGGCTGGACCATGTCGAACAACCAGGCCGCCACCTTGGAAGACCATGATCCCGGAGCTGGCGTCTTGCAGGCGTACAACGCGAATGACATGCTGAACGATGTGTTCGCGGCCCGGTTCAACGACAACGGCGACCTGGACTGGTGCCGCTTCTTCTTCGGCATGGAAGGCGTGGGCCTTTTCAACCAGAACGAGGGCGGCACCTCGGTGGCGGTGGATGACAACGGCGACGCGTACATAGGTGGCGTGTTCCAGAGCGACTATGCCAACACCAGCGGAGGAAGCCTCCTGAGCATGGAGCCCTTCGGCGGCTATGCCTCTGATGCACTGCTCGTGAAACTGGCGGGCACGGATGGATCGGTGATCTGGGAGAAGCACATGGGTTCCGCCGCCGAGGATACTTACGGAAGCGTGGTCGCATTGGATGATGCGGGCCGCGTGTACATCGCCTCCGCCTTCGAGGGCACCGCTGAACTCAATAGCGCGGGGCCATCGGTGCAAGTTTCCACCAACGGAGTGGTGAACAACAAGGATGCGTTCGTGGCCTGCTTCGATGGCAATGGCGCATACCAGTTCAGCGGCACCATCGGCGGGCCTGAGTTCGACGGCATCACACAATTGTTGCCCGGGAACAACAGCCTGTGCATCGTCGGCAACTTCCGCAGCACGGCCGATCTGGACCTCGGCCCCGGCGTGGACAACCGCACCAGCCTGGCCTACCATGATCCGTTCTTCGCATGCTTCGACTTGAGCGGGATCGCGATGGGTGTTCCCGAGGAAGGAGCGGCATCCGCATTCACAGTGTTCCCGAACCCTGCGAGCGACGGCATCACGATCAGCAATGTTTCTCCCGGTTCCGTGATCGAGTTCTTCGATGCGCTCGGCCAGCGTGTGCTCGCAACCCGCGCGAGCACCATCGACGTGAACGCATGGGCGCCGGGCCTGTACTTCGTGAAGGCCGCAGGGATCAAACAACGCATCGTCATTCACCACTGATCAGTTCCCATGAACCGACCCACTACGCTTTCGGCCGTACTTCTGCTCATCGCCTCCACCGCCATCGCCCAGAACTGGACCGGCGCCCTCAACGCGGATTGGAACAACCCCGGCAACTGGACCGACTGGCCGCTGGACGGAGAGGACATTACCATTGACCCGGCGAACTATAGCGGTGCACAGGCATCGCCTTCCATCACCGCCGCATCGGTGTTCGTGCCGGACCGGATGTACGTGATGAACGGCGCTGCGCTCACCATCGCGGCGAACCTCGTGGTGGACAACCGGCTCATCGTGAGCGATGAGGCCGGAGTGACGATGACCGGCGGCACCCTTACGAGTGATCGTCTGATCATGGAACTCGGCGGCCACTTCACCCTTGCTGGTGGCACGGTGAACACGCTCAGCGTGCTCGCACTCGGCGACGATGGGGTCACCGCCAGCGGCTTCGTGCAGAACGGCGGAACCGTGAATGCCAGCGGCGAGTTCGGTTTCGATATGGAGGTAGGACCGGGAAACCCGCTTTACGAGCTGAACAGCGGGTCACTGACCGTGAACGGCGATGCCCTTTGGTTCGGCGCCGCCCCGGGATCCGGACAAGGCATCCTGCGCGTGAACGCGGGCGCCGCGCAGATCAACGGCAGCGTGGTGAACACCGTGGGCAGCACCGTGGATGTACTTGTGGAAGTCACCGGCGGATCGTTCACGGTGAACGGACCGGGCATCGACCTTGCGCATGCCACGGACAGCATCGCGCTCAGCGCCGGATCATTCCACGTGGACGGTAATTGCACTGTGGAGAACGACGGCGTGTGGCATGCCACCGGTGGCGACACCTATTTCGACCAGCAGGCCGAACTGCGCGGTGTGGGCAGTTACCGGTTCCACAACGTCACCATCAGCGCCGGGGCATCCTTGCAGCATACCGATCCCCAGGAGATCAGCGTGAGCGGGTCTTGGATCAACATGGGCATCTTCGATCCGGACGTTAATGCGATCGCCTTCAACGGTAGCACATTGCAATCCGTGTCCAATGGGAACTTCCACCACCTGCGCGTTGAGAACAGCAGCATCGGTCTCGGGCTGGTGGGGCCGACCACCGTTGCCGGTTCGCTCACATTGAACAGCGGACGCATCCTCACGCAGCTCAACGAATTGCTCGTTCTGACCGAAGGCGCCACCGCCACCTCGAACAGCTTCCACAGCTACGTGCAGGGGCCGATGAAGAAGATCGGGAACAACGCGTTCGTATTCCCGCTAGGGAAGAACGGCCAGAGGCGCTTGCTCGGGATAAGTGCGATCAATGACCAGGACACCGAATACACGGCCGAGTACTTCGATGCCCCGTACACGAACACGACATCGCTCGGTCCTGGCGTGGATGCGGTGAGCTCGATGGAGCACTGGACACTGACCCGCGCAGGCACCACCGACGATGCGCAGGTGGAGCTCTTCTGGGAGGATGCTACCGCCAGTGGCATCAGCGATTGCGCCACGCTGAGCACCTGCTATTGGGACGGCAGCCTGTGGCAGGGCATGGTGAGCACCACCAGCGGTTCTTGCACGGGCAACGACGCGGGATCGGTGGAGAGCGATGCTTCCGTTCCCGTGTATGCGGCGGTGACGTTCGGCGTGAACGATGGAAGCATCGGCATCCATGAGCAGGCGATCGGTGATGACCCCGTCGTCTACCCCAACCCCGCGAAGGAGCGGATGAACTTTCTGGGACCGGCGCGCAACCAGCCGGTGGAAGTCTTCGACGCGCTGGGCAAGCGGATGATCACCACGCGCGCGAACAGCATCGATGTAAGCGAGTGGGCAGATGGCATCTACTTCGTGAAGGCGGAAGGGCGCACCCAACGCATTGTCGTTCAGCATTGATGGGGTCTCGTGCCCTGTTGCGAGTCATTTGCCCGCCCTTACGAACACCGGCGCCTGCTCTGTCAACGTATCCGTGGTGAGCCGCTTCGCCTCCCCGGTTCGCAGGTCCATGAGGAAGATGTCGTAGACCGGTCGCTCCTCAGCACTCACCAGCGGAGTGCCGCTGTATACAAGCAAGTTTCCGTAGTTGCTCCGCGCGTGCGGATCTTCTTAGAAGGCGGAGGACAGCGCAAGTCCGATGCTTGGACACCCGCACCGTCGCCCTGGCAATTCAGGTTTCAGCGCTACTCCTGATCAATTCGGTCCAAGTGGACCAGAGGAGATCATCGGTCTGCGCTACCAGTCTGCTTGGTGCGCCTGCCGTTGATCTGGAATCGCAGTGTTAGCCCAATGCCGTAGCTCGCGGTCTTCGACCGGATCCGCGCACGGTCCTGCACAGTACCGCCCAAGGTGCTCGTTCGGTCATAGGTCACATCCAACACGGACCAGTCGTCCTTGCCTGTGAGCCATTCGGCGTTCAGTCGAAGGGACCATCGGCCGATATGTCCACCGAATGCCGCACCGATCCCGAACAGCGCCGCATTCTTCTGGATGAGCGTAGCGGTGTACTGCGAGGAAGTGATCGCCGTGTCCCCCGTCGTGTGGTCGATCGATACACCCCTGCTCCCGTTCCCGTCGAATGACCTCGTGTGATCAACGGTTATCCAGGCGATGGAGAGGTAAGGCATGAGATCGATGGACCGATGGGCCGGTATCAGATGTATGCCGATGCGGACCGGAACACGCGTGTAGGCCAGCACATCCGATGTGTTCTTGAATTGCGACTTCCCGTATGGGGCATCAGTGATGGTGTATGCCACTGAATTCTGATGGCGCAACCATCCCGCACTGATCTCCTGTTGCCCGATCCTGTAGCTGGCCATCAAACCCATGTAGCCATCGTTGATCGCATTCGTACCGATGCGACCTGTGCTTGACTCCACCTCAGGCAGCCGTATGGTCTGGCCATACTCCGCACCCAGGGTCAGCACTTCATCGTTGTGAATGGCGTAGTCCACCTGAGCGTTCGCGGCGGTGGTCCGTGTGAACATGGCAAGTAGGACGAACGCGTGGAGCAATGCGGGCGATCTTGAGGCAAATGTCATCTGCCGCAAAGATCACATCCGGGCTGAAATGCGTGGTCAGCACCTCCGGGATCTCCGGAGCGCACCTCGATCACTTCGACGACGGCGCCCGAACGAACACTGGCGCCTGCTCGCTCAAGGTATCCGTCGTTAGCTGCTTCACCTCCTTTGTGCGCATGTCCATGAGGAAGATGTCGTAGACCGGCCGCTCCTCCTCGCTCACAACGGGAGTGCCTCCGTACACGAGCAGGTTGCCATCGGGGCTCCACGCGTGCCAGTCCTCATCGAAGCCATTGGGCGTGAGCTGCTGCTCGTCGGTGCCATCGGGCTTAAGGCTGAAGATGCTGAGGTTGCCCTTGCGCTTGGAGCAGAAGGTGATGCGGTCGTCGCTCCGCCATTGAGGAGGGCCTGCGTGATAAGCCCACCATTCCGCAGTGGTGTCGCTCTCCGGGTAGTGCGTGAGTTGCCGCGCGCCGTTGCCATCGCTGTTCATCACGTACAGTTCGTCGCGGTAGCCTTGGTCCTGCTTGAGCTTCGCCTGAGCGCCACGGAACACGATGCGCTGGCCATCGGGGGAGAAGCATGGGTCGTTGGCGTAGGCCAGGCCGTGGTAGAGCGTGTCGAGAACCTTGCCGGAGGCATCGATACGGAAGAACGCCGTGTCGTTGATGCCCTTCGGGTCCACGATGAACTCGCTGCCGTTCATACGGGCGGACATCCAGCTATCCTGCAATTGCCGATCGCTGATGCGGCGCACGTTGCCGCCATCAGCATCCATCTCGTACAGGAAGTAGCAGCGGTGGCAGGTGTCGCGGTCGCTGAGGAAGAGCAGGCGGTCGCCGTAGGCAGCGTACACCCAATCCACGCCGGGCGTGTTCGTGATGTTTCGCCGGTTCTTGCCGTCGAGGTCCATCACGAAAACCTCGTAGTTGTCCTCGGGCGTGTTGGTGTACACATTGAAAGCGATGCGGAGGTCGCGTGAGGGTCCCGCCTCCTCCACCAGGGCCGGATCCCCACCGCAGGCGGCCAGCGCCAACGACGCAAGCAGGATCGATCTCTTTATCGCCATGCCCCGATGATAAGCCCTTTCAACGTGAAGGCCACCAGCATGTAGCCCGCATTGATCAGCATGTATCCCCATTTGCGCTGCTCGAAGAGCCCCACGATCATGAAGGCGAGCGCGGCCCACACGCCTGTGAGCAGGCCATAGATGGCACCTTGTGATGCGTTCATCTCCGGCGAACCCAGGAAGAAAGCGAGGTTGTAGCTGATGAGGAGCGCGAAGAGGCAGGTGAGGCCGTAGGTCTTCGCCGGGTTCATGGCCTTCTTGATCCCGTCATCGGTAAACCCGTTGGCATCGCGCCAGGGCTTGTAGAAGAGCAGTGGCGAGTACCAGAGCGCACCCACGAGCAGGTCGCTGAGCGCGGCAACGATGATGGCGAGGTGGTTGAGTTGGACGTCCATGCGGGTGATGTATGGCGCGAAGGAACCGGAGTCGCTTCGATCTTGCTTGGAAAAATTTCACCTGCCGTTCACCGGCAGCCAGTTCAGGAAGGGGCCTTTCGAATCCATGTATCGCGTGGGGCTCAGGCCGGTCATCACGCGGAAGGCGTTCACCAGGTGCGACTGGTCGTAGTAGCCATGCTCCAGCGCGAGCTGCGTCCAGTCGGGTGCGTTCTCCTTCTCCAGCCTGTTCAGCAAGGCTTGGAAGCGGATCACCGAGCCGAAGCGCTTCGGGCCAAGACCGAAGTGGCGCTGGAACAGGTCGTTCAAGTGCTTCTGCGAGCAGCCCAGCTCATCACTGATGGCGCGGACGCTGCCGTTGCCGCCCTGCCGTTGCAGTGCAGCGTACGCCAGGGACAGACGAACGTGGCTTTTCTCGCGAAGCGGGAAGAGCGGTACGAGCAGCCCTTCCGCTTCATCGAGCATGGCTTGCGGCCCGCGTAGCTCGAGCGCTTCGCCCAGGTCGTCACGCACGGTGGTGAAGCGTTCACCCAGTAAAAGTTCCAGGTCCACCACGGTGTCGTTCAACTCGCTGGCAGGAAGTCCGGTGAGCGCAGGGAGCGCCCCGGCACGCAGCCGCAACACCAGCATCGGCGCGCCACTTCCCGTGCCGATGATGATGCGCGAGGTCCGCATGCCGCTCACCCAGCCGCGCTTGTGCGTGTCCGCGCGGTCGCCGTGCTCATCGTGCCAGCGCTGCTTGGGCGCGTCGCTCAGGTCGATCACCAGATCGCACCCACCATCGGGCACGAAGACCTCGCGCGCATGCGGTGGGCAATAGCCTTGGTGGAAAGTGATGTGCTCTACGGCATGGGCGATCGGCCCGGTTGGCTGGCGGAAGAGCAGGAGCATGCCCCAATGTAGGAACGTGCCGTGTTCCGAACTTGGGCGGCATGGAAGGACCGGGTAACGACCTGAAGAAAGCGGTCGCGCATGCGGAGCCCTTGTTGCGGGCCATCACTGATGAACAGGCGTCAGCACATCCTCCTCCCGGCAAGTGGTGCCCGAAGGAGATCATCGGTCACCTGCTCGACTCGGCGAACAACAACCTCGGGCGCTTCGTTCGCTTGCAGGCGACCGACCACTTGCTGTTCGAGCCCTACGCACAGGAAGACTGGGTTCGCGCACAGGCCCACGCGAGTGCGGACTGGTCAGAACTCGTGGACCTCTGGGCGCAGTACAATCGGCACATCGCCCGGGTCTGGACCTGGTGCCAGATGCCCCGCGCTTCTACCCGCGCAAGGAGCATCGGCCGTTGGGTTCCACATACGCACTGTTGCCCGATGACGGCATCCCCACCCTGGACTGGCTGATGCGCGACTACGTAGAGCACCTGAAGCATCACTTGCGGCAGATCGATCCGCGGCTTGTCGCATAGGTCCACCGGCACCCGGAGCACCTACTTCGCGGCCCGCACACCTTCCTTCTCCAGCTCCGACACGATGCGCGCGGCATTGGTGTTCTTCGGATCCATGGAGGCGGCACGCTTGTAATTGATCAGCGCCTGTTGCTTGTCGCCGAGTTTCAGGCTCGCCTCCGCATAGCTGTCGTACACGTTGCTGCTCTTCGGGTACAGGATCACGTTGATGAAGAACAGGTCACGCGCTTGTTCGACCTTGCCGGTGTTCATCAACTCGTATCCGAACATGTTCAGTTGGTTCTCGTTCACCGCCTCGTCGTTCGGGTTGGCGGCCATCAGTGCGGTGTAGGCTTTCAAAGCCGCATCGCGATCACCACGTTGCACGAATTCGAAGGGCACATGCTCATCCTCTTTCATGCGCGAAAAGGTGCTGAGCACTTCACCGGTCTTCGAATCGCTCACTTGCAAGGTCATGGCACCGGTGGCGTCATTGACGAAGCGCCTACTGCGCTCATCCGTGCGGCTGACGAACTCACCATCGCCGATGTGGACGAGTTCGTTGGCTTCCTGCCGCAGCGGCTGTCGGAAGAGTTTGCCGCCGCGTTGCGTGAATGTGGCCAGGTCATCGCTGCTCACGCGGTAGCGGCCTGTGAATGCGTTCAACGAAGCGCTGTCCATCGGCACCTCCTTGTGCTGGGGTACGAACGCCGGCCAGTCGTAAGCGCGTGCGATGGAGCGCACTACTTCGCCCATGAATGCCGGCTTGTTCGCATTGATGAGGACCACCGCGCCCTTGCCGTTCTTCACATGGCCCACGATCCAGCCGCAGAAGCCTTCGTTCCAGCCGCCGTGGTCGAAATAGCGCTCACCCCTCGTGTCGTTCAGCATGAGGCCCACCGCACCGTGCGGTTCCACGAACGGCTCCACCATCTGCAGGGCTGTGGCGCGGCTCAGCACCTTGCCGCTGTCTGTGGCGATCGTTTTCTGCAGGTCGATCATCCAACGTGCGAGATCGCCAGCGGTGGTCCACAGGCCGTCCGGCGAGATCTCCGGATACACCTGCCACTTGCCTTTGTTCATGGAGCCGTCGGGCAGATAGCCGCTCGCCGCGTTGTGTACCAGGGCCTCGGGCAGCGGCTGCTCATAGGTGCTGCGCGACATGCCCAGCGGCCGCAACACCAGATCGTGCATGTGCTGCGGAATGGTGCCGCCCTTCGCATCGAGGATCAGTTGCGAGGCCACGCAGTAGCCTCCACCGGAATAGCGCCACGCCGTTCCCGGTGTCTGATCCACTACGATCGCCGACGAGTTGGAAGGTGCTTCACCGTTCAGGATGTTCAGCAATGTGGGCAAGGGTGTACCGGGCAAGTAGCCTCCAAATCCATGCACCGTGGTGCCCGCGACATGACCGAGCAACCGTTTCAACGTGACCTTCTCCTTCGCCGTGAACTCGTTCTCCGGGATCTTCCATGAACGCAGCTGCGCGTTCACATCCTCATCGAGCTTGATCGCGCCTTGCTCCACCAGTTTCAGGGCGGCCATGGTGAACGCGGGCTTGCTGATGGATGCGGCCTGGAACAAGGTGCTGTCCGTCACGGGCCGCAT
>CAZYPC010000031.1:0-10656 GCA_964649165.1 uncultured Chryseobacterium sp.
CGTTCGGGTTGAAGGGGAAATGCGACTCCATCAAGGGCCTGGTGCTCACCGAACCCTTGGGCTATTTCGCCTTCCAGAAACTGATCGCCACCTGCGGCTTCATCCTCACCGATAGCGGCGGCATCCAGGAGGAAAGCACTTACCGCCGCGTGCCTTGTCTGACCTTGAGACCGAACACGGAACGCCCCAGCACCGTGACCATCGGCAGCAATGAGCTCGTGCCGCTGGAGATGAAAGCCGTGCGCGAAACCGTCGAGCGCATCGAGAACGGGACGTTCAAGAAAGGCAAGGTGCCGCCGCTGTGGGACGGGCATGCCACGGAGCGGATCGTGGAGGTGCTGGAGCGGGTGCTGTGAAAGCGCAATGTTCAGGCTTTCCGGATCCGTAGCCGATCCTGATTGATCACCGTGAACGCGTGAAGGAGTTGCTCTCCTCTGGAGCGGACAACTCGGGAAACGATCTCGGCTTGTTCAGCGCCTGTTAGACCATGCATTCGCACAAGTACCACACCAGCATGGGATGCGCGCATCCTGAACACCAGTTCTCCGAAATCCTTGTCTTCAGTGACGAGCAGGGCATCACGTTCCTGGGTCATGCGGAGCACGTCCGCATCGGTACGGCCGGTCAGCTCCGCACGCATGATCACCAAGTCGTGACCGTCGGCGATCAGGCGCTGGATGATGCGGCCATCGAGGCATTCATCGGCCACAAAGCGCATGGTGTTCAGGAGGCGAACGGCAGATCGATGTCGTTCCGGATCGAATCCGCGCCGTATCGCAAACATGCTTGGATGCTCGCGCGCGTTAGCTGTGGATAGCCCTCCAGAAGGTCTTCGACCGTCTGACCGGCTGCTAGCTTATCCAGGATCAGGTCAACAGGAATGCGAGTTCCCTTCACGCACGGTTTGCCGTACATCACCTGAGGATCCGCTGCGATATGCTCGTGCCAGTCCAGCATGATGGACAAAGATAGAGCCCATAGTGACCACGCTCCATCCTGGCGGGGCAAGACACCGAACCGATCACCGAGCGCCCCGGCACCCTCACCATCGGCAGCAATGAGCTGGTGCCACTTGAGATGAGCGCGGTGCGCAACGCGATCGCACGCATCGAGAACGGCACGTTCAAGAAAGGCAAGGTGCCGCCGCTTTGGGACGGGCATGCCACGGAGCGGATCGTGGAGGTGCTGGAGCGCGTGCTTTAGCGAAGGCCGAGCGTGACGGAACTGAAACCCTGAACCGCGTTGTCATTCAGCGTTGAACGACGTTGTGCGGCTCTGCGCGCAATGGCGTTCAACGTGGAGGCTATGCGCAGCGCCCTTTGTGTGTTGGCCTTTTCGCGTGGGGAGGGCGTTGTGCATAGCCGTAGTTATGCCACGGCCGTTCTTCAGGCTGGCACATGGCGTGAAGGCTCTGGCTTCTCGACGTGTGTTTCTGGCCAGCCTCTTTTCTCTCGTAACTCAACCTCATAACACCCATGGAACGGACATCATTCGAGATTCTTCCTGTCACTGAGCGCAAGGCTGAGGGCAGCACGGTACCGGTCGAGCAATTCAACAAGGCCATCGAGGCTTTACAAGGTCTCGAACTCTTGTTCTTACAAGTCAAGCGATGGGGTGAAGGTGGTCCTTCGTCGAGACAGCGAAAGCAATACGAGGAACTCATCGGCCCACCTTCTCTTCCAGACGGGCTACCTGTTGACGGAGCTTCTTTACCTCGTCAACAAGTCCCGACACCATCGCGTGAATGTTCCTCACGTTCACATGAGTGTGTTCCCAGTAGTCTTCCTCACACCGCTTGATCAACTTGTGGATGATGACCTGGTTGTCCAACGTTTTTCCGAAGTCACTTTTCAGTCGGTCCGAGATGGCCTTGTATTGCTCGTCTGTCATGGGTGGTATGAGGTTGTTCTTTTTTCGGCTGTGGCATAACGGTTTGGCGCTTGGCGAAGAAGCGGATTTCGAAGCACTAACCTGTCTGTCAACACTGAACTTGATACGAAGCACAAAACTTCATTTAAGAACAGAAACCGCTTTTTTGCCAAACGCCTGTTACCTGCTGCTGTTATTACGTCCGCTTTGTTTATCATTTGGAATAAGTTATGAAGTCAATGTATAAATAATCGTTCACAGTTGGGTCAACCGCAAATATTTCACCTGTCGTTTTATTTTCAATTGTCACAAAGTCGTGGTCTTTAAAAAATGAAGAATTGAAATACTTATGAATGTTTGTTCCAAGAAAATAAAGTTGTCCGACTTGCGGTTTTGCAGTCCAAGTGTCGGCAAGGTTATACTTGTCTAAAAGGTAGTTGCAAGTTGTCGCAAAGAATGTGGCATAACCAACGCAATGTGCTGTCTTGGAATTGATGAGTTTGTTTGGGTCAATGTCGTTTTTGTCAGAAGTAAAGTTGAGTTGTCTTGAAGTTATTGAAAGCCCAAGTTTGATAATTTGCTTAATGTCAAGGTCGGTTTGCTTATCAATGCCTGCGTCAATATAGCCAGTAAGTTCTTCGTCCGTTGCTAAATAATTAGTCCGAAGTCCAACCGACTTATACGTAACTAAATGTCTGTAAAACCACCCACGAAACAAAAGTCCAACTGTTGTTAGGATTAAGATTGTTAGAAATGTTCGTTTGATAAATTTCATTGTTGAACGTGTCGTTGTTTACAGTTGCAGGTAACGTTTTGGAGCTTGGCGCAGTGGCGGATTTCGGAGCACAAAACTTTCATTTAACCACAAAAGTTGATGCGAGGTAGAATGTTTAATTAACCACGTCACCCGCCATTGAGCCAAACGCCTGTTACCAGCTGGTGTTCTATCTGTCATATTCCAAATTTCACTTGCCATTAATAACTTTTTTGTCCGAATTGTTTGGAAGGTTTCGGATTTCAGTCCAATATTCTTCCCTTGCATCTTCGTCAATATGGATTGGAAGTCTTTCCCCATAAAGTCTGTCGCTACCGTCCTTTTTGCAACCTGAAATCCAGTAATGTTCGCCTGTTTCTACGTCAAAATAATTTGCCTTGAATCCTCGTCCACTTAAAGTCTGGAAAGTTTTTCCATTATAATGAATGGACTTTCCTGTCTTTGAAAATTTAACTCGACCAATTCTTGCGACACCAATTAAGTCATTTTCGCCACTCTTATTTTCAATATACATTATTCGTGTTTTCATATGTCAAAACCAAAGTGCATTCATTTCACTCAAAAATTGTTTGTCTGTAATTGGGAATTTAGAACTTAGAACAGAGTCTATTCCGCATTTCGGACAAATTGCCGTTTCACCGCTAGCAATGTTTTCTTCAATCCATTCTTCAATTTCTTTAGGTTCAAATGTCTGTTCGCAATAGAAACAACCACACATATTGCTGCTGAGAATTTCGTCTTTATGTGAAGAACAACTTTTGTGTGCTTGTTCCAAAAAGTCTCTACTATATTTAGTTTCTGTCGGTTTCATACACTTGCTGGTAACGGATGAGGCTATGCGCAGCGCCCTTTGCGCGTGGGCTTTGTGTTGAGGGGGCGTTGCGCATAGCCGATGTTAGGTGCCGTCGCGTCTTCCGTATTCGTCCCGCCCATTGCTGCAAGGTAGTGGCTTGCTGTCAGTGGACAAGCGGGACTCAGAACCCGGCCCGGCTGTTTGCATTGGGGCTTTGAAGGTTAGGCGCAGTGGGCGCCATTGCGCTCTGGTGGAGCTGTTCACAGGCCAGCGTTGGTTCGTTGAGAAGTTTTGAGCAGTAGAACCATTCCGGAGCATTAGACTTGTCAATGAGGCACTTGCCAAGAAACGTGTCAGAAGAAGAGAACGACATGCAGCTAACGATTGACGCCAAGCCTGCCGAAAACCCGGCGTATCTCGAAGGGGAGTTGATTACCTATCTCGGCAACAAGAGGAGCCTATTACCATTCATTGGGAAAGGCGTCGAGGTTGTGAAAGATCGACTCGGCAAGGAGCGGTTATCCTTCCTCGATTTGTTTGCGGGCAGCGGCGTTGTGTCCCGTTTCATGAAGATGCACGCTGAGTCCATTGTCTGCAACGACCTAGAGGACTACACCTCGATAGTGAACGCTTGTTACCTCACCAACAGAACAGAGGTTGATCGTGATGAGCTTGGCCATTACTTGAATTGGCTGGACAATGAAATAGCCAACGACTGGCGGCGCGGGTTCATCGCGGAGCTATACGCGCCAGAGGACGACAACAACGTAAAGGAAGGCGAGCGCGTGTTCTATACACGCAGGAACGCGGAGTTCATTGATACGGCCCGTCAACACATCGAACGCATCCCCGCACATCTTCAGAAGTTCTATCTAGGACCGTTGATTGTCAAGGCATCTATCCATAACAACACGGCAGGCGTCTTCAAGGGTTTCTATAAGAACCGTAAGGGAATAGGTGCATTCGGCGGCGAGGGGGCGAATGCGTTGGTTCGGATTCTCGGCGAGATTGATGTTGCATTGCCAACTCTTTCTAACCACGAGGCGAGGATTGCTATTACGCAAGAAGATGCGGTGGGGTTCAGTCATAAACACCGAGAGCCCTTCGACTTGGTCTATATGGACCCGCCCTATAATCAACACCCCTACGGGTCTAACTACTTCATGTTGAATCTGATCGCCAACTACCAGCGCCCGACTTCATACAGTCGAGTCAGCGGGATACCTGACGACTGGAATCGAAGCCCATTCAACAAGCCATACAGTGCAAAGGCGGCGTTGTTTTCCATCATCGACGAACTGAACGCCCGCTACTTCCTTATCTCCTACAACAGCGAGGGGTTCATAAAGAAGGATGAGTTCATCGCCGGTCTTGAGAAGTTTGGTAGGCTCACCATGCTTGAGACGCGATACAACACCTATCGCGGCAGCCGTAATCTGAACTCACGCGAGCAGTATGTGACGGAATACCTATTCTTGCTGGAGAAGAACGACTAAGCCATGAGCAAGAAGGACGACCTGAGAAAGCAACGGGAGAACACGGTCATCAACAACATCTCGAAGAAGCAGGAGAAGCAGTTGGCTAAGGCTATAGCGCGAGTTGTAGATGCGCTGAAACAGAAGTTTCCGGGCATTGAGCTAGAGTATGAGGCGCAGTGGCTGTTGCAATATGTCGTCGATTCTTTAAGGGAGCACTTTCCAGAAGTGGAGTTCCACTACTATCATTCAAGTTCGTCCATGCGTCCAGACGGGGGGATACTTAGTCTGAGAGATAAGAAAGGAGGATTGCGCCCTATTCTCATAGCCGAGAAGAAGAACCAAGGGACTAATGACTTACGCGAGCTTGAGGGCAAGCCCAAGCAAGCAAAAGGCAATGCCATTGAACGCCTTGGAAAGAATGTGATTGGATTCCGAACAGCTCTTTTGCACGAAGCAATCTTTCCATTTGTCTGCTTTGGGGATGGTTGCGATTTTGCTGACGACTCTAGCATTATCGACAGGGTCGTCACAATCGCAATGTTCGGCAAGCTCAACAAAATCTACCTCCATGTTGAGGATGGAAAGTTCAATCGAGGTTCTTTCTTTTTTAAGGTCGAACAGTGGGATGAAGAGGAAATGTTCAAAATATCGTTGGAGATAGCGACTAACAGTGTTTTCTACTACTTCTCAAAGTATGGAGAAGATAGCTTTAAGTAACCCTCTGGCGGCATTGGCTGCCGCCCTTTTCTGGGTTCTCAGCCGGGCCGGGTTCTGTTGTAATTCGTTCGGCGCGTTGGCCTTGTAGCGTTGGCGTATTTTCGCGATGGCACCTAACGATGGGTAGACGAAGATCTTCGTTTAGCGCCAGAAGTAGCTGCTGGGCCTGATCTTCGTGCTATCGTACAATTGGAGTTGGTTTTGCGAAGGTTTTGTCGGGAATGTCGTCAAGGTGTATCGAGGTTGTCCATCGGGTTCACGATGCCTTGCAGGTACCGGGTGGTCACATGGGTGTAGATCTCAGTGGTCTTGCTGCTGGCATGCCCCAACAAGGCTTGAATGTAGCGAAGATCGGTGCCTTGCTCCAGAAGATGGGTGGCGAAGGAATGCCGGAGGGTGTGCATCGTTGCCGGCTTGTTGATGCCCGCCTTCTGCAGCGCCGCTTCCATCACCTTTTGCAAGCTGCGCGCACTGTACGCCCCGCCGCCCTGGCCTTCGAAGAGCAGGTCCCGGGGTTTGTAGTTCTCCATGTAGCGCTTCATCTGTACCGCGGTGCTTCGTCCCAGGAGCGTAGTACGGTCCTTGTTCCCCTTGGCCCCACGGATGCGGATCAGGCCCCGATCGAACAAGAGGTCTTCAGGCCGTAAGGCCAGGATCTCGCTTACGCGCAACCCGCCGGAATACGCCAGGGACAGCATGGCTTGGTGCTTCAGATTCTCGGGCGCTTTGAGCACGGCGGCTACCTCGGGCTTGCTCAGTACCAAGGGAAGCTTGCTCTCCTTCCGCGGCCGCTCGATAAAGGTGACGCGGCTGGCATCGCCCACCACGTTCATGTAGTAGTAGCGGATGGCGTTCACCGCCTGGTTGAGCGTGCTGTTGCTCAATTTCCTGGTGGTCGCCAGGTGATGCTGGAATGTTTCGATGTCCTCCGTGCGGATGTCGTTCGGGTGCTTCTCCGGGAAATGCCTGAACAACTGAGCGGCCGCGTTCAAATAGACCTGGATGCTGCGCGGGCTGTAACGCGCGATCTCCAGCTTTTGCCGCATCTGGCGGATCGCGTTGTCCTGCTCTGGTGCGGGCGTTACCAACGGTGGCTTGCGCCGGGCCTCCTTGGTCGGCTCATTCTTCCCGGCGCGCCCGAACAGTTCACTGCCATCCACCCACGCTTTCCCCTTGAACGCGGCGAAGACCGATGCTACGTGTTCCCGTCCGTTCGGCAGATGCCAACAGCGGTGCGTGGCGCTCCATTTCGCCCCCGAGCTCTTCGCAGCGGCGATCAACACCTGGTCGTAGGGAAAGTGCATGGCTATGCGCCGCTCCCCCTTGTGCGCGAACGCGGACAAGCGCACCGTGACGGCTTTCTTGTCGGTCATCGAGTTCCAAGGTAACGGATGCACCATTATCATGCTTGTTGTCCGAGGCCCGCTTCCTTTGCCGTGTGATCCTCTACCTCACCTACAACGATCAGCCTAGCGGCGTCTACTGGAGCCAGGTGACCGATGTGGTCGAGCACCTGAACACGCTGGGGGCTGGTAAGGTGAGGCTCGTTGCGCTGGTCAGTGGTCGTGACTTCCTGAAGACACGCCGGGCCATCAAGGCTCATAGCCCGTCAGCCTTGGTATTGCCCATGGTGCCGACGATGAAGCGTTGGAAGAAGAACACGGCTATCCTCGCGTGGGTCTGCCGGTTCCTGCGTCCGTCGGGCATCATCTGCCGCGGCCCGTTCGCTACGTGGATGGCCCTGCGCATGCGCGAGCGGAAGCTGACGAAGAAGGTGTGCTTCGATGGCCGTGGCGCGTACGCGGCCGAGTGGGAGGAGTATCGCATCATCGACGACGATGCGCTCATCGCCCAGTTCCGGCCCCTGGAGAACGAAGCGGTGGACCAGAGCGACTTCCGGCTTGCGGTGAGCAACGCGCTTGTGGCTCACTGGAGGGAGCGGTACGGCTACATTGGGGATGGGCATGTCGTGATCCCGTGCACATTGGGGAAGGATGCGCGAACGGGCACAACGCTGCGAAGGAGTGATGGCACTGTGCGACTGGTCTACAGCGGGAGCACCGCCGGTTGGCAATCCTTCGACCTGTTGAAAGGTCTGCTCACCCGGGCGCTGGATGCGCAACCCGATGTCCAAGTGCTGTTCCTAAGCAAGCGCGATGCGAACAACAGCGCGTTGGAAGCCGCTTATCCCGGTCGTGTAGAAGTGAAATGGCTGGACCACGCAGAAGTTTCCGCAGCGCTGGCGGAATGTGACTACGGCATCATGGTGCGGGAACGCACGATCACCAACCAGGTGGCGAGCCCCACCAAGTTCGCAGAGTATCTCAGCAATGGATTGAAGGTGATCACCAACGAGGGCCTCGGAGACTTCAGCGCGTTGGTCAAAGAACATGGCTTAGGGGTGGTCGTTGACGCGACCGGCCCCATGCCCAAGCTGGCACCAGTGACCACGGAAGATCGGGATAGCCTGCGGTCCTTTGCGAGCAAGCACTTCACCAAGGAGGTCTTCCGAAGGGAGTATGGTGCAATGCTCTCAGCGGTGCGCGGCTGAGTCGGACCACCGGGCTTTGCCCGGTCAGAAGAGGCCATCGATGGTGGAAACTACTTTCACGATCGTGAGCATGCTTGTCCATGGCTGATGGTGAATACGGACGCCTCGACCGTGCCGGAAGAAGGTCCGGTGATCACGTCTGGTGGGACCGTGGCTTCCTGCCCCATTTTGAGAGCCAGGACCACATCCAGCATGTTTGCTTCCATCTGGTCGACAGCTTTCCAGCATCAGCGGTCCAAAAGATGGCGGAGGAATTGAAGTCCTTAGCGCCTTCCATGCGTGATGCGGAACGCGAGAAGCGGTTCAATGCCTACCTCGATGCCGGACATGGGGCTTGTTGGTTGCGCGAGCCCGAGGTCGTCGCCATGGTTCATGGTGCTTTTCTCCATTTTCAAGGCACGCGTTACGACTTGTATGAATGGTGTGTGATGCCCAACCACGTCCATGTGCTTTTTCAGCCGAAGCATGGTTGGACCATGAGCAAGAGCGTCACCTCATGGAAAATGTTCACCGGACGCTGGATCAGTGAATGGATGATGAGGACAGGCCTGGACCCGAACAACCTTGGTGGGCCTGTATGGCAGCGCGAGTACTACGACCGGTACATCCGGGACGGGAAACACTACGAAGCCGTCGTGGCTTACATCCGGGAAAACCCGGTGAAGGCCGGGTTGGCGGAGCATGCGGAGGACTGGGTCTACTCATCGGCCGGGTATCGGCGAGAGCGGTCCTGAGATATCGAGGACCGGGCGAAGCCCGGTGGTCCTTCCTCAGCAGGCAAAGCCCGGTGCTCCGGCCTACTTTCGCGCTCCCATGCCGAAAAAGGTCCTGATCACGGGTGGCGCCGGCTTCATCGGCTCCGCGCTCAGCAAGCACTTGCAGGAGGAGGGTCATGAGGTCTTCGTTCTCGACAATCTGAGCTTCGGCCGCAGGCAACTCGCCGGCGTGCCGGACAGCCGGTTCTTCCAAGCGGATATCCGCGACCGGTCGGCCACGCAGAAGGTGCTGGACGATACGCGCCCGAACATCGTCCTGCATCTGGCCGCCATCCACTTCATCCCGTATTGCAACCAGCATCCGGTCGAAGCGACAGACATCAACATCAACGGCACGATCAGCGTGCTGGATGCCGCGCAGACCAAGGGCAGTGTAGAGCAGGTCTTCGTGGCCAGCACGGCCGCCGTGTACCCGATCGCCGATGGTGCCATGGACGAGGCACATGCCCTCGGTCCGATGGACATCTACGGCACTACCAAACTTGCCACCGAGAAGCTTGCGAGCGAGTTCCACCTGCGCACGAGGATCCCCACCATCGTGGGCCGCTTCTTCAATGCCTTCGGTCCCAATGAAACGAATCCGCACCTCTTCCCGGAGATCCAGCGCCAGGTACTTCGGGGAGCGCGTACGTTGAAGCTCGGCAACCTCGAACCCAAGCGCGACTACATCCACACCGAGGACATGAGCCGCGCCATGAGCGCGCTGCTCGGCACTGGCCTCGCAGGCTACGACACCTTCAACATCGGGCGCGGCATCGAGTACAGCGTGCGCGAAGTGGTGGAGGCCTTCGAACGCCAGCTCGGCGAGAAGCTCGCGATCGAAGTGGATCCGTCCCGCGTTCGGAAAGTCGAGCGGATGCATCTACTGGCCGATGTGCGCAAACTGAAGACCGCCACCGGCTGGGAGCCGAAGTGGGGGATCGATGAAGGCGTGGCGACCCTGCTGAAGGAGGAGGTGCTATTGAAGTGACAGGTCACAAGGGACAAGTGTCAAGTGACAATGGTGCCTTGAATGTCGAATGGGTTGTTACTTGTCCCTTGCCACTTGATCTTTGACCCTTGATCCGCATCGCCCTCTGCACTGACGGTGTCTATCCCCAGGCCATGGGAGGCATGCAGCGCCATTCGCGGTTGCTCGCGGAACACTTGGCGCGATCCGGCCAGGTGGAACTCACGGTCCTGCATCCGCACAACGCGGACATCTTCGACCGTACGCTCGGTATCCGGGAGGTGCGTGTACCCGATATCGACAAGAGCAAGTTCTACCTGCGTGAGCTCTGGCGCTACAGCGCCAGGGTGGGGAAGGAGCTGGAAACGTTGAAACCCGACGTCATCCTTTCGCAAGGCTTCTGTGTTTGGAAGGGCGTCAGCCGGTTGAGCGATCGGCTTATCGTGCATCCGCATGGACTGGAGATGTTCCAGATGCTCACGCGCAAGGAGCGCATGCTGGGCTGGCCTTTCCGTGCCGCGCTGAAGTTCATCGTGCGTCGCAGCGCGGTAGTGATCAGTCTTGGCGGAAAACTCACGAGTATTCTGCGAGGCTTGGCCGCTGGGAGCAAGTGCCGGGTGGTGGTCCTCCCGAATGCGACGGACGTTCCTTCCATCCCGATCCCGTCGTCAGCCCGACAACCGACAACCGACGACCGACAGCCGATCACCCTGCTCTTCGTCGGCCGTTTCGCCTTCAACAAAGGCCT
>CAZYPC010000031.1:10756-44396 GCA_964649165.1 uncultured Chryseobacterium sp.
ACCGACAGCCGATCACCCTGCTCTTCGTCGGCCGTTTCGCCTTCAACAAAGGCCTCGATGTGCTGATGACCGTGGCAGAGCGGCTGATGAATGAGGGCAAGGGCGATCTGGTGCGCTTCCAACTCGCGGGCGATGGACCATTGCTCGCACAATACCAACAAGCCGGGCTGCCGAAGAACGTTGAACTGCTCGGCCGCGTGGATGACCCGCAACTGAACGAACTCTACGTGGAATGCGACGCGCTCATCCTGCCCACCCGCTTCGAGGGTATGCCCACGGTGGTGCTCGAGGCGATGGCACGGGCCAAGCCGATAATCGTCAGCGATGTGGGCGCGAGCGGCGAACTGGTCTCGCCGCACAACGGCTACCTGCTTCCACCGGGAGACGCCGGACAGTTGTACAACGCTGTGCTGGCATTCGCTTCACGCTCTCCTGAAGTGCGCGCCAAGATGGGCGCCTACAGCTACGAGCGCGTGACGGAGGTCTTCAGCTGGCCGGTGGTGGTGAAGGGGTTTGAGGGCTTGTTCGACGAGGTGGCCAGGAGATCCGCTTAGCGCAGGAACTCCTGCACCATCTTTTCCGTGATTGGTCCCAGCAGGTGCTCGTTCAGATCCACGTGCGTGTCGATGGCGATCGTGCGCTCACCAGAGAGGATGGCAGGAAGCTCCTCGACGAGCCGTTCCACAGGGATCGAGGTGCCCAGGTTGCGTGAGAGGATGGCCCTGCTCACCGCACCGGGTTCGCCCACGTGGATCACCGGCCGGCGCAGGTAAAAGATCTCGGTGAACTTGGTGCCCAGCAGGTCCTTGTTGAAGCTGGGGATGAAGACCAATACGCCGTCCGCCTCGGCGATGCGCTTGAACACTTCCCGGGCCGGGAGCGGCGCGTGCATGCGGATATGCCCACCCAGTCCCCGAGCCTTCAGCTTTGCCCGATACGCGTCCGTCCCGTGCCCGGTGATGTACAGGTCGAGATGTACGCGCCCCCAGCGTTCCGCCTGCGTATCGCGCATCGTCTCAAAAGCGCGCATCAATTGCTCGAAGTAGGCTTCCGCCTCATGCGCGCCATACAGGCTTCCCGCGTAGATCAACCGCACGTTGCCGTCATTCCGCGGCGGAAGCGGCTCGCCCAGTTCATCCGGGTCGATCGCATGGCCAAGCACGGAGCATTTCGCGGCTTGCGCCGGATATGCGGAGCGCAAATGATCGATCACGCTCGGGTGCGGGCTGGTGACCCGATCGGCCTGCTCCATCATTTCCTGCTCGAGGCCTCGCTCGATCGACCGATCGGACGCGCTGAGCGAGCCCTGCCCGTAGCCATCATGCCAGGTCCACGGGTCGCGCAGGTCGCACAGCAGTCTCACATCATGCTGCTTTTTCAGCTGCACACCGAAGTGGAACAAGCGGAACGGCGCGCCCGTGATCAGCACCCACCGGATGCCGTGTTCCTGGATCAGGGAGCCGGCTTCGCGCATCAGCTGACCGCGCCAAAGGATGGACTTGTCCAGCCAATTGCCCTTGGTCATCATCGGCAGCAGCAGCTTCCAGACGCGGTACATCACCTTTTCGCTGGATCGCGTGAGCGGGCGCTTGAACAGAACGGTCGGGTATCGTTGTGGCAACGGATGAGCGAAGATCCCTGCTTCATTGACGTCAGCCGTCCAGAGCGAACCCTTCAGGTCCTCACTACCCGCGCTGTGGATCACATGCACTGGATGGCCCATCCGCGCCAGCGCCTTGGCGAACTTCGCCCAACGCCGGCCTCCGATGCCCTTGTAGGGCGGGAAGGTGTGGCTGATGAGCAGGATCGGCTCGCCTGGTCGCATGGTCCGGGCGCTTGGTCGAAGGGACCGGCGCGGCCCGCGAATGTGCGGAAACAGGTCCATCCACCGCCGTACTTTCGCCGCCCTTCATGCGACACGCGATCATCACCGGAGGTGCGGGCTTCATCGGGAGCCACCTCGTGGACCGCCTGCTGGCCGAAGGCGGCTGGCGCGTAACGGTGATCGACAATTTCGATCCGTTCTATCCGCGCGCCTTGAAGGAGGCGAACATCGCCGCCCACCTGAAGCATCCGGACTTCCGCTTCATCGAAGGTGACATCCTCGATGATGCCGTGCTGGATCAGGTGTTCGCTGAGAAGGGTGCGGTGGTGGTACACATCGCAGCGAAAGCGGGTGTGCGCCCCAGCATCGCCGACCCGATCGGCTATCACCGTGTGAACGTCACCGGAACGTTGAAGCTGCTCGAGCGCGCGCGGTATTCAGGGGTCGAACACTTCGTCCTGGCCAGCAGCAGTAGTGTCTATGGCGTGGACCCGAACGTGCCTTGGCAGGAGAAGGAGCGGGGCATCCAACCCATCAGCCCTTATGCGGCCAGCAAGCTTTCCGCCGAGGGCTTCGCCCAGGTGTATGCCCATCTGCACGGCATGAAGGTCACGGCCCTGCGTTTCTTCACCGTGTATGGCCCGCGCCAACGGCCGGATCTGGCCATCCACCAGTTCTTCCGCAAGATCGCGGCGGGTACGCCGATCCAACAGTTCGGTGACGGGAGCACCCGCCGGGATTACACCTTCGTGGACGACATCATCAGCGGTGTACGCGGTGCCATGGATCGTGCGCAAGGTGGCCCGTTCGAGATCTACAACCTGGGCAATTCGGAGACCATCATGCTCCGTGATCTCATTGCCGCCATCGAACGGGAACTGGACAAGAAGGCCATCATCGACCTCCGGCCTGAGCAGCCGGGCGATGTGCCGCAGACCTTCGCCGATGTGAGCAAGGCCGGAGCGCATTTCGGATACAAGCCGACGACCGCGATACGGGATGGGTTGAAGCGCTTCCATGCCTGGATCGTCCAGGATGCAGGCGTGATTCACTGACGCCGTTCGCACAGCCGTCTACTTTCGCGCCCCGAGCATGCGCATCGTAGGGATCAGCAACAAGACCCGCTACTGGCAGCATTACTGCTTCAGCAACCCGCCGGAGGGGTATCGCTACTCGCGCATGCTCGACATCCCGTGGCATGTGCTGAAGGTGAGGCAACAATTCCTCGCGCACACCAAGCTCTTCTTCCCGGGGAAACCGGCCGACATCTTCCATACCTACAATAGCGTGGTGGCCAACCATCGTCCGTGGGTGATCGAGGTGGAGAGTTATCTGCCGCGCTACAAGCCGATGAAGGAGAGCCACCCACTTTTCAAGTGGGGCCAGCGCCGCCTCGCGAGCGATGATTGCAAGCAGCTGATCTTCACCAGTGAGAACACGGCGCGGATGAACCGGGATAAGCTCGTTTCCATCGGCGTGGATCCGGCGAAGATGACCGTGGTCTATCGTGCCGTTGAACAATACCTCCCGGGCGAGAAGGACAAGGACCGTTTCATCATCCTCTTCGCGGGCAATGGCTTCTATCGCAAGGGAGGAGTGGAACTGCTGAAGGCGTTCCTGCGGTTGGGACGTAAGGATGCCCAGCTCTGGATCGTAAGTACGCTGGAAGTGGATTGGGGGGTGTTCCCCGAACCTGCTGGGATCGCTTGGGCGGAGAAGACGATCACGGACGATCCGCGCATCACCCTGCACAGGGGCATTCCGCACGCCAGGTTGTTGCAGTTGATGAGACAGGCCCATGTGTTCGTCAGCACGACGTTCAGCGATCCGTTCAACAACACGGTGCTGGAGGCCATGGGTGCCCAGCTACCGGTGATCTCGTCCGACATCAGTTCGATCCCCGAGATCGTGGCGCATGACCGCAATGGCTGGTTGCTGCCGGTCACCGGACGCGCGAGCGACGAGATCGCGGACGATATCGGTGCCCGCTTGCGGATCCTCATGGACGACAAGGCTACCTACGAGCGGATGTGCGGCGAAAGTCTCGCCGTGGTGCGTGAGAAATTCGATCTGCGCGTTCGGAACGTACGGCTGGCCACGATCTACGATGCGGCGCTCGCGACGAGTTAGCGGCTGAAACAGCAGCGGTAATGCCTTGCTACGGCATCCTCGCCCCAACCCAAGGCGATACCGGCTTGTGAGCAGGAGCTCGCACCGACGATGCGCACCGAGAGGTCGGCGTTCGCTGCGCTGTTCGTCCACTCCCAATCCCCTGACATGTTCTGTAGACCCAGTGTTGTCGCGTGCGTACAAGCCGCGTACCACTGGCCCCAACTGCACATGCGCATGCCCTGCTCCCCGCAGATCACCGCAGCGAGGTCGAAGCTGGTCGTATCCCGATCCTGCGCCTCGATACAGTACAACTCGTTCACCTGCACCGTCCCGGCGGGGCACGGTTTCCGATCCATGCGGCGTGCGCTGATGAGTTGATAGGCGCTCCCATCGTACGTCAGGCTCACCGTTCCGCCCTGGCCGACATCGCCGGCAACCAATTGTTGCCCACCATCCTTCAGCACCGCGACAGGCGCAGAGCCGTTCACGCTCAGCGTGACCGGACCGGTGTTCGCATCAGCGGAGCGGAGCAGCAGGCACAGACCCTCCTGGGGTTGCGCGATCGCCGGCTGGATGTCCGCCTGCCAGGCACTACCTCCGGTAACCTCCGCGAAGAGGTAGGTGCCACGTTGCAGCGTGCGTGCGTTCAATGCATCCCCTGTGCCTATGCCGTCGTGCAGGCCGATCACCTGGCGATCAGCGTTGTCGGTGCCCGTAAGTTCGATGGGCTTGTCCACGCGTACTTGGGACCATGCGCAAAGGCCCAACGAGGCGTTCAGAAGTAGCGATGCCGCACGTGTTCTCATCGCCGTATCCGTTGGCAGCAACGCACCTGCGCGTAGTTGTTGTCGCTCTCCAGCGCGCCCCATTGCCGTTGCGTGCGGCATTGCCACCGCCCAGCCTGGTTGCCGGTGTGGGTGTGATCGCTCGTATCGTCGATCCATTCCCACTCGTCGAAGAGCCCGTTCAGTTCCGGTTGGTTCAGGGTGCAGGCCTGGATGTACTCGTCCCAAGAGCAGAGCCGTGCGCCGCGCTCGTAGCACCAACGTGTCGCATTGAAGATGCTCATGTACAAGGTGTCGTCCTGCATGATGCAGAGGTCGCCGCCGCCGGCCAGATAGCCCGCAGGGCAGCCCGCCTGCGCGCGGCCCATCAGGAAGAAAGCCGTGTCGGCGTAGACCACTTCGGCGATGCCGCCGGGCTGTAATTGTCCGAGGCCTACTGGCTTCGCGTCGCTCCGATAGATGCGTTTCGCCCCCAGGCCATCCACGTTCAATGTGACCGCTCCCGAGCCTGCCGAGCTCGGCATGAAGCGCAGGGTCAATCCGTTCGTGTAGGCCGCGCACGGTGGGTCCAGGGTCAGCTCGATCGCCATACCGGTTCCGGTCGCCTGGCCCCAATGGTATGCACCGCTCTGCGCGTCGCCCAACGTGATGAGACCGTCTTGCGCCGTGGCGCGAGCAAGTCCTTCAATGGCGCGTTGGGCGCTGTCAGCCGCTGTGAGCACCACAGGCTTGTCCACATGTATCTGCGCGAGGGCGCAAGACGGGACCAGCAGGAGCAAAGGGAGTCCGGCGCGTTTCATCTGTCGTAGCAGCATCGGTAACGGATGAGCTGCAAGGGCTCGCGTGTACCTCCCGAGCGGCAATCCGGCAGCAACGTCGTCGCGTTGATCCCCATGGTCTTCCCGTCGTTCGCGTTGTTGGACGCCTCGTCGATCCACTCATAGTCGACGATGGAACCGAAAATATTGTCGGACTGCAAGCAGGCCTGCATCCATTCGGTGAAGCCGCACAATCGCTTGCCTTGGTCGCTGCACGCGAGCACAGCCGTGTACCAGTTCACGGGATCATGGCTCACCTCCTCGATGCACGAGGAAACCCCGACAGGCTTGTAGCCTGCCGGACAGCCCGGATACACCTGACTCGTCACCTGGAATACGGCTCCATCATACAGCACCTGCATCGGGACGCCCGGCCGCAGGTCCCCACTGTCCAATGGCGCGTTGATGTTCTTGCGAAGGGGCACATCGCCCAGACCGTTGGCGTTCAGGCTCGCGTCCCCGGTGTTTACCGACGAAGGCGTGAACGTGATCCGCATCCCGGGGGTGTATGTGCCAGGAGCAGGCGATAGCGTTACGTTGAGCGTATTGATCCCGAGAGCAGTGGAATAATTCGTCGTTGACGAACGATCGACATGGACCGATGCTGCATGATCGCCGCCTTCCGGGGTCCCCAACCCGTTCACATGCCGATCGGCGTTCTCCACCCCATCCACTACGATGCTGGTCGGCACCTGCCACTGGGCTGTGCTTGCAAAGGCCAGCAGCGCGAAGGAATTACCGAGCAACCAACGCTTCATGGGCGGATGAAACGGAAGTTGTCGTGTGCGTTCACACGGAGTTGGTACACGCCCGGAGAAAGGTCGAACTCGGGCAGCGCATGGAGTCCTTCATTCCAACGCGGGGAGAATGCCGCCACGAGAGCGCCGTTGACCGCCCGTACCTGCACGGTCCTGGCCTGTGCCCCAGGAGGTACCCGCAAGTACATGGGGCCTTCCACATTCCCCGTCAAGGCAAAAGCGGAACGGTCATCGGCCTCGGTGAGGCTGTTGGGCAGGTTCTCATCGAACGTTGTGAAGAGCCCCAACGTGTCGAGGCCGGTGGAGGTAACGGAATGCTCGCCCATGTTCACCGTGCTCGAGAAGTACCACCACACATCGGTTGACGCGCGGACATGCAGGCGTTGCTCCGCTTCGGTGAGCCCGTTGAGTTCGGCGGGGTCGTACCGGAAGGCCAGCGTGGCGTTCAGCCCCGAGTTGTTCGTTGGACTGAAGTCGACCCAGCGCGCGATCGACGTGTGACCCGAGTAGTCCGTGAACGGCGTATGACCCCGGACGATGAGCGTGTTGCCCAAGGAGGCGCTGGTAGTCAGGATGCCACCCAGGCCGCCGGGGTTCTCCCCGGTGAGCGGGCCTGAAAGGTCGCGGGTAATGCGTTCCGTACCGGCTCCTGTGATGGCAGCGCCAAGAGCCTCGTCCAGTTGTGCGGACGCGTCCAGCGCAATGTCCCCATTGTTCACCACCTGCGACCCAGACTGTAGTGTCCAGGTGAGCGGGGCGTCGATGCGCACCGATGTGCCTGCGTCGATGGTGAGCGACGTCCCGGCCGGAACGACCATCTGGCCAAGCGCGCAGCCAAGGCAGAGCAGACCGGAGGATAGAAGGCTCGCGCGTTGCATGAAGGGTGGCGAAGGTAGTTCCCGACACCGATCGCCGGGGTACATTCGGGCCCGTTTTCCGGTTTGATCATGCCTTCGCCGGGCCTACGGCGCACGACTCATGGATCTCAAAGCGCTGCTCGCCGACCAACTGGGTCACTTCACGCTTTATGACATCGGGACAGGACTGATCAGCCTGTTGGCTGCGGCACTTCTGGCCTATGTGGTCGGACTCCTGGCGAAAGCACGCACGCCCTCGTCCAAGGAGCTTTCCATTTCGGCGGCGGTGGTGGCTTTCGCGGTCAGCCTTGTTCGCGCTTCCGTGCCACTGAGCATCGCGTTGGTAGCTGCGGTGCTTCTGCTGCGTGGTGAGATCCGCGAGGCCGACCGGAAAGCACTACCACTGCGCCTGGCCGCGCTAGCCATCGGCCTTGGATGCGGAAGCAGTGCCTCGCTCATCGTGGCTGCCCTGGTCGTGCCTTTGGGGTTGTTGCTGCGCTGGGGTACTACCGAACGTTCCTGACCGACCATGCGCCGCGATGATCTCCGCTCGCTGATCGGGCTCCTGCTCGCATGTGCGGCGGCGCTCCTCGTCACGGCGGCGTTGCCCCGACCCGCCAAGCGGGGTAATGCCGCGCAACGTGGGCTTCCGCAGGTCCACATCGAGCGCACGGCATTGGGCCAGGTGACGATGAATGCGAAGGATGGATCGGACATCCGTTACACGCTCGATGGTTCAGCGCCCGACGCATTTTCCGAGCGGTACACCGGCCCGTTCACGCCAGATTCACGTCGCTACACCGCCCGCCTGATCGCCACGCCCACCTCGGTGCAATGGCGGCATCCGGTCGGCCACTTTCCGTCGACCGCAGTGGTGCGGGCGCGCTGTTTCGATGAAGCCGGCAATGCTGGACCCATCGCCTCGCACACGTTCATCCCTCAGCCACATGGCGCGCTGCCCGTGTATTCGCTCACGATCCCGGACGGAGCTTTCTTCGATGCGGATACCGGCATCTACGTCGTGGGCAACGCTTTTTTCCGAACGGAAGAAGACTTCGTGAAGCGCTATCCGCGCGACCAGAAATGGTGGAAGTACCCGGGCAATTTCCACATGCGTGGCCGTGATGCTGAACGCGAGGGCCGATTGGAGTGCTTCGCACTGGCGCCCGGGCCGGAACTCCGGTCCATGTGGGCCTGTGATGTCGGGTTGCGGATCAATGGCAACAACACGCGCGGATTCCCGCAACACGCCTTACGAGTGAGCCTGCACAGGTCAGTTGAACAGGACCTTCTACCGGATCGCATGATCTTGCGCACCGCAGGGAATGATCAGGATCATGCCTTCATGCGTGATGCACTACAGCACCGGCTCTGTAAGCCGCTGCCATTCGCGACGTCGGGATGCATCCAGAGCGTGCTTTACGTGAACGGAGCTTATTGGGGGCTGCACAACATGCGAGAGCGGATCGATGAAAATGATCTGGCCAGCCGGTATGGGCTCAAGGCGAAGAACATCACCATCATCGAGGACCGCATCGTGTTGTATGAAGGGAAGGAGGAAGAGCTCCAGACGTTCTCGCGTTTCCTCACCATGACCGAGCGTTGGGACGCGAACGGTGCGGCCTTCGTGGACAGCTTGGAAAGTCGAATGGATGTGGATGGCTTCCTGAGCTACATGGCCGCGCAGATCATCCTTTCCAATACGGACTGGCCCGATCAGAACGTGCGGTGGTGGCGCTTCACCGGCACACCCGACACGATCCAAGGCGCCCGCGATGGTCGCTGGCGTTTCATCATGGGGGATAGTGATATGGGCATGGGGCTGGCCACCCCTCCGGACTATGATATGTTCACGCACATCGACCGGCATCCCAACGCGCCGATCGCGCGACTGTTCAAGGCCTGTCTACGTTCCCCGGAACTGACCCTGCGCTTCAGCAACACGTTGGATGCGCTGCTGCAGGGTCCGCTCTCCGTGGCGAGCATGGAAGAGGGCATCATCGGGATGCGGGACGCCATTGCCGCCGAAATGCCCACCCACATCCGTCGCTGGCGCAGGCCGTTGACCATGGAGGACTGGCAGCGGCATGTGGAGGACTTGCTCACCTTTGCACGCCTCCGCCCGGCATTGGTGAAGGCGCAAGCCGCGGAATTCCTGGCCAGGTACCCGCTTCACTAGATGGGCGACTTCTTCCGCGAACATTCACAGGTACTGGTCCTGATCCTGCTCTGGGCCGCTACGGTCATATTCGTCGGGCCACTGCTCTATCTGGTACTACCTGCCAGCGTGTTCTTCATGCGCAGCAGGGACCAATGGCCGGACATGATCTTCGGCTTCCTCATCATTCTCGTGTGGTCGGACATGACCCCGGAGATCTTCCCTTTCCGGGTGGTGAAGACGGCCAAGTACGCGTACATGATCGCGCTGGCCTTGATCTTCTTCATGGAGACGGCCCGCATGAGCCCCCAAGCCGGGGTCTTCAAGGTCTTCGCGCCTTTCCTGGTCTTCGCCTTCCTGCCCATCGTAGCGTCCGGTGAGCCGCTGGTCTCGATCCAGAAGACGATCTCATATGTGCTGCTGTACCTGGTCGTGCCGAACTACATCCTGTACTGCTATCGTCGCATGGGCTGGCTCTTTTTCCGCCGCTTCGTGCTCTTCATCGTGGCG
Organism: uncultured Chryseobacterium sp.; assembly: GCA_964649165.1. GTDB lineage: Bacteria > Bacteroidota > Bacteroidia > Flavobacteriales_F > PHOS-HE28 > PHOS-HE28. The sequence continues at coordinate 20,580 of CAZYPC010000031.1, forward strand.
ATGCTGGTCTCCCAGATGGCCATGCCCTACTACGGCCCCAGTTGGTGGTCCTTCATCGAGGGGCGTTTCCGCGGATACTTCGGCAACCCGAACGGACTGGCCATCTTCTCCTATCTGACCTTCATGTTCGTCACCGTGCTGTTCAAGGTGAAACCGGACCTGTTCAGCATGAAGGGGAAGATCGCGGTCTATGCGTTGCTCGTCTATTTCCTCGTGGAGTGCGGTTCGCGCACGTCGCTCACCGCGACGTTCATGTTCCTGTTGTTCTACCGCTTCTTTGCCGCCTCGCCGTTCCTGGGGTTCGTCGCTTTTCTGGCCTTCGGGGCGGCGGTCGAGGCCATCTCCAGCAACCTGCCCACGATCCTCAACGCACTGGGGCTTCACAACTATTTCAGGGTCGACACCATCGCCGATGGCTCCGGCCGGTATTTCGCGTGGGCCTTCGCGTGGGGCAAGATCAACGAGGGCGGCTATTTCCTTCTGGGTGGCGGCTTCGGGAACGACGAGTACATCATGCGGCAGCACTACCCGTATCTGCGTAGCATGGGGCACCACGGTGGTGTCCATAACAGCTACCTCACCATGTGGTTCAACACCGGTATCGTCGGGGTCCTGCTCTTCTTCCGCAGTTATTTCCTCATCTTCCTGAAAGCGGTGAAGAACGCGCCCTATGCGTTCGCCGTCATGTTCTCGTCCATGTTCAGCGTGCTTTACGAGAGCTGGCTGACGGGGTCGCTGAACCCGTTCACGATCATCCTGCTGAGCATCATCACGGTCCTTTCGGAGGATGAGATCGTGAACTGGCGAGCGTATGAGGTTGATAGCACGGCTCCGGACGCTGCGGAGGAGGGCACGGGAGAGGAGATCCCAAGGTTGATCCTGCCCGCGAGGTGAAGTGCGGTGTTGGTCCCAAATGCATGGCTGGCCACGCAAGCATTTTGTGCTCAGGATTGAAAACCGCTTCGGGCGTCGCGAGGACAGCGAGAATGCATAATCGATTGATTTTCATTGGACTACGCCGGTAGTAAGCGCCGAACTATGTTTGCGTGGCCAGCCATGCATTTGGGCCGCCAGCTTCCTGATCCACGGTCCGCTGATCCACCCCGCGCGCTTCACGCCGGTACTTTCGCCGCCCGATAACGCGCGATGAGAAAACGCTGGCGCTGGCTATTGCTGATCCTGGTTCTTGGCCTGGGAGCCGCTTGGTACGCCGACCGCAGCATCAAGGCACACGGCCATCCGGGACTGGTCCCCTTCGCGAAGCAGTGGTGGCGCAACTATCCGAAGAGCTTCGCCGTGGAGCCGCCTGTCGTCTCCATTGAGGTGGATGAGGCCGGCATGGAACAGCTCTACGGCGTGGTGGAGCGCGCGCGGGCCGTTGGAGTGATCGAACAGGAAGGCAACGACTACGTGGAAGGACATTTCCACGTCGAAATGCCAGGAGCTGGCGAGGGCACAGGAGATTTCAAGGGAAAACTCCGCATCAAGGGCAAGATGACGGATCATGTGGAGGGCGACAAGTGGAGTTTCCGTGTGGTGGCGAAAAAGAGCGGCGGGTTCCTCGGTATGAAGCGGTTCTCGCTCCAGCACCCGGGCACCCGGAATTACCTGTGCGATTGGTTCTTCCACCAGTTGATGAAGGGGGAAGGCATCATCGCCTTGCGCTACGGGTTCTGCAAGGTGAAGCTCAATGATGAGAACTTGGGCGTTTACGCCTATGAGGAGCACTTCGGTCCTGAATTGCTGGAGAACAACGGGCGCCTACCCGGGCCCATCGTGCGGTTCGATCCGGGACTGTTCTGGTTGCACCGCATACAAGGGCTTGATGGCGGCGCCAAGGTGGATGATGCCTATGGCGCTTATCAGGCAGCCGGTCTGGATGCCTTCGGCACGGACGACATCGCGCAGGATGCACAACAGAAGAAGTACTTCGAGCAGGCGATCGCGTTGATGGATGGCTTCCGTCGGGGCCGGCTCATGGCCAGCGAGGTGTTCGACGTCGAGCGCACCGGCAAGCGCCTTGCGATGATCGACCTCGTGGGCGGTCACCACAGCATGGACTGGAGCGACGTGAAGTTCTATTTCGATCCCGTAACCCAACGATTGGAGCCGATCAGCTATGAGAGCTTCAGCGCGAACCCTACCGAGGAACTCGCCGGAGCTTATCAAGCAACGGGGCCGTTCAGCGAGAGCGACGACCTGCACACGGCTTTCTTCAAGGATCCGGAGATCTTCAGCGCCTATGTGCGCAACCTGGAACGCTACAGCAGGAAGGACTGGCTCGATAGCGCGTTCAGCGCGTTGAAAGGTCCGCTCGATACCGCCAGTGCGACGCTTTATGGTGAATTCCCCTACAAGGAACTCGACCGCTCGATCTATTATGCGAACCAACGTTCGATCCGTGCATTGCTGGATACCCCGAAGGGCTTCCACGCCTACAACAACGGGCCGCATGGTGATACGTTGACACTGGCGTTCGTGCCGATCGAAAGCCTCCCACTGCGGGTGGACAGTCTCGTGCTGGGCGATGGTCGCCGCGTCGCTCCCCTGGCACCCGTATGGCTGCCGTGTCGCAAGAGCGGATCCGTAGGTGAACCGGTGGAAGTGCCGTTCCTCGCGGCCGGGGACAGCGCGGCGAAGGTGATCTATCACATCCCCGGCGCGAGCGTGTGGAAGGAACTTGATGTGTTCCCGTTCAAGCTCTCGGTCTCGGGCGCGCAGGATGAGCTGCTTGCCGGCCTGAAACCGAACGCGCAAGAGTTCCCGTTCCTGGCGATGGATGAAGTTGCCCGGACGATCACCTTCAAACCCGGTGTATGGAAGGTGGATCGGACCGTGGTTCTACCCGCAGGCTACCGCTGCGTGGCCACGGTGCCGTTGAAGCTCGACGTCATGAACGGGGCGGAGATCGTCAGCTACGCCGCGCTGGATTGGAAAGGGCAGGGGGATGAATACATCGAGATCCTCAGTTCGGACAGCAGTTCGCACGGCGTGCACGTGATCGCCGCGTCCGGGACCTCCACGCTCGATCATGTCAGCTTCCGTTCGCTCACGCGCTACAAGTACGATCAGGAGCGGAGTGGGGATGTATCCTTCCACAAGAGCAACGTGGCCATCCAAGACGTGCTGTTCCGTGGCACTGGCGCGACGCTGTTCGACGCGTCGTCCTGCACTGTGACCATGCAGAAATGCTGGTTCGAGGGTGGTTCCGATCAGGCCGAGTTCCATTTCGCCGACGTGTCTATGCGCGAGATGATCTTCCAACATCCCGGTGATGACGCACTGAGCATCGAGGGCGGACAGGTGAACGCGAAGAAGGTCGCAGTGGTGGGCAAACCCGGTCCGGGCATCGGAATAAAAGGAACGCGGGGCGCGCGGCTCATCGCCGAAGGACTTTCCATCGAACAAATGAGCCAGGCGTTCGAAGGACGGGAAGGTTCCAAACTCTTCGTGACAGATGCCCAGGTGAAGGACGTCGATCTCGTGGCGGAGGCGAAGAAGAAGGAGATGCGTTACGGCCCGGTGCGGATCGATCTGAACAAAGTCACGATCACCAACGCCAAGGCCGAATTCAAGAAAGGGGAGGAGAGCATCATCAATGTGGATGGGAAGGCGGTGGGAGAAGGTAAAGCCGGTGGCACATGAGCCGAGCAGCGCGAGTGAGCTTCGAGCTTCGAGCCACGAGCCTCGAGCTGCAGCGGTCAAGCTCGCGGCTCGTGGCTTGTAGCTCTTGGCTCATCCTTGCCCTCATTAGCTCTGCTACACTAACCGCGCAGCGCTCCCCCTTCAACAACCTCGAGGTCCTCCCCGCCGACAGCACAGGCCACTACCGCATCCTCATCGGCGGACACTTCCACGGCGAAAGCACCAACCGCAGCGGCTACCCGGCGGCCACACTGCTCGCGAACCTGGATACGATCAACAGGCTCGGCGCGCACCTCTTCCTCAGCACCGGCGATCTGTTCATGGATCCGGTGAAGGACATGCCGCGGTATCAGCGGGCCTTGTTCAGCAAGCTGAAGATGCCCTTCTTCAATGCGCCGGGGAATCATGACCTAAGCTCGGAAAGGGAGAACGGGGACATGGCCTTTTCCCTTGGACGAACGGCTGAATACGAATTTGTTCTACTGAATACCGAAAGGGGAGTGGGAACACTTGACCGAGAGCGGTTGAATGAGTTACGGATGACCATCGATAAGCGTGACTCATCTTGGCCCTTAAGCGTTTTCATCATCTCCCACCGCCCCATCTGGGCCGAGGACGACCCGCAGTATTGCCCACTCTTCAAGGACAACACCCGCTCGCTCACCGGCACCAACTTCCAGAAGGACGTGTATCCGCTGTTGGAGAAGATAGCTGAGCACGCGCATGTGTATTGGATCAGCGGCAGCCTGGGCGGCAGCGCCCCGAGCAGCATCTTCTTCCAGGAGCACGCGAAGAACATCACCTACATCCAGTGCGCCATCCGCGATGAGCCGCGCGATGCCCTGCTGATCGCCGATGTGTACCCGGACACCGTGAAGTGGTCCGCACTTTCCTTGACCGGGCAGGAACTCATGGCCCCGGAGGCATACAACGCTGCCTGGTGGAAGGAGCATGTCGGAAAATCCGAAGGCTTCAACTGGCGCTTGCTGCCCTACCTGGTAAAGACCACCGTGCTGCGCAAGGAGTTCTGGTGGGGCGTGCTGGGCGGCGTGTTGGTGCTGATGCTGGTCCGGCGGTTCTATCGTCGATAAGTCGCGAGGAGGCTCGGCGACGAAGCGATCTGTAATTCACCGGAACTCGATTACAGATCGCTTTGGCCCGCCCTCTGTGGAATTCCATCCTGGGCGGGCCTCGCGACCCGAGCAAGAGAGGTTACTTTCGCCCGCCTTCCCAAGAACACACATGGCCCGTATCCTCGTTACAGGTGGCGCCGGCTTCGTCCCCAGCGAACTCACCACGCGCATCGCACAGGACCGCACCAATGAAGTGGTGGCGGTGGACAATCTGCTCACCGGCGACATCAACAAGCTGCCGCTGAGCGAGCACCCGAACCTCCGCTTCATCAAGTGCGATGTGAACCGCTTCGAGGACATCAGCAGCGTGGTGTTCGCTTTTCGGCCGGAATACGTGTTCCACTACGCCGCCGTGGTGGGCGTGAAGCGCACCACCGACAACCCTGTGATGGTCCTGCGCGACATCGACGGCATCCGCAACGTGCTCGACCTGTGCAAGAACACGGGTGTCAAGCGTGTCTTCTTCAGCAGCAGCAGCGAAGTCTACGGGGAGCCGGTGGAGATCCCGCAGAACGAGAAGACCACGCCGCTGAACAGCAAGCTGCCCTACGCGATCGTGAAGAACATCGGCGAGGCCTTCCTGCGCTCCTACCAGAAGGAGTACGGCCTGGATTACACGGTGTTCCGCTTCTTCAACACTTACGGTCCCAAGCAGAGCAAGGACTTCGTGGTGAGCAAGTTCATCCGCGCCGCGCTCAAGAACGAGGACATCACCGTGTACGGCGACGGCACGCAGACGCGCACCTTCTGCTACATCGACGACAACATCGACGCCTGTTTGAACGCGTTCCGGCGCAACGAGGTGATCAATGATGTGGTGAACATCGGCAACGACCGGGAGACCACGATCTTGGAACTGGCGAAGACCGTGATCGACATCACCGGGAGCAAGAGCAAGGTAGCCCACCTGCCGCCGCTTGAAGAGGGCGACATGACTCGCCGCATGCCGGACATCGCGCGGATGCGCCAGTTGCTTGGCCGCGACCTGCTCCCGCTGCACAAGGGACTGGAGAAGATCCTCGCCGACACGCGCTTCATCCTGAGCTGAGATGTGCGGTATCGCGGGCATCGCAGGTCTACACGGCCTCGAAGCGCCCGAAGCGCTGGTGAAGCGCATGACCGACCGCGAGGCGCATCGCGGCCCGGACGCTGAAGGGATCTGGAAGAACGATGACGTTGTGCTGGGCCATCGGCGCCTCAGCATCATCGACCTGAGCGCGGCGAGCAACCAGCCTTTGCACAGCGCGGACGGAAAGTGCACGATCATCTTCAACGGGGAGCTCTACAACTACAAGGAGCTGAAGGCGCAGCTTGTGCACCACCCCTTTCGCACGGGCGGTGATACCGAAGTGGTCATGGCCGCTTATGCCGAATGGGGCATCGGCTGCCTGGACCGGTTCCACGGCATGTTCGCCTTCGCGCTCTGGGATCATGAGCGAGGCGAACTGCACATCGTTCGGGACCGGCTCGGCATCAAGCCTGTATACCTGTTCGAACGCGACGGCCACCTGCTGTTCGCTTCGGAGATCCGGGCGCTTTTCGCGAGTGGCCTGGTGCCGCGTGAACTTGATCAAGCGGGCCTCGCTGACTACCTGCGCTACGGCACGGTTCACGCGCCGGCCACGCTGGTGAAAGGCGTTCGTATGCTGATGCCGGGCCACCGTCTATGCTGGAAGGCTGGGGAGGTGAGTTCGCACCGCTATTGGCACCTCGTCGCCAACGCACAGCGTTCCGCTGCGGAACTGCCTCTGCCGGACGTGCAGCGCGAAGTGCGCGAGCGTCTGGCGCGAGCGGTGGAGAAGCGCTTGGTCAGCGATGTGCCCTTTGGAGCCTTCCTCAGCGGCGGCATCGACAGCAGCGCGGTGGTAGGCCTGATGGCTCAGGCGAGCACGTCACCGGTCCACACGTTCAGCGTTGTGTTCGATGAGGAGGCCTTCAGCGAGGAGCGTTATGCGAAGCTGGTGGCTAAACGGTTCCACACGGAGCACACCCCCATCCGCCTGAAGCCGGAGGATATGCTGCGCATGCTGCCCGAGGCGCTGCAGGCCCTCGATCATCCCAGCGTAGACGGCCCGAACACCTGGGTGGTGAGCAAGGTGACGAAGGCGGCGGGCATCACCATGGCGCTGAGCGGACTTGGTGGCGATGAACTGTTCGCCGGTTATGACGTGTTCTCGCGAACGCTCGGCCTCCTGAAGAAGAACTGGATCACCGCCGTACCCAAGCCGTTGCGCGCGATGGCAGGAGCAGCCTACAAAGGCGCCCGACGAACAGCCGCGGCCAGCAAAGCAGCGGAACTCCTGAAAGTGCGCTCCTTCGCGATCGAAGAGACCTACCCGCTGTCCCGGCTCACCTTCACGAACAACGAGTTGCGGTCGTTCGCACCGGGCCTGGAACTTCCGCGCAATGCGGTGCAGGACATCGTGTCCGATCTGCTACAGAAGGAGGAAGGAGGTACACTGCCTTTGCTCTCGCAGGTCTCGCTCGCGGAGCTGGGTACCTACCTGCATAACGTGTTGCTGCGCGACACCGATCAGATGAGCATGGCCCATGCGCTGGAGGTTCGCGTGCCCTTCCTCGATCATGAGCTGGTCGAATTCGTGCTCGGCGTGCACGACCTGCACAAATTCCCCAAGACACCGAAACAATTGCTGGTGGACAGCCTCACCGATCTGCTGCCGCGCGAGATCGTTGATCGACCCAAAATGGGCTTCACCCTGCCGTGGGAGCAGTGGTTGAAGACCGACCTGCGTTCCTTCTGTGAAGAGCGTCTTCTTCGCCTCGCCGCACGCACCGAGTTCGATCAGGCCGGGGTGCGGCAGTTGTGGCAGCGCTTCCTGGCAGGCGACAAGCGCGTCACGTGGAGCCGCGTGTGGTACCTCGTGGTGCTCGCCGATTGGCTCGAACGCAACGGGATCGAAGGGTAGATCCCGAAAAGAAGAAGGGGACCGAAGCCCCCTTCCCAAGTCATTCGCGAAGATCGATCAGAACTTCGCCCGGCTCTTCCGGCCGATGCGCTTCTTCCCACGCATCCAGCTGTAGCGCTGGCGGTAGAAGTTCGACTGACCCTTCAGCACATAACTGTACGTGAAGGTCATCGTCAGGTAGCTGTCGTTGTGTGTCGCGTCGCCGCGCTTGTTCTTGCTGTCAGGACTCGGTCCTTCGGAATCCCAAAAGCCGTATTGGTATTTGCTCGGAGTGTGGACCACATCACCGCTGAGGGTCTCGACGTCCGCACCATCGTTGTCCAGGGCGTAGTCGGCAAGAGATGGATACAGGTACGGATGCTGATCATACATCAGTTGGGTTTCAGGATCACTGTCCCGTTGATCGACATACGTGGTGCTCGCATCATCCAGGTAATCGGTGAACGTCGTGCGCCAGCCGAAGTCCCAGCCGAAGCGGTGGCGGCGGTTCTTGGTGAAGTGGAAACCGATACCCACAGGAACAGCGAAGCCCAGATTGCTGTAGTCAACGAGTTCGGTCTGCAAGGGGCGCAGCGACACGATATCGCCGTTGGACAATTCGCTGTTCGTCGGTCCCGTGTACTCCCCACGAGGATTGTGCAGGAACACCGCCGCTCCCGCATAGCCGAACAGGCGGAAATCCGTCCGGTAGCGCCCGTGACCGCCCAGGTCATTGTCTTGGAAGATGGTGAACTCCCCACGCAGGTACCACTCCAGCATGTTATTGCGGAAGTTCAGGTTGCGACCCACACGTGCCGGGTTCTGGCTGTTGATGTCCGAACCCTGGATCCGGAAGAACAGCAGGCCCGTGTTCAGGGAGATCATGCGGTTGAGCTTCCGGCGGGCGAACCCCCCCACGCACCACCGCGTCTGGTTGAGCTTCAGATCCCAGATGAAGTCCTTCCGCGGGTCCTCCTTACCGCCCATTTCCCCCAGGTAGTTGGCACCACCCAAGTGGATGCCGAAATCCCAAGCGTATTGTGCCTTCGTGCCCCCCACCAGCGCGGTAAGGAAAACGAGCACCAGTGCACAGTTGCGTATCCGAGCGTTCATGCGGGTTGGCGTACGGGTTCAGACTATCGGGCAAACCTACAAGAATTCCCGCCCGTGCTACGGCGGATCGACCGGGCAGGATATCAACGATCCCGGACCCGATCGTGGACAGTTGGATCCGCTTCATATGGGGCGATATTTTCGCCCGCCCTTCGCAGCCCTATGCCCAACCGACTCACCGACCTTCTGGGTATCCGCTATCCGCTGGTCCAGGCTGGAATGATCTGGTGCTCCGGGTGGAGACTGGCCTCCGCCGTGAGCAACGCCGGCGGGTTGGGTGTCCTGGGTAGTGGAAGCATGTATCCCGATGTTCTTCGCGAGCATATCCGGAAGTGCAAGGCCGCTACGCCGAAACCCTTCGCGGTGAACGTGCCGTTGCTCTACCCGAACGTGGAAGAACACATGCGGACGATCGCGGAGGAAGGTGTGCGCATTGTTTTCACCAGCGCAGGCAATCCCGCCACATGGACCAGAAAGCTGAAGGACCAAGGTATCGTGGTGGTGCATGTAACGGCGAGCGTGAAGTTCGCCCGCAAGGCGGTGGATGCTGGAGCGGATGCCGTGGTGGCCGAAGGATTCGAGGCCGGTGGACATAACGGACGAGAGGAGACCACCACGCTGGTATTGGTTCCCTTGGTACGTGATGCCGTGAACGTTCCGGTGATCGCGGCGGGCGGTATCGCCGATGGCCGGGCGATGCTCGCCGCCATGGCGTTGGGGGCTGATGGCGTGCAGGTCGGCAGCCGGTTCGTGGCCAGCGAGGAGAGCAGCGCGCACCCTGCTTTCAAGCAGCATGTGGTCGACAGCAAGGAAGGGGATACGCTCCTCACCCTCAAGGAACTGGCTCCCGTTAGGTTGATGCGCAACAAGTTTTTTGCCGACGTGCAGGCGGCGTATGCCCGTGGCGCCTCAGTGGACGAACTGAAGGCCCTACTCGGACGTGCGAGGGCCAAACGGGGCATGTTCGAAGGGGATCTGGAGGAAGGGGAACTCGAGATCGGCCAGGTGAGTGCTGCATTGGACGGCATTTTGCCGGCCGCCACCATCGTTGATCGTATTATTACGGAGTACCGCACGGCCAAGGCGCGATCGGCCAACGCGGATCCCTTCTGAACTTAGCCACCGTTTTCCGCATCCCTAGGCGGCAACATCTCCCAGACCGTGAGCGTCTTCTTTCCGGCAACGATCCACAGACGGCAACGTTGTCCATACGTGCGCTCGATCCCTACGCTGTTCGCCGGCTTGCTTTCCTTCATCGCTTCGGCAGCGGTGTTGGATCCGCCTTCGCTGCGTTGTGCCTCCGTTGATGTGGCCGGAGACGTGACCTTGACCTGGGTGGTGCCGCTGGACCCTACCAACATCTTCCAGGAGTACCGGGTCTATACGAGCAACGTGGAGGCCGGCCCCTATACAGTGGCTGGAACGGTGAATGTCTATGGCCTGAATACGTTCACGCACGCCGGTGCCGGTGCCGATACCGGTCCGCGCTTCTATTTCATGACCACGGTCACGGTGGACCCAGAACCGAATGAGTCGTTCGCCAGCGATACCCTGTCAACGATCTTCCTTACCCTGTCCCAAAGCACGCCGTTGGGGAGCGCTGTCCTGGATTGGAGCTTGCTGCATACGCCTCTCCTGAGCACCTCCAATGACGAGCAACTGGTGCTGCTCGAGCACCCGCTCGGAACATGGTCGCAGCTGGATGAAGTGGATTCCTTGCGGACACACTACCAGCATGTGATCGACATCTGCGAGGACTCGCTCTCCTACCGCATTGGGCTGGAGGATCAGCTCGGCTGTATCAGTTACAGCAACATCACGGGTGATGTCTTTGCTGACGTTACAGCGCCTACCCCGCCGACCATGGTGACCGTGAGTGTCGATACCTCCACGAACCAGGTCGTGCTCGATTGGGACCCCAGTCCCGAACCCGATACCGACGGCTACATCATCTTCTTGATCGACGCTGGGAACAACTACATCATCGATACCGTCTTCGGTCAGGACATCACGACCTACGTATGGGACAACAGCGCTGCAGGTGGCGGCGCCGAATCGTACACCGTGGCCGCTTTCGACACTTGCTTCAGTGGCAGTCCGCCAGCCCCGAACACCAGTGCGACCCGGCCTCCACACACGTCCATTTTCGCTTCCACCTACTACGATCGCTGCGAAGCGCACTGCTTGGTCGCCTGGACCCCCTACTTGGGCTGGGATGTGAACACCTACGAGGTCTACGTCGCTGTCAATGGAGCACCGGCGATCCTGATAGGCACGGTCCCCGGTTCCACGCTGAATTTCACGCACGAGGATCTGGTGCCTTTTTCGGAATACTGCTACACCATCAAAGCCATCGGTGATTCCGTGTTCATGCGATCGCTGAGCAACCAGATCTGCCAGCTCACGGATTATCCCGCGCTGCCACAGTCCAACTACCTCCGTGTGGCGACCGTTGTTGCGGATAACCACATCGTGGTGGTGGACAGCGTGGATCAGTCGGCCAGCGTTCGGCGCTACCGGTTGGAGCGCACCAACAACGGCGAACCTTGGGAGCAGATCGCCACGCAGCCGGGCAGTTCCAGTCCCACGGTCGTCTTCAACGATCTGGACGTGATCACCGACCTGCGCAGTTATTCCTATCGCGTGATCGTGGAGGACAGTTGTGGCGTGGAAGTGCTTACCAGCAATGAGGGAACGACCCTGTTGCTCACTGCCGAGGCAGGCACGGACGGGGTGAACCGGCTCCGGTGGAACGGCTATGAGCAATGGGCCGGGACGGTGAGCGGGTATGCCGTGTACCGGAGTATCGGAGACGCGCCTTTCACTCCGATCGCCTTCAACGGTCCTACCGAGTGGGAAGCGGAGGACAACGTGAACGGCTTCATCGAAAGCAATGGGCGGTTCTGTTACTATGTCGAAGCCATTGAAGTGGGAAATCCTTCGGGGATACAGGCCGTGAGCACCAGCAACACAGCGTGCGCCATCCAGGAGGAGGCGGTCTGGGTGCCTAACGCCTTCAATGCAGGCAGTACGATCCTGGAGAATAGCCGCTTCCAACCTGTTGTGGCCTTCGTGGATGTGAAGGGCTACGAGTTCATCATCTTCAATCGCTGGGGCCAGCAGATCTGGAGCACCACGGACGTGAGTGAGCCCTGGAAGGGAACGGTCAACGGTAACTTCGTTCCGCAGGGCGTCTATGCCTACTACGTGGCCGTGTTCAACGGCGCGGGTAAGAAGTTCGAGGAGCGCGGCACGGTGACATTCTTGTGTTGCCCTTGATCGCAACAGCAAGGGGCGGTTGGTCGATGCCGCTTTGATCGGAGAGGGGCGCGAAAGCCCCGTCCCACTTGGTCACAAGGGTCCGCATCGTGCAAAGCCCTACTTTTGGCCATGGAACGATCCGCTACCGCGCCTACGCGCAAGCCCTTGGAGGCCGCTCAGGCCAATGGGCATTCGATCTCGGAACGCTTTGCTGTTGAAGGACTCACGTACGACGACGTGCTGCTCGTACCCGGCTGGTCGGAAGTGCTTCCGAGGCAGGTGGACATCCGCACCCGGTTCAGCAGGAACATCGCGCTGAACATCCCGGTGGTGAGCGCTGCCATGGATACCGTGACCGGTGCCGAACTGGCCATCGCCATCGCGCAACAGGGCGGTATAGGGGTGATCCACAAGAACCAGCCCATCGCGGAACAGGCGAACGAGGTGCGCCGGGTGAAGCGCAGCGAGAGCGGAATGATCCAGGATCCGGTGAAGCTGGACGAGGCGGCCACCGTCGGCGATGCGTTGAAATTGATGGGCGAGCATCGGATCGGTGGTATCCCCGTGGTGGATGCGACCGGCAAACTGGTCGGCATCGTTACCAACCGCGATCTCCGGTTCGAGAAGAAAATGGGACGTCCTGTGGCCGAAGTGATGACCAAGGACCGCGTCATCACCGCCAAGCCCGAGACCAGCATGGCCGAGGCGGAGGGGGTCCTGCAGGAATACAAGATCGAGAAACTGCCCGTGGTGGACGACAAGGGCAAACTCGTTGGTCTGATCACTTACAAGGACATCCTGAAGTTGCGGCAACGGCCGAACGCCTGCAAAGACAAGCTTGGACGACTGCGCGTGGCGGCTGCAATCGGTGTCACGGCCGATACGATGGACCGTGCAGCCGCGCTGGTTGAAGCCGGCGTCGATGCCGTGGTCATCGATACGGCGCATGGCCACACCAAGGGCGTGGTCGACATGCTGAAACTGGTGAAAAAGGCTTTTCCGCGTATCGATGTCGTCGTGGGCAACATCGCGACCGCAGAAGCGGCGCGCGACCTTGTCGAAGCCGGTGCCGATGCGGTGAAGGTCGGTATCGGACCCGGAAGCATCTGCACCACCCGCGTGATCGCCGGTGTGGGCGTGCCCCAACTCACCGCCGTGCATGATTGTGCCAGCGCGATCGACAGCAGCGGTGTTCCTGTCATCGCCGATGGTGGCATCCGCTACACCGGCGACATGGTGAAGGCACTGGCCGCAGGCGCCAGCACGGTGATGATCGGCAGCATGTTCGCCGGGGTGGAAGAGAGCCCGGGGGAGACGATCATCTACGAGGGCCGACGGTTCAAGACCTATCGCGGGATGGGCAGCATCGAGGCCATGCAACAGGGCAGCAAGGACCGCTACTTCCAGGACATGGAGGACGATATCAAGAAGCTCGTGCCCGAAGGGATCAGCGGCCGTGTGCCCTACAAAGGCCACTTACAGGAGGTCACCCACCAATTGGTCGGGGGGCTACGGGCGGGCATGGGCTATTGCGGCGCGCCCGACCTCGACGCGCTGAAAAAGGCACGTTTCATCCGCATCACCAGCGCGGGTATGAAGGAGAGCCACCCGCACGACGTGTTCATCACACGGGAGGCCCCGAACTACAGCCACGTGTAGGTGGCTGGCCGTCATTTGTCCGGTATTTTGAGCCGGTCATCGATAGTTGGATGAAACTAGTCGAAGGGCTTGGGCGTAGGAGCGCCCCAAACTCTTCGCACTATGCGCTTCGTGCGTTTCTCCTTTGCAGCTTTGTTGGTCACCTCGATGACCCCCGCCTCGGCCCAGTTCGGCCCTGCGTTCCAGTATATCTGTGAAGGCCCGCGGAGCGTGGACCTGGCGGATGTGGATGCCGATGGTGACCTGGACATGATCGTAGGTTCCCGTCAGGGATTGGGTGTCTATCTGAACACGGACGGCCATGGCACCTTGGACCAGCCCTTCTCGGTCGGCAATGAGGAGACAGTAGCCTGCATGGGCGACCTGAACGGCGATGGCGCTCCGGACATCATCGGAAGTCGCGAGGAGAATGGTGGCCTTTACATACACCTCAATGATGGCAACGGGAGCTTTCCGGGTTCCATCACACTGGCCAGTACGCTGAGCGCAGATGAGATGCACTGTGCCGACCTCGATGCCGATGGGGACCAGGATGCGTTCTTCGTTCTGCCCGGTGGGCAACTGGCCGTGAGCTACAACAACGATGGGGAAGGCGATCTGAGCGTGCCCATGGTGGTCGCTTCGCTCACCCAAATGGCCTTCGCCAAGGCGGTGGATATCGAAGGCGACGGGGACCTGGACGTCCTGTTCTCCTCCCGCGTCGCGAACCAGGTGCAGGTCTGCTTCAACATCGACGGCGAACTACAGCTCCCTGAGCAGCTCAGCGTTTCCGGTTTCGGCACCGCCGAGGACCTGGACAATGACGGACACCCGGACATCATCCTGGCCAATGTGGCCGCCGGTGTGGTGGGTTGGCAGCGCAACGACCCCGACAATATCGCGTTCGGCTCTCCCGCCTTCCTCGATCAAGCCTTCAACACACCGGAGAATGTCACTGCGGTCGACCTCGATGGTGACGGCGACAAGGACGCTGTGGTCACTTCGAGCGCGCTGCAGGAGGTCGCTTGGTATGAGAACATCGATGGGCAGGGGAACTTCGGGCCGCACCAGACCGTGACCTTCGAAATGCCCGCCACCGCGATCGCCTCAGGTGATGTGGACAACGACGGCGACGAGGACCTCTTCGTAGCCAGCGCCACGCTCGACAAGGTCGTGTGCTACACCAACCTGAGCAATGCCTCCGGCAAGATCATGGGCCGCGTCTTCAATGACATCAATGGCGATGGCCTTTTCAACGGCAACGACCATGGCCTGATGAACATGCGCGTGGAAGCCACCGACCTTGGTGCGACGTACACCAATGCCAGCGGTCTCTACTGGTTCGATGCTGTACCCGCTGGCTACGCCGTGAGCAAGCCCGCTGAGGATCACTGGCAGTTCACTACGACGAACACCTATGTGGTGGAGGTCCCCACGCAGGGTGTTTCACAGGACAATGATTTCGGTCTGCAGGCCGGAGGCGTCTTCAGTGAGCTCACGCCGGACATCGGCAGCGCACCCATGCGTTGTGGCATGGACATCTCCTACTGGGCGACCGTGACGAATACAGGCAATCAGGTGAGCGACGTCCAATTGACAGTCATTCTCGATGAGCTTACCACCTTCATGACCGCCTACCCAGCACCGAACACCGTGGAGAACGGTGTGGCGACCTGGGATTTCCCGAATACGCAGCCGACCCATTCGCGTGACGTCCACATCGTGGTTCACCTGCCAGGAAGCGACCATGTGGGAGAAACGCTGAACGACGAGGTGCAGGCCACCGCGTTGATCGATGGCGTGCCTGCGAGCGTGGACACGCGAACCTATGACCCCGTCCTGCTCTGCGCGGTCGACCCGAACGACAAGCAGGTCGTGCCTCCTGGTGAGGGAACGCAGCATTGGACGCCCATGGGCAGCCGATTGTCCTATCGCGTACGCTTCCAGAACACAGGGAATGCCGCCGCCCACGAGGTCGTCATCCTCGACACGCTCGATACGGATCTGGACCCCTCGACGCTTCGGATGCTGGACGCCAGCCATCCGTACCATGCACTGTTGCAGACCGACGGCGTCCTGCGGATCACCTTCGAGAACATCAACCTGCCCGATAGCGGCACCGACTTCCTCGCGAGCCAGGGTTTCGTCCGCTTCGGCATCGATCACATCGAAGAACTTCCCGAAGGCACGTTGGCGCGCAATACAGCGGACATCTATTTCGACAACAATGCGCCCGTCATCACGAACACCACGCTCAACACGTTGACCTATGGGTCGCTCACGATGGTGCAGGAATCGGACTTGACGGACGCGGGTCTCCTCGTGTTCCCCAATCCCTCACAAGGGAACGCCACCGTGCGGCTGAGCGATGAGTTCATCGGTCGTGTGGATCTGCAACTGTTCGATCTCAAAGGCCAGTTGCTCCAGCGGATCTCCCGCCGGAGCAAGACCTTCCTCATCGAGCGCGGCGATCTCCCCACCGGCACCTACCTCTTGCGTGCGGTGGACGAGCGTGGTACCGAGCGGGTGACGCGCATGGCGTTCGAGTGATCGATCCCGATCCCGAACAGAGCGATATCATATTTCACAGGGTCGGAACGGTCGAATTCACGGAGCTGCCCCGTGAGTTCGACCACGCTTTTCCAGTCGTCCTGAGCGCGCTTCAACAAGCCGAGTTCGCGGGCAACGCGCCCGGTGTGCACATCCAGCGGAACATGCAGTGCCGAGGTCGGTATCCTCTTCCATAGACCCAGGTCCACCCCGCGATCGTCGGGTCGTACCATCCAACGCAGGTACATGTTGATGCGCTTGGCGTTGCTGCCCTTACCCGGATCGGCCACGTGTTTCCGCGTGCGGGCCTGGTGTGTCGGCTCGAAGAAGCGCGACTTGAACCGGGCGATGGCCGTGCCCATGTCATACACCTCTCCGTTCTCCAGGAACGCGTTCTCGATGCCGCCGTGCCCGATGTACAGGTGCCGGATCCCTTGGATGAAGTGCCGCGCATCGGTTCCGTTGAAGGTGCGGTGGACGAAACGATCGAGCCGGGACAGGTCGTTGCCCGTCGCGTTCATCACGAAGTCGTGCGGTGAATCATCCATCAGTCGCACCAGTCGCCGAGCGTTGTTGATGATCGTTACACGCTGGCCCCAGGCGATGGTGGCCGTGAGGAAGCCGATGGTCTCCGCATCCTCCCGCCGGCTGAACGCGCGCGGGATGTTGATCGGGTCGTCCTCAACGAACGCTGGACGGGCATAACGCTCATAGGCCGAGTCGAGCAGGGCCTTCAGTGCGGTGCTCGTGAGCGTACTGCCCTTGCGTGCCATCCTGCGAAGGAAACGACAGGCTCCCTAGTTTCACGCGACCAATTCTCCGCACCATGCGTGCTGTCCTGTTCCCGTTCACCATCATGTTCTCCTTCGCAATGTTGGCCCAGGGCACATTCTGCGATCCGCAGGGGAACGTCGCCATCTTCAGCAACTACGACGGTGGCGCGCTTACCATCAGCGTCGATCAGGACATCCCGGACCTGCACATCGGTATCGTGAGCTATGAGTTCGCGGTGATCAGCATCACAGGACCTTACGCGTCCAATGTGGTCGCTGTGCTGTGGGCCGGATACAACGGCAACAACGACCATTGCGGTACCGGGGCCATCACGCAGAGCACGGTGATCGGTGGGGTCACGTCAGGCATCTCGGATGTCGTCGTGATGCCGCCCTCCACGTTGACCAACGCGAACGGCTACCCGCTCATCATCTGTTCTTACAGCTGCGACAGCAGTACGCAACAGGGCGGGTGCAATACGGTTGACCAGGTGGCGGACTACTTCCTGGACGCATGGGGTGGTAACCTGCTTTTCCACCACACCCAGTACGGCTGCTGGAGCGGTGTGTATGACATCGGTGACGGCGGCAACTGCTGCGTGGGCCAACTCCCGACGGGGATCGCGGTTCACGACCGCAACGACTCGTGGTCGGTGCATCCCGTTCCCGCGAGTGATGTGCTGATCGTCGATCGGCCAGGCCGGTTCGATGTGCTTGACATCAATGGCCGCTTGATAAAACGGATCTCCGCAGTGGCCGCGTCCATCCTTGTGAATGATCTTGTTCCTGGCAGCTATCAACTACTATCTCTCGACGACGGCGAACGTCATGGCTTCATCGTGCGGCGATGATCACTGCCATAGGCCGAGGATCAGCCCGTAGAGGGTGAACTGCACGAGGTGGTAGCCGCCGTCGATCAACAGCAGCGAGACCGGCTTGTTCGCGAACTGGTAGTTGATCGCGAAGCTCGTGGCCGCGATGCCGAAGCCGCAGACGAAGCCGTGGTGCAACCAGTGGAGCAAGGAGAGAGGCCCGTGCCCGTGCCCGACAACGATCGCGAACGCGTATGCCGCGATCCAGGCCATGATGAACGCGACACCGAAGACCGTGGCCGGGTGCTTTCCCTGCGACTTGTCTCTCGGAGCGTCCGGGTCGATGCCGTTCGCGCGTGCCCAAGGCCGCAGGAACATCGCTTTGGAATACCAAGGCGCGCCAAGCATGAAAATGCTCACGGCGCAGGTGAGGATGGCCAGGTGGTTCATCCTACGAAGATGCCCGTTCCGGGCTATTCCTTCAGCAGCCGCATCGAACTCACCGAACCGTCTGAGGATCGGGAACGCAAGAGATAGATGCCCGGGGGGAGCGTGCCCAGATCCAATGGTCCAGGGGTGATGAGCATGGTTCGCACCACGTTGGCCCCTCCACTGTTCATGAGTTCGACCAACATGGGCATCGAGCCCTTGCCGATCGCCGGGTACAACAGGCCACTGGTCGGGTTCGGATACCATCCCGAAGGCTCGGAGGACGATCCGACAAGCCCGGTAGTTCCGCAAACGCTGCGCTCCGTCACCGGCCGAGGGGTGATCACAATGGAGTCCTCCGATGGGGCTGAAACTTCATAAGCCACCAACGGAACGGAATCGATCACCCCGATGTCGCCCACCTGCTGGGAAAGCGGCAGCGGCCAGGTCGTGTCACAGTCCGTGGTCAGCAGGTCGGCCGTGCGTTCAACTTCACGTTCGCTCGAGCTCTCCGTGAAATTCCGCACCCGCAGCAGGTCGAAAAGGCCGTCAGTGTCTGCACCGAACCCGACAACAGGGCGGGGAGAGGCTCCATTGAAGCGCCAGCCTCCCAGGTAGGACCCGGCCGCGTCAAGATGCAGGATGCCATGTTCCTGGTAGGGTTCGCCCTGGTCCAGTTCAGCGCACAGGTAGAGTGACCCATCAGCCGCCTGAACGCAGCCGCGCAGGTTGTCCAATTCCCCCGTGCCTATGACGGTTGAGGAAAGCACCTGCCCATCCCCGGCGATCCGGGCCGTGACCAACGCGTGGTCAGTTCCTGGCGACATGCGCAAGCCGGCGAGGAGCGTACCATCGGCGATCGGCCACAACGACCACGTTCGGCCCACCCACATCGGGGGCTCCAACGCGGGATCCATGTACACCTTCATCCATTCGATGTCGCCGTCCGCATCGGTGTTCAGCAGGCAGAACCGCTCGCCGTAGCTGAACGCGAGCAGGAAGTCTCCTTCCGCGCTCTCCAATAAGCTGTAACTGGTCTTCGAGATGTTGTCGAAGTTGATGAACTGCTGGCCGCAGTGATACCGCTTGCCGAACAGCATCGTTCCGTCCAACGCGAACTTGTACAGGTGGATGTCCCTCGGATCGTCGTCGGCCGCGAGGTTCTTCTCCACGAGGACGGCACAGTTGCCATCAGCAGTGAGGATAACATCACCCACGGGCGATCCGAACTGCCGCGTCCACAGCACTGTTCCATTGGTATCCATCCGCACCAGCGCACCGTCGCCTGGATAGATGCCGCGCACGGCCACGATCAGTTTGCCCTCGCCATCCAGGAGCACACGGTTCACGGCCGCGCCCTGGCTGTTGAAGTTGGGGAACTCCCACCGCTGGTTCCATTGCATGTGCCCTTGAGCGTCCAACTTGGAGAGCCCGCCGGTTTCCGGGTAGCCGCCCTCACCATAGAGGATGAACGAGCCGCTGGGAAGCCGCATTACCTGCTCGAACGCCGGAGCGAAGCCGAATTCGTACCCATAGGCGCGATGGAACACGCTCTGCGCGCAGGCCGGGAAGCTGGCCGCTGTCAATGCGCACGCGTAAGCGATCGGGATGACCCCAGCATTCGGGAGGTTGGTGGTTGACATGACCGGAAGACGCAGACGCATGGCCCCGGATGCTTTCCAGTTCTGATGGAGCTGAAAGGAATGGGATCACCTACGAGGTGTGCGGGCGCAAGGGTCCGGCTCGATGCGATCATTCCGTCCAGCGACCCACCCGCCGGCCCCGGCACATGTGGGTCAGGATGATCCCGAATGGCCGGTAACGTTTGGTTCTAGCAGACCATCAAGCACGTCACTACCATAGCGGTGGAATGCCTGCCCCGGGTCGGATCCTCACCTCGCCACGACTACTGTCCGAAGCTCGGCATCTCCGTTACCTCGTAACCATCGAGGCTGAACACACCGGCGTCCACGGGCCCGACGCTCAGCTCCTTCACGTAGCACACCATGCGGTTGCCGCCCTTGGCATCCACCCATTCGAACTCCAGCGGGAAGCCCATGCCCTTGTAGCTCTTCATCATCTTGTCATCGCCACGGTGGCCGACACTGCGGGCCATATCGCCGAACGGTGCCTTGATGTCCTTGGCCACCCAACCCGTCCAGGTGCCGTCGTCGTTCTTCACGATCGTCTTCGTGCAGGTGTGGCCTTCGATGGTCTTCGTCTCTGCCGTTTCCGTGATCTCCGCATCATTCGCCTTGCCCTCTTCACCCAGGCTCACTTTCTTCTTCTTGCTCTTCATCGCCGTCTTTTTGCCCTTCTCATCGGTCATCAGCGTGTACTGCCACTTGCCTTTCAGGTCGGTCATCATCCGCATGTCCTTGCCTTTGGAGTCGGGCATCTCCATCTTGTTCATCGTCTTGTCCTCTGCGCTCCAATAGCGCATGTTCGTGGGGCTGTTCTTCTGCTCGGTGGTGCCGTCGAACATGTGCATCTCCATCCGGAAGCTGCCGATGAACTCGTTCGGCACAAAGGGGCTGTCGTCGTTCTCCACCTTGGCGCCGCCACCCATGTGCTGTTGCATCATCTTGTTGACGTCGATCTGGGCGGTGGTGTTCAGAACGAACGTGGCAGTGGCGAGGATCAGGAATGTGCGCATGGGTTCCATGGTTGAGGACCCGAAAGTAGGAAAGCTGCTTGTCGGTATGAACTCTTACGGCAGCGTAGCCACCCGTGTATTGTTCGGCGTGGTGCTGCCCACGTTGGTGAGGATGATATCCCGGTCGTTCGCGCTGCCGGTGTACTTCACCACGCCATCCATGTTCACGTCCTCGCGCCAGTAACCGCTCACAGCGTTGTTCGGCGTGGTGCTGCCCACGCGGATCAGGATCGGGTCGCGATCGTTGCCGGCACCCGTGTATTTCACCTCCTGGTTCCAGCTCACATCACCGGCGGCCAGCACCTGCACGCTGCCCACGGTCTTGCGGGCGTCCGCATCGTATACCGCTGTGGCGGTAAGGGTGAAGTCCACCATGGGCACGCCGGTGCCATAGGCGATCGGCGAGGAGGCGGCGCGCATCACGGGCAGGTGGTTGCGGGGGCGCACGGCCACGCAATAGGACCCGTCCGCGAGGCCGGCGAAGCCGATGGTGGAGAGGCCGTCCAGGTCCACCACATCGCCGTTCCGCTGAAGCAGTACCGCGCGCGCCGCAGCGATGGTTCCCGGCGAGGCTGATGGGCGCATCTCCACCAGCACCCAATCCACGATGGCGTCGTTGCCGCTCACGGTGAGCACACCCGGCAGGATGGTGCTGCCCGGGATGAACGTCGGGTGGCTGTAGCCCAGCGCGGTGAACGGTTCGGTGAGCGGGAAGGAGGGGAGCGTGCGCAGTGCGTCGGTCATGGTGCTGCCGGTGAACGGCCCTTCCAGCAGGACCTTCACCGCCACACGCCGCGTGCCGCGGATGAGTGCGAGCCGCTTGCGGCCCGTGCTGTTGTAAGCGGTGAAGAGCCCGGCGATGAGGATGCTGCCGTCGGGCGCCAGGCTTTGCGCGGTCACCTGCCCGTTGGCACCGGTGGTGGGTACGAAGGTGTTGTCCAAGGTGGCGTCCAGGCCCAGCCGCGCCACGCGCGAGCGGGATGCGCTCTGGTAGGTGGCGAAGCCGCCGGAAAGCACCAGGCGGCTGTCCGGCTGTTGCGCGCAATTCGACACGCCGGGGAAAAAGCCGGTGCCCGCGTTGAAGGTGGCATCGAACGCGCCTTGGGCCGTGAGGCGCGCGATGTTCCCGCAGGTGTTGCCGTTGTAGGTGCTGAAGGAGCCAGCGATGAGGATGCGACCATCGCCGGGCAGCAGGAAGGTGTTGATGGTGCTGCCCGATGCGATGCCGGTGCCGGGGTCGAAGCTGGTGTCCAGGCTGCCATCCGGGTTCAGCCTGGCGATGCGCGGGCGCGCCATGGAAGCGATGGAGGTGAAGCTCCCGGCGATCAGGATCTTCCCGTCCGGCTGTACCGTCAGGTCGGTAATGGCCCCGTTCGGCCCAGTTCCGGGGTCGAAGGTGGTATCCAGGGTGCCGTTCGGCAGGAACCGGGCGATGTACTTGCGCGGAATGCTGTTCACCAGGGTGAAATCCCCGGCGATGAGGATGTTCCCGTTGGGCAACACGGCGATGGCGTTCACCAGCGCGCCGGCGGAGTTCGGTCCCAGGGCAAAACTGGGGTCCAGCGTGCCGTCGCTGTTCAGGCGGGCGAGCCGGTGCCGGGTGGTGCCATTGTATGTGGCGAAGAGACCACCGATAAGCACTTTCCCATCGGATTGCAGCGCCAGGGCCCGGATGTCCGCGTTCGGTCCGAGGCCCGTGCTGAAGCTCGGGTCGGCGTTCCCGGTGGCATCGATGCGCACCAGCCGCTTGCGGAGCCCGCCGTTGTAGCCCACGAAGGATCCGCCGATGATCGCCTTGCCGTCCGGCTGATGTACGATGGCGTACACCTGTTCGCCGATACCGGATCCGGGGTTGAAGGTCATGTCCAGCCCGCCGTTCGCCAGGAACTGCGAGGGGCCGCGCACGCTCAGGCCCTGCACGCCGCAGTTCACCACCATGCGCCCGTCCGGCCGCATCACCATGTCGGTGATGCCGGTCCAGGTGCTGATGGCGTATTCCGGCGTGAACCCAGGATCGGCGCCGCCGTTGGCGGCGAGGCGGGTGAAATGGAGGGTGTTGAGGTCCTGGTTCCAGAAGCCGGAGGAGGCCACATTGATGCGCCCGTCCGCCAGCAGTTGGAGGGCGTTGATGTTGGTGGGCAGCACCGTGAAACCGCTCAGACCGGTGAAGGTCACGTCGAGCGCACCGGTGGTTTCCAGCCGGGCGATGCGGTTGGCGAACGTACCGTTGTAAGAGGAGAATGAGCCGCCGATCAGGATGCGCCCGTCCGGCAGCACCGCGGCCGCGCTCGCCGTGGTGTTCGGTCCGTTCAGCGGATCGAAGGTCAGGTCCAGGGATCCATCGTTGTTCAACCGCGCCACGCGCCGCCGGAACGTGCCGTCGTATTCCGTGAAGCTGCCCACGGCGACGATGCGGCCGTCCGCCTGGGTGCGCAGGTCGCTCACCGCGCCTCCGAGGAAGTCCCCGCCGGTCTGCGGAAAGGGCGTGTCCACGGACCCGTTCGCGTTCAGGCGCACGAAGCCGGGCTTGTTCAGGCCATTGAAGGTGAAGAAGGTGCCGCGCAGGAGGATCTTCCCGTCCGCGTGCAGCCGCATCAGGGTGATGTTGTTCTGGTCCGCGCCCGTTCCCGGGTTGAACGTGTTGTCCAGACTGCCGTCCGCGTTCAGCCGCGCGATGCGCCCGCACGCGGTGCCGTTCACTGCGGTGAAGCTTCCGGCGATCAGCACCTTGCCGGAGGACAATACCTCCAACTCGTTCACCGCGCCATTCGGGCCGCTGCCGTTGGGGTAGGTGGCATCCAGGGTGCCGTTGGGCAGCAGGCGCGCCAACCAGGTCTTGGGCGCTCCATTGTACGTGGCGAAGTCGCCACCGATGAGCAGCTTCTCATCGCTCTGCAGCCC